>NZ_JBNNQX010000009.1:0-216359 GCF_050276055.1 Alkalihalobacillus sp. NPDC127517 | reverse complement strand
GCGATGGACACCCTTGCCGTCAGCTAACAGTTCCTACTGCCAAGCCTGTAGTGGACTTTCACCACCAAGTTATCACCCATGCTGGGCGCACACACGGAAAACAGGACTTTATATTAAGGTCCTGTTTTGTTTGAATCAAACACCGTTTTTACATCGATATCTCCCCGTTTCCATATAATTTGCACTGCCCCATCAAGATCGGTACGATAAATTCTCATTCTCCGCGCTTCAAACCTAGATATAATCTCAGGGTGGGGATGGCCATGACGGTTATTTCGCCCTACAGAGATAAGGACAATACTTGGTTTTATGTGATCAAGTAAAGGCTCAGACGATGATGTTAGACTCCCATGATGACCCGCCTTCAGAATATCCACTTGTAAGTTTGGATAATGTTCCAAAAGGCGTAGCTCACCCTTCTCTCCTAAGTCTCCTGTAAACAACCAAGTCACACCTTCTATCGATGCTGCAATCACAATTGATCGTTCATTGATATCTTCTTCCCTTTCATCTGGGAATGGAGAGAGTACTACAAATGTATTGTCACCATAACTCCACGTGTTTCCCGCCTCTACAAGTGAAATCTTAGTCCCTTCATCAAAAAATGAACGCAGCATTTCTTTCTCGCCGTCCTTAGTCACCGGTCCACTTCCATACAAAAGCTCTTTAACAGTCATTTGCCCCAGAATCCTTTCCGCTCCCCCGATATGATCATGATCTCCGTGGGTTAATATCAATTGATCAATTGATGAAATCCCTTTTGCTTTTAAATAAGGAACAACTACATCTTTTCCTGTATCAAACTGATTTTTTCGTTTTTGCCACGGTTCATTCGAAAAACGAATCACACCACCAGTATCAATGACAATAATTCCTTTTCTTCTTGGTAGTTCGATTACATAACTATCTCCTTGTCCTACATCGAGCATCGTAACTGTGGCCACAGGTTTAAGATAGGGTGTCAGCTTCATAGTTAACAGAACAATTAGTATCGATATAAGTGAGCGCACCATCCACTGCTTACGCTGGATTTCCCAGATGTAAAGGACATATAGAATGACAAGGTACATCATGGAGATCTGCCATCCAGTTGGTTTGCCCGGGTTGTAGGATCCAAGTGACAAGCGATTTATGTACATGAGTGTGTGATGAACGGGAGGAACAATGGCTTCAAGCAAATAGTAAGGGAGATTTAAAACACTCGGGAGGAATAAGTCGAACACACTTGCAAGGAATGACGAGGGAAGAGCAACCATTGTGATAAATGGAATATAGATTAAGTTAAGTGGGAGACTGATCACATTCCATTCATAAAAGTGATAAAGAATTAATGGTAAGGTAATGAGCTGCGCGATTAATGTTACAGACATCATTTGTTTAATATAGGATGGATACATTGTACGGATTGACGGGGCAGAAATGAGAAGAGAAAAGGAAATAAGAAAAGATAATTGAAAACCTAGCTGCAGTAAGGCATACGGATTAATCATAAGGAATAGAAAACTAACGATAGCAATACCAAACAATGGATGAACCTTTGTTTTTAATCGTAAACATAAAAGCACAACAAAACTCATAGAAGACGCTCGAATCACCGGCGGAGCGGCTCCTGCAAAGATTGCATAAAAAGGCAATACGAACATTAATAGCTCCATCGCTCTTTCCTTCGTTAAGCCCAATCGAATAAACAAATAAAACAGAAAAGCCGTAAGCATACCCACATGCATTCCGGAAACAGCCAACAAATGAATGACTCCAAGCTTTTCATAAGCCGACAATACATCTTGATCAATGAAATACCGATCCCCGTAAGTGAGCGCTACAATTAAGCCTGATGTACTTTCATGATACGTTTCTTGAATAGAGTGAATGCGACCCATTCGCCAATTATTAAACTGATCTAACCAAGTCCCACGGTCACTTTCGCATGTAGATTGCGAAGGATTTATTTGGTAGAGCCAATGAATCGATTGTTGATAGAGGTACCTTTCATAATTAAACTGAAAAAAGTTAGAGGCTTTATTTGGACTCTCAATTTTCCCATTTAAAGTGCAACGGTCACCAGGTCGGAGCTGATTCCAAATTCTTTGTTCATGTTCATGAGCCAGGATACCCGAAACCTGAAACCGCTCGCCGTTCTCCACTTTAACTTGAAAAGAAATTGAATCACCATTCACTCTTGGAATGCCCTTGATGATTCCTTGAGCTGTTAGATGCCCCTCTTCAAATGAGGACACATTTGTTTTTTCAGCAATCTCCCCGCGCAAAAAGAAAAGCAAGAATATCAATAGAGCAAGGAGCAACGCCTTCACTCTTTGTTCTTTTTGCAGTAAACAGTATATGAGTAAAAGAGCAATACTTATACATAATGGAAGGTCGACCTCTCGAATCGCACTTAACAACCCCAGAACGGCTGATATCAGCCCAATGAACAAAAGTCTTATACTATTCCCTCCTGCCTAGATTACACTTTAGAATAGATCTCACGACTCTTAGAGAGGAAGTCTTGTAAAAGCTCGGTTGGAATATCTGCTTTTTCAAGTTCTTTTAGTAAGGATACAGTTAAATTTAACTTTTCTTGATAGCGGCGATCCATTATAGCCTCATCTAACTCAACCGCAATAAATTCAACCCCTGCTGCCTTAAAAATTTGCTCGGCATAAGGATCATTTTTATATTCCTGGGCGTAGTACACACGACGAATTCCAGCCTGAATAATAGATTTCGAACAATGAACACACGGAAAGTGGGTTACATAGATTTCTGCTCCTTCTGTTGGAACACCAAACTTTGAACATTGAAGCAAGGCATTGATTTCAGCATGGACGGTTCTAATACAGTGATTATCAACGACCATACATCCATCATCTAAGCAATGCGCCTCACCGCTTACAGAGCCGTTATAGCCCCCTGCAATAATTCTTTTCTCACGAACAATCGTTGCCCCTACCATCAGCCTTGGGCAAGTACTACGTAAACTTAATAAATGACTTTGCGCCATAAAATATTGATCCCATGAAATACGTTCCATTTTTGTGACTCTCCTTTTTAGTAAAACCGTGAATCTGTGCTTAACTAGTGTAAGGAAGGTTACATAAGTCCGTCAACATCTGATTATTGTACAGTAATTTCTGATTTAAGCTTTTCAAACGATTTTTCACCGATTCCACTCACATTCATTAAGTCCTCTATCACCGTAAAAGGACCATTCTCCTCTCGATAAGCGATAATGCTTGCTGATTTTGACGGACCAACGCCGTTTAACGTTTCAAGCTCCGCTTCTAAAGCAGTATTAATATTAACTAACGGTCCACCTGAATGACGATCTTGTTGAGCGGAGGCACTCACTACGTTTTGCGAGGGCGTGCCAGACAGTTCCTCCCCTTCTTTAGGCGCGTAAATTTGCATTTCGTCTTGCAGGATCAGTGCAAAGTTTAATTGATTTGCATCACCCTCCTCCGATAATCCACCTGCAGCATTGATGGCATCTACCACCCTACTTTGAGGCGAAAGCTCATATATTCCAGGTTTCATAACTGCACCCTTTACATCCACCATGATATTTGGTTCAGGTAGGTTCTCCACTTCCTCAGCATCGTCGGTTCGTTCATCTCCTTGCAACCACTCTTCAAGTGGATCTGGATGTTCACTTTGAGGTACAGAGCTCACAAATAGCAGAACGATAACAAGCGTAAGCGTTAATATTGATGCAAAACCTGCAACAACATGAATCCAGTAAGTCTTTATGAATTGTAGCAATCCATTTCACCTTCTCACTTTATTAACCGCATATTCTATTTTGCAATGCATATATTTTGTGTTAATGACATGGTACGGAGTCTTTGTTAAGGGGGAAAACGATGACTGAGATCGGAATTATCGGAACAGGAAGTATGGGGACGATGCTTGTGGACGCATTTTTAGAATCAAATGCCATACAGGAGCAGGAGATAACTATTTTTAACCGGAGCGAGCAAAAGGCTCTACTTTTAAAGGAGGCATACTCACAAGTACAGATAGCTTCATCCGCAAAAGATTTAGTGGATCATTCTAAGATCATTTTTATATGTGTGAAGCCGCCACAAATACCCTCCTTACTTGAGGAAATAACCGATCATTTACAACCGTCACATTTACTTGTATCGATAACAAGTCCCATCACAGTGGAAGCTATTGAGTCAAACGTCCCTTCTAAAGTAGCAAGAGCGATACCAAGCTTAATAAACCAGACCCTTTCCGGACCGTCTTTACTAAGCTTTGGGAGCAGATGTACGCCACTTGACAAAGAGAAATTAACTCATTTACTTAGACATATTTCTGAGCCTCTTGAAATTAGCGAAGACATCACCCGGGTTTCCTCCGACATTGCAAGCTGCGGACCTGCCTTCTTTAGCTTTTTAACACAAGGGTTCATTGATGCAGCAGTTAGACAAACAAACATTACAGAGGATGAAGCAACGGAACTCGCTACAAACATGTTAATTGGTCTTGGGAAGTTATTTGAGGAGAAACGGTTTACGTTAACAAGTCTTCAAGAAAGGATTTGTGTTCCCGGAGGAATTACTGGAGAAGGTATTGATGTACTGCGAAACGAAACTGGATTGATGTTTGATCATTTGTTTCAACGAACACATCGTAAATATTACATTGAAAAAAAACATATTGAAGATTCACTCTACAAAAAAGGAAGACTTTCTAAATAAAAGTCTTCCTCTTCACTATTCACCAAATGTAAGCCATTTCCTGCTACAATTTTATCGCTTTGAAAAAAATTCGTTCGCTTTTGTCCGTTGGCTCATTTTGTGTAAAGTCAGCTGTGACCGACACTACTTTGAACCCAGCATGTTGAAGCCACGTACAGTACTGATCAATGGAAAATGTCTTTTGAACATGTAACTCATCCGTTCGCTCGTAATGACCAAATTCGGTTTTAGCGAAGAAGCTTAATTCGTGCTCCACACTGTTCGGCTCTACGCCACTAAAAGAGTTCCAAATGTACGAAACATCCTCGTCAGCATCTGCGAAGGTTTGTCCAACAAACTCTTCATTAATCTTATACTCAGAATGCACATCAAATAAAAGTAGACCGTTCTTTTTAAGCTGTTGAGCAAACCCTGCAATGGCCAATTGAACATCATCCGCGCTACGTAAATAGTTTAATGAATCACAAAAGACTGTTACGAGATCATACTCATCTAGCTTCGGCAAGCTCGTCATATCCGCTTCAATCAGAAGTGGCGAAAATCCCTCTTCCTCCGCTTTTGCACGAGCCACCGTTAGCATTTCCGGAGAAAGGTCCAACCCAGTTCCGTTCATTCCTTGTTTAAGCATTAAAAGTAACAGTTCTCCAGTGCCACATCCAACATCTATAAACTTCAGCCCATGTAAAGGTTGACCCTGAACGCTCTCTTTAACGAATTCTAGCCACCCGGCATACGGTGCATCTGCCATCAAATAATCGTAAAGAGAGGCAAAGCCAGTATAATTCATGACTGATCCTTCAGGTAGGTCCAACCATGCCGTTGCTCAATTTGACCATCTTTCAATAATTTCCCTAGAGCTCGTTTGAAAGAAGCCTTACTCATTTGAAACGCACCTTGAATGGATTCAGGAGAAGACTTGTCCCCAAAGGGCATTGAGCCATCGTGAGTTTTTAGATAGTCCAGTAAGGTAGTAGCATCGTCTTTTTGACGTTCACTTCTTAATGCTTTCATTGTCACATTTACTCTGCCATCTTCCCTAACATACACAACACGGGCACGCACACGTTCTCCGATACGAAGTTTTCCAGTCATCTCATCATCGTGCATAAATGCTAAATACCCTTTATCTGTGAAGATTAGAGCACCTTCGTCAACGTAATGATATACATGACCTGAAACATCTTGATTTAAGACAATTGGATCTGCTTTTACAGAGACATTCTCTAAAGGGAGCCCTCTGACAAGAGCACCCATTAAGCGACCTTTCTTATCCCAACTCAAGCGTACCGGCATTTTGTCTCCGCGTGCTGGCCAATAATCATCATCTTCAGGAAGCTCATCCATTGAAACAAACAAATCACGAGTAATTCCATTGTAAAGAAAGACGCCATGGCCTTTTTTCACTTGAATACATTCAAGCCAAGCAAACTCATCATTCTTAACGTGAGGTTTTTCCATAGTTGCTGACAGACGATTTTGATGATCATGATAAAGGAACACCTCAAGAGATGAGCCAATCTCATGTTCTCCACCTGCTTCACGCTTATGAAGCAGCACATCTGTTTCACCATCAGTTAAAAAATAACCAAAATCAGCTTTACGGGCGACCGTTAAAGTAGCTGTTAAACCTGGTTTTAATTCCATTATCCAAGTACCTTCTCAATCTCAACGGTTGGCGCATCTCCCCATAATTTTTCAAGGTTATAATACAATCGATCTTCTTTGTGGAACACGTGAACCACTACATCCCCTAAGTCGAGTAACACCCAACGTGCCTGATCATAACCTTCTAAACGTTGAATTTCGATTCCTTGTTCTTGAACTACTTTTTTCAATTCAAACGCAATGGCCTGAACCTGTTTTTCTGAATTACCGTGACAAACCACTACATAATCCGCAATAGGCGAGATCCCTCTCATATCCATTGCAACAATTTGCTCCGCTCGTTTATCATCCACTGTGTTTATCGCTAAAGATAACAATTGATCATTATTCACTACTTATCAAAACTCCCCTCAAGATGTCTAACAAATTCATTATATGTTTCAAGTGTTAATGGATATAGTGTCTGTCTTTTACTGACTAAAAATGTAATTGTATTCTCAAGCATTTTTAGTATCGCAAGATCTAGACTTGTTTCTGAGTGTTCTCTGACTTCTTCCACTCCTGGCATCTTTCTGTTCGGCTCAATATAATCCGCTAAAAAGATAATCTTTTCAAGCAGACTCATGTTCGGTCGACCCGTTGTATGAGACGAGATCGCGATTAAAATAGCTTGATCCGTTATCCCGATTTCATTTTCTACAAAATAAGCACCACATGGAGCATGAAGCAGTTCATCGCTATAGTCAAGAATATCTGTACATTCCAGCTTTTCCTTGACGAGTTCTCTCATTTCATTCTTATCCCGATATTTGGCATAGTCATGAAAAACGGCTGCTGTTTCTGCTTTCTTTGGATCTTCACCAAATCGCTCAGCAAGTGTTACAGCTGTCTCCATTACACCAAGCGTATGAATATATCGACCTTCTGTCAAATGTGGTTTAACGAGCTCTAACGCTTGTTTTTGATCCATAAAGTCCTCCCTCTTGAATATAGGAATCAACTTTATCAGGTACCATATAGCGAATCGGTTTTGATTCTTGAACTCTTTCTCTTATCTTGGTAGAGGAAAAGTCAACTTGAATCAAATCTAAATGCTGGATTCGATCTTTATAGCGTGGTGAAGGTTCGGTATGTCCACCTCGGTCCACTCCAATAAACGTCACAAGGTCCAGGATGGTTTCAATGTCCTTCCAGTCGCCAAGTGATTCGATCATATCTCCACCGATAATAAAATAAAATTCGTGAGATGGATAGGTTTCGGCAAAATGTTTGACTGTATCAACCGTATAGGACCGACCAGATCGCTTTAATTCAGCATCAGAGACGTAGAAATTAGGCTCTTCCTCTATCGCTCTTATAAGCATCTCTAAACGATCCGATCCTGGCGTCACATCTCTTTTTTTATGCGGAGGTGTCGACACTGGAATAAACCAAATCTCGTCCAGTTCGCACTCATGCAATGCTTCCTGAGCGATAAGCATGTGCCCGAAATGAGGAGGATCAAAGGTTCCTCCAAAAAGACCTATCTTCTTACCTGACATTTGATTCACTCTTTTCGCTATCTTGGTAACACCAAAGTAGCATTTTCTTTTGATTGTTTGTAAAGAACAATTGTATTTCCAATCACTTGAACGAGTTGTGCTTTTGTGCCTTTAGTAATGGCAGCTGCCACTTCATCTTTATCATATTCACAATTCTGTAAGACGCTCACCTTAATCAATTCTCGGGCTTCAAGCGCTTCTTTTATTTGGTCGATCATGTTGTCGTTCGTTCCACCCTTACCCACTTGAAAAATAGCGTTTAAGTGGTGTGCTTTTGAACGTAAAAATCGTTTTTGTTTACCTGTTAGCATTATACTTCTCCTTCAAAATCATTTACTTTTATTTAACTGACTTAACACAACGTCTTGCATTGGCTCCAAATTAGGGAAGTGGCCTGTCCAGTGTTTAATGGATAAGGCACCTTGTTGTACAAACATCCCTACTCCATTTAACGTATGAGCCTTTTTTTGTTTCGCTTCTTTAAGAAGTGTAGTCTCTATTGGATTATAGATTAAGTCACTAACAACTGATCCTCTTGCAAGGTTCTGAAGTGAAATCGGCTGTTCTGTCACATGTGGGCTCATTCCAACTGAGGTTGTATTAATAATGATTGAAAACTTTCCCAGCCGCTCTTCAGCTTCATGTATAGATGAAACCTGTACAGATACTTTGGTACCCGCGAACATTTCCGCTAGCCTTTGTGCTTTTTCTTCCGTACGGTTAGCAATAACAATCTCACTAGGATGATGAGCTGCTAAGGCCGCGACAACTGCTCTGGCTGCTCCACCAGCACCAATAACTAGAATCGTTTGGTCACGGAGACCTTCGGCAACAGTAAGTAACGATTGGATATATCCGCGACCGTCTGTATTAAACCCTTTAAGGTAGCCATCTACATTTACAATTGTATTAACCGCTCCAATTTGACGCGCCTCTTCATCAATTTCATCAAGATATTTCATCACTTCGACTTTGTGAGGGATCGTTACATTACAACCGCTAATTCCAAGCGAACGGATCCCTTTTACCGCATTCTCTAATTGATCAGGCGTAACATCAAACCCAACGTAAGTAGCCTCTAGACTCATGTCTTTGTATGCTGCCTCATGCATGATCGGTGACATTGAATGGCCAATTGGGTGACCAAGCAACCCAAATACTTTTTTCATCATTCCACCCCTTATCCTGATGTAATGGATGGTCGAATAGATACTCCGACACCTTTAGGAGCATATGCTTCAATTTTTATATTTTCTCCCCTTACCGTAACCCAACCTAACCCTGAGAAGACAATATCACTTAACTGGTCAGTTATCGTAAAGGAATGCTTAGTTAGCTCTAAAGGTTCTTTTTGATCTGGTGGCACAAGGAGTGTCCCAGTATGCTGTTTGTATAGCTCATCTGCTTTATCAAGCTTTGTCCGATGAATCATCAATTCATTTGATAAATAACAAACAAATGAAGATCGTTCGCCTGCTACGAAATCCATCCTTGCTAATCCACCAAAGAACAATGTTTGTTCACTGTTTAATTGATACACTCTTGGCTTTGATTCTTTTTTAGGTGTAATGGTCTTAAGACCTGCCTCCGAAACATAATGAGCCATTTGATGATGATTAATGATACCAGGCGTGTCAAACATGGTTTGTCCATCATCAAGAGGAATATCAATTACATCCAAGGTTGTACCTGGGAAATGCGAAGTCGTAATTAATTGATCCGTATCTCCGGCAAATTGCTTAATCAATTGATTAATAAAAGATGATTTTCCTACGTTTGTACACCCGACGATATACACATCTTTCCCTCTACGTAGCTCATCAATCTGAGCTGCAACCTCAAGAACTCCCTCACCGGTTTTCGTACTCATTAAGGAGACATCCTTTGGAGTTAATCCTAGCTGCTTCGCAGAGTATTTCATCCAATTAATGACTTTGTTACGATTAATAAGTTTCGGGAGCAAATCAACCTTATTTCCAACTAGAAAGACATCATTTCCACCAGCAAATCGATGCAGACCAGGCAGCCAGCTACCTGTAAAGTCAAACACATCAACAACCTTTACGATTAGAGCGTTCTTTTCAGAAATGGTATTTAAAATCTTATAAAAATCATCATCTGTCAGAGAAACATCTTGCACTTCATTATAATGAGTTAAACGATAACATCTCTGACAAATAACTACTTCACGTTTTAATGCAGAAGGTGGAGCATAACCAAGCTCACCTTTTTTTTCTGTTTGAATTTCTACTCCACAGCCTGTGCAATAAATCGGCTCTGTGTTTAATCCTGATTCTCCCACTGGATCAATCCTTTCTTTCTCATCCATCTTAAAACAAAGCGCTCAGCGCGTCGATTTAATAATGTAGCAAGTCCATCCGACTTTGCTACCGGAACAACTAAAATCGTTTGAAGCCCTGCACGATTCCCTCCTAATACATCCGTAAAAATCTGATCACCCACTACTACGGTCTGCTCAGGAGTTACCCCCATTTGCTGACAAGCTCGGACAAAAGAACGCCTCATCGGCTTTCTAGCACTATGAATGAAGACCATTTCTTCAGGGTCTGCAAATGCCTTCACGCGCTTCTCCGTATTATTTGATACAATCGTGACAACCATATCATGTTCCTTAATCCTTTTTACCCATTCTCTTACTTCCGGAGTAGCCTCTGGTCGATCCCATTCTACCAATGTATTATCTAAGTCCGTAATAATTGCGCGGATACCTTTTTTCTGCAGTTCATCTAAGTTAATTTCATAAATGCTCTGAACATACTGATTAGGTAAAAGGTTTTTGAACATCCCTACACCTCATTATTTTTTCAAATGTGCTCTCATCGACTTTTCTATCAATGTAAAACTATACCTTCTAACACTCCTTAAATCAATGATTTCCGCTAAAAACACTACTTCTTCATATGATCTACGTATAATTCAAATAATTCTTTCGACAATATCTGTCAATCGCTAAATTTGTGGATAACTTTATACACGATATAAAACCTCATTAAATAAGCACTATTAACTTTTATACACACTATGAACACAGGTTATCCACGTTTGTTTGTGGACAAACGAACGATTGTTCTCCTATGTAGAACGTGGTAGGATTAAAAAAACAAGAACATGATTCATCGAGAGGTTCAACGTTTACCCATTTTGGACAAACCATCTTTAAAGGGAGGTGACCCTGTTGCAAATTGGCAGCAGGACAAGATGAAGCATTTATCGGATGATCTTCTCATTGAAACGTATTATAAAGCCATTGAACTTGAATTGAGTAATGAATTTGTAGAACTCATTAAACTTGAAATTGTGAAGCGGTCTCTTGATTCAAAAATCAAGCGTACATCTTAAGAATATACAGTACTAAAAGAGGAGTGCCTTATTCAGGCAACTCCTCTTTTGTTTGCTTAGGACGAATCTTAATGTATTCTCTTGGAGCAAACTCATCGTTAAGGTCACCATAATCGCCTTGGATATTTTGACCTCGTATATATTCTGAGCGTTTCTGGTTCACAATAGAATCAGATATCCCTCCAGCAACGACCATGATTAAAAATATCCCACCACAGATGTAGGCTTTTGTTCTAGTTTTCATTGAAGTGCGCACCTTATTTTTGTCATACCTAAATTGTAGGAAAATCCTTTAAGAAGTATACATAATTTAATGAATTTTTTTATTCTAGAACGACTTTCTTCATATTTAGTAGTTTTTTTAAAAAGGTTGATGCGTCGGGGGATCTCCCTTTTCTTTTAAGATAATCTTTGCTAGAGTCTTTATAGAGAATCAGACGTTTTCGTCTTATGTCAATCGTGAGGAGGTTTCATCTTGTCAATTTTGCATTGGGCTATACTCACACCTTTTCTAGGTGCAGTCTTTATCCCGTTTTTGTTTCGTTATGTAAAAAAAGCCCATACTGGCTGGTTTGTCCTATTCATTCCGTTAGTATTGTTTTTGTACTTTATACGTTTTCTATCTACTACATCAGATGGCAATGTTGTATCAAAAACAGTTGAATGGGTACCGTCGCTCGGTATTAATTTCACAGCCTACGTTGATGGGTTAAGCCTTTTATTTGCCTTACTAATATCAGGTATTGGTGTTTTAGTTGTTCTTTATTCCATCTTTTATTTAGATAAAACCAAAGAACAACTTCACCAATTTTACGTCTATCTATTAATGTTTATGGGTGCGATGTTTGGCGTTGTCTTATCAGATAACTTAATTGTTCTCTACATATTCTGGGAGCTGACAAGTCTTGCTTCAGCACTACTAATCAGCTATTGGTATAATCGGGATAAGTCCATTTATGGTGCTCAAAAATCAATGCTAATCACTGTATTTGGTGGATTTTCGATGCTTGCCGGCTTTTCACTTTTATACGGTGTTGCAGAAACGTTTAGTATAAGAGAATTAATCGAACAGGCTGATCTCATTGCTGCAAGCTCGATCTTTATTCCAGCTATGATTTTGATCTTACTTGGAGCATTTACTAAGTCTGCTCAATTTCCGTTTCACATTTGGCTACCCGATGCAATGGAAGCTCCTACTCCAGTAAGTGCCTACCTCCATTCAGCTACAATGGTAAAAGCAGGAATTTATCTTGTAGCAAGGTTAACCCCTCTATTTGGTGGTTCTTGGGAATGGTTCTGGATCCTAACAATAGCAGGGATCATCACCTTATGTTGGGGCTCTGTTTCCGCGGTACGTCAAAAAGATTTAAAAGGAATTTTAGCCTTTTCGACCATTAGTCAGTTAGGAATGATTATGGCTCTTTTAGGCATAGGGTCTGCTTCCTATTTTTATGATTCGGACAATTCAACAGCGTACTTTGCAGTAGCAACGGTTGCCGGTATCTTCCACTTAGTAAATCATGCTACATTTAAGGGTGGATTGTTTATGGCTGCCGGAATTATCGATCATGAAACGGGAACAAGAGATATTCGCAAGCTAGGCGGATTAATGAGTATTATGCCTATTACTTTTACCATTTCCTTAATTGGACTAGCTTCAATGGCAGGTATACCACCATTTAACGGCTTTATCTCAAAAGAAATGTTCTTTACAGGCACATTGAGAGTTACGGAAATTTCTGAGATTGGAAGTTTAGGTATGCTGATTCCAATTTTCGCATGGATCGCTAGCATTTTTACTTTCTTATACTGTCTAATTATGTTTGTTCGCACCTTTTTTGGTTCATTTAAGCCGGAGGAACACGAGAAAAAAGCTCATGAAGCACCGATTGGAATGCTAATTAGTCCTATTATTTTAGTGAGCCTTGTGATTGTAATTGGATTGTTCCCTGGCCTTATTGCAAAACCTCTAATTCAACCAGCTGTAACAGCTATTCTTCCTCAGCTCGCTGAAAATTCAGAGTTTGCTGTTAAGCTTTCCATGTTTCATGGTTGGAATACAGAATTATTTATGACAATCGGCGTCGCAGTCGGGGCCATTACCTTATTCTCATTTATCAAAAAGTGGGAAAAGCTAACGATTTACAATCGAGAACGTGATCCACTTAACATGTTTTACGATCGCGGTTTAGACGGACTTGTATCCGGATCTCAAAATGTAACAAGAGTACAAATGACCGGTCTGCTTAGACATTACTTTACGTACATGTGTGTGTTTATTGTTGGATTACTTGCTTACACTGCCTTCCGATCAAACGCATTCGTGTTTTCAATGGAGGAAGCGGCGTCAGTTCCAATCTTTATGTGGATTTTAACCGTTCTGTTCATCTCGGCAACGATTAGTACTATTTTTGTGAAAAAACGAATTACACTTGTTATCATTGTTGGATTCGTTGGATTTTTAATGGCGCTTCTATTTGTGGTCTTTAGAGCACCGGACTTAGCACTAACTCAACTACTTGTTGAAACGGTGTCTGTCCTCTTATTCATGCTTGCTTTTTACCACTTGCCTGAGCTACCAAAGGAAACAGCTAAAACACCAATTAAAGTTAAAAATGTAGTCATCTCAATAAGTGTAGGAGTAATGGTTACACTTATCGGTATCAGCTCATTCATCATGGGATCAAATAGTGGACTAACCTCCGTTTCAGAATATTTCATTGAAAACAGTAAGACATTAGGTGGCGGATACAACATGGTTAACGTCATCCTTGTTGACTTCCGTGGACTAGATACCATTCTTGAAGGTTTAGTCCTTGCTATTGCAGCACTTGGTGTTATCGCTATGATTAAATTACGATTTAAAGGAGGCGAAGATGTGTGAACAAGTCAAATGATATCTTATTGCAATATCTGACGCGAATTACTGTATTCTTCGTCTTCATTTTCTCTGTCTACTTGTTTTTTGCTGGTCATAATCAACCTGGAGGAGGCTTCATTGGAGGATTAATGACTGGCTGTACTTTTTTGTTACTCTTTCTAAATTTCGATCGAGAAAAGATTAAAAAAGCATTACCTTTTGCATTCACATCATTCATTGCAATCGGACTGCTCATTGCCCTTGGAACCGGTACATGGAGTATGGTATTTAATGGTGATCCTTTTCTCACTCACTATTTTGACTACTTTGAATTACCCTTTTTAGGAGAAACTGAGCTAACATCAGCCCTTCCTTTTGACTTAGGTATCTATCTAATCGTCATTGGGATTGCGGTCACGATCACGTTAGCGATTGCGGAGGATGATCAATAATGGAAATCTTAATGTCAATCATCGCCGGAGTTCTCTTCATGGCTGGAACGTACCTCTTGCTCTCTAAAAGTCTTTTAAGAGTGGTTATGGCACTAGTATTGTTATCACACGGTGCCCATTTACTTTTATTAACAATGCCTGGCTTAACGAGAGGGGCCGCTCCTCTCCTCAACCTTGGAGATTCAGCATTCACTGATCCATTGCCACAAGCGATGATTCTAACAGCAATTGTTATTAGTTTTGGTATTACCGCTTTTGTGATCGTTCTAGCATATCGAACATACAAGGTTCATAACACAGATGATTTAGAAGAATTAAGAGGGTCTGCCGATGAATAATTTATTAATCTTACCGGTGCTGATCCCTATGATTGTGGGATCACTACTTATCCTTTTCCAACGTCAACCAAGAGTTCAACGTGTATTAAGTTCAATAACAGTATTCGTTTTATTGGCTCTATCTGTATACCTTTTGATCTTTGTTTATCAAAACGGTATAACGACACTAGAGTTCGGTAACTGGCCAGCTCCATTTGGAATTGTTTTTGTTGCTGACTTGTTTTCTAGCTTTATGGTTATTCTGTCTTCACTCATAGGTACCGTTTGCTTGTTCTTTGGATTTTTTACACTCTCAAAGGAAAGAGAAAAATTTTACTATTATCCATTTTATCTTTTCCTGCTGACTGGGGTAAACGGTGCATTTCTTACAGGAGATTTGTTCAACCTTTTTGTATTTTTTGAAGTCATGCTCATCGCCTCTTACATTTTAATTGTATTTGGAGGGACGAAGTATCAGCTACGCGAGTCATTTAAATATGTTGTAATCAATGTGTTTGGCTCAATTTTGTTCCTTGTGGCTCTTGCCTATATTTACGGGATAACAGGTACAGTGAATATGGCTCACCTTGCTGAGAGAAATGCAGAGCTCGGTCAAACAGGAGCGCTTCAGGTATCTGCGATTATCTTATTAATCGTTTTCTCCATGAAGGGCGCATTATTCCCACTGTATTTCTGGTTACCTAGATCTTATTTTGGGCCTCCAGCGGCCATTGCGGCCTTGTTTGGCGCCTTATTAACAAAAGTAGGTATCTATGCGATTATTCGGATGTTTACGCTCGTATTTAACCAAGACATTGCTTTTACTCATACGCTGATTTTAATTATGGCCGGATTAACAATGTTCTTTGGAGTTCTCGGAGCGGTATCTCAGTTTGATTTCAAGCGAATCCTCTCATACCATATCATTAGTCAGGTTGGCTATATGGTTATGGGGCTAGGGTTATTTACAAAAGTGGCCATTGCCGGAGCTGTTTATTATATTGCTCACCATATCATTGTAAAAGCTTCACTCTTTCTATTTGCAGGTGTCACTCAACGGATCACCGGGACAACTGATTTAAAAAAAATGGGAGGCGTACTTGGAACGCACCCTCTACTCGGATGGATGTTCTTTATATCAGCGGTTTCTCTTGCTGGAATTCCTCCTCTTAGTGGCTTTTTCAGTAAGTTTCCACTCATTTTAGATAGTTTAACGGGTGGACATTATATTATTGGTACAGTCGCTTTGATAGTTGGTTTGTTAACCCTTTTCTCGATGTTAAAAATCTTTATCTATGTATTTTGGGGTGAACAAAAGCATATGCATGAGCAAGAAAATATTAAAGTAGGAAAGTTACTCCTTCCTATTGTGCCTTTAGTATTATTAACCGTTGTACTTGGGTTTGCAGCTGAGCCGATGTTTACCTTTTCATTAGAAGTAGCTGACCAATTACTTACACCAAGTATGTATATTGAAGCCGTTTTAGGAGAGTGAGACATGGCTATACAGATTTTATTAAATATCATTGCAGCAGTAGGTTGGATGTTATTTCAAAACAGCTTCACCTTTGTCGATTTCACAATAGGATACGTAATAGGTATCTTAGTTCTTTTCTTAGCTCGTCGCTTAATAGGATACGAGTTTTACTTACGACGAGTGTTTGCAGCGATTAAATTATTCATTCTTTTCTTAAAGGAACTTTTAATTGCAAATATTGATGTAATTAAGATTGTACTCTCTCCAAAGCTTAATATAACTTCAAGTATCGTTGCAGTTCCGACCAAGCTTGAAACGAAGGGAGAAATTACGCTTCTAGCTGTTTTAATTACATTAACTCCTGGAACATTATCTATGGACTTCTCTGATGATAGTCAAACAATCTATATTCATGCTTTGGACGCTCCAAATCGTGATGAATTAATTAAGGGCATTCAGGAAACGTTTGAGAAAGCCATTATGGAGGTGACCCGTTAATGTTTTCAACTGTTTTAATGATTGTTTTGGGGATCCTTTCAGTTTCTTTACTTCTTTGTTTTGTAAGAGCAATTTTAGGACCAACAACATCTGATCGAATTGTGGCTCTTGATACTTTCGGGTTGATCCTAGTTGGAACAATAGGAACCCTTATGATCCAACAAAAAACAATTGCTTATTCTGAGGTTCTTCTTGTCATTGGAATTTTAGCGTTTGTAGGGTCTGTAGCCTTATCGAAGTTCTTAGAAAGAGGTGGTTTATTTGAGCGCGATTGAGTGGATCATCTCCATCTTTTTACTAGCAGGCGCCCTTCTTTGTTTACTTGCTGCATTTGGAATCAACCGACTGCCTGATGTCTATGCAAGACTTCACGCGGCTGGTAAAAGTACAACGCTTGGAACAGCGACTCTTTTAGTTGGAGCTTTCTTGTACTTTATGTTCATACAAGAACAATTTGTCGGGAAAATCTTGTTAACCATTCTGTTTGTTTTCATGACTTCTCCAATGGCTTCCCTTATGATCGCACGTTCAGCGCATCGCATTGGTGTGCCGTTCCACGATAAAGACATTCGAGACGATTTAAAACGTTCGTATGAAGAGGAAGACTCATCAAAATAAAAAAGCCCCAATTTATGAAAAATGGCGAACATTCCAGGATTGGAATGTTCGCCATTTTTATTTATCGCTCTCCTACCTTTTCTCCCATCTTTACTTCTGTTGGAACACTCTCTTTGGTTAATGTAAGCGACTGAGCACTCCAAATTAAAACAACCGTAGAACCAAACGAAAAGTAACCGATCTCTTCACCCTTTTTCAAATCATCGGATGAGTGTGTTATTTCAATCGAATTGATGTTCATGGCTCCAACCTTAACCATCGCCATTTTATGCCCATCTTCTGTTTTCACCTCTGAAATCACACGAAAGTTACCTGAAAGGGGCTTTTTCCCATACGTCATCCCTAATTGATTCACAGGGTATGAACGTGAACCAAGTGACCACCTCTTTAACACGGAACCAGAAAGCGGCGCATGAAATCGGTGATAATGACTGGGGCTTAGATAAAACACTGCATATTGGCCATTCTCGTATGCCTCAGCCGCACTCTCTGATCCAAGCATGGTAGTAAGAGAATACGTTTGTCCTTTTACAGTAAAAGTCTTACCCGCATCAAGATGCCCCTGCTCAGCCAATACACCATCAACAGGACTCACAACACTGTTAGACTCTTGGTCAATTGACCTAGTATTTGGTTTAAGTTCACGAATAAAAAATGAATGTAAGTTTTCAAACCGATGAATGGGTAAAAGAATTTCTTCTTTGTTTATATTAAATGTTCTTATAAATAATGGGATAAAGGGCTTGCTTACTTTCGAAGTGGAAAAACGCTTTAATCGCTTGGACATAAAGGGTCCATTTGTAAGCTCCACACACGCGCAAAAAAACCAGCGAAAACCTTTCATTACATGTCTCCAATCATTCTTATTTTCTTTTTTACTCTGTTTCTCACGTTATTCTCATGATATAATTATAGATTCATACAGTTTTTAGCAGTTTTGTTTGATTAACTGTATTATAAAAGGAGAGTGAACGAAGGTGTTCTTATTACAAAGGCTTGATTCTTCTTTAAAGAAGGTTAAAGGCCAAATTGCAAACGCCTTAACACTAATCAATCTAGGCTTTGGAGCTTTAGCCATTATCTATGTATTTCATGACCAATTAAGAGTAGGATTACTTCTCATTGCTATTGCAGCTGTTTTTGATCGTTTAGATGGAGCGGCCGCACGAAAATTTAATGCTACCTCTGAATTAGGTAAGCAGCTTGATTCATTAAGTGATATTATTTCCTTTGGTGTAGCCCCTGCTATGCTCATGTACCAGGCGGCTTTAGTTGAGTTCGGTATGCCAGGAGCCATTTTCGCAATCATTTATATTATGTGTGGCGCCCTGCGTCTGGCACGTTTCAACATTACAGAATCCAATCAGTATTTTGTTGGTTTACCTATTACGGCTGCTGGTTGTATTCTCACATTTTTAACTCTATTCGTCAATTATATCCCTTATTATGTATTTATGTATGCAATTATTGCTCTTTCCCTTCTTATGGTGAGCCCATTCCGTGTCCGCAAATTTTAACTCAGAACCCTTGATTGTTTTTTAGGAGAGGACGCATAGCAATCACGTTTTCTATGATGTCGTATATTTTGCTAAAAAATGATAAAAAAGTCTCTATTGAGCGTTTATTTAACCCAAATCTCTTGACTTAACAAGGATTCATGAGTAAATTTGAAGGGCAGGTTATTAAATACTTGTCGTAAATAAAGATTGTTATGTCGCTACTTACGTAATGATCTTTTCTATCTTAAAGGAATGAAAGGGAGTTATCTCAATGAACAAAACTGATTTAATTAACGCAGTATCCGAACAAGCGGATCTATCTAAGAAAGACGCTTCTAAAGCAGTAGACGCTGTATTTGACAGCATTACTTCTTCTCTAGTAGAAGGTGGAAAAGTACAACTTGTTGGTTTTGGTAGCTTCGAAGTACGTGAGCGTTCTGCTCGTAAAGGCCGTAACCCACAAACTGGTGAAGAAATTGAAATTCCAGCAACAAAAAATCCTGCGTTCAAACCAGGTAAACAGCTTAAAGACGCTGTAAACTAATAACTGAATGACAGACTAACCACTAGGGGTGCACGATGCTGAGAGAGGCGATGCCTTAACCCTAATTACCTGATCTAGTTAACACTAGCGTAGGAAAGTGGCACGTAATTGTCCATACATAGTAGATCGTATGGTTTATCTGATCGTTTATGTGCACCGCTTCTTATGAGAAGCGGTGTTTTTTTTGGAGATGTATCACATTAGTTAACCTTTTTAATCATCGTTCCGAAGTAAGTCAAAATAAAGAAATGAGGAATGAAGATGTCTATCCATACAGCATTAACCATCGCAGGAACAGACCCTACTGGTGGCGCTGGGGTACAAGCTGATTTAAAAACATTTCAAGAGCGAGAAGTATTTGGTATGAGTGTCATTACGTCCGTTCTTGCTCAAAATACAACTGGTGTTCAAATGATCCAACACATGCCTCTCGACCTGATTCAAACACAGCTTGAATCGGTTTTAACGGATATTCCCCCTTCTGCGGTGAAAACGGGGATGATTGCCACTCCTGAGATGATGGAGGCATTGGTTGACTACCTACAAGGCGTTAAAGTGCCTTACATTTGTGATCCAGTGATGATTGCTAAGAGTGGAGATCCTTTAATGGATGAACATTCACGCAAATCCTTACGTGAAACCTTAGTACCCCTTGCAACCATTGTTACGCCAAACATTCCAGAAGCGAGCGATTTAATTGAGATGAAGATTGAAACAGTCGCTGATATGGAAAAAGCGGCTAAACTCATTGTGAACGAGCTTGGCGCTAAGGCAGCGGTCATTAAAGGCGGGTATCGAACAGATCATTCAACGGATGTGCTGTTCTCAAATCAAACCATGACCCATCTGCATGCAGACAGAACCGATACAAAACATCTGCATGGAACAGGCTGTACCTTCTCAGCAGCAATCACTGCAGAGCTTGCAAAAGGGAAGTCTATTGAGGAAGCCGTCTCAATAGGAAAAGCATTCATTACGGATGCAATTTCTTATACCCTCCAGCTCGGTTCTGGAAATGGTCCAACAAATCATTGGGCATTTCGTTTAAAAGGGTTACCTGGAGAATAAAAACGATGGTGAGGAGTGAGTAGATGTCTTTTACGAAGGATTTACGTCAAAAAGCAGATTCAATCTGGAAAGCGAATCATGAACATGCATTTGTTCAGGAAATCGGATCAGGAACATTAGACATTGAGGCCTTTAAGTATTACATGAAACAAGATTATTTATATCTTATTGAATATGCTCGAGTATTCGCACTTGGTGTTGTGAAGGCACCAGATTTGGATACAATGGCTACCTTTGCCTCCTATTTGCAATCGACTCTCCATGAAGAGATGTCCCTCCATCGCTCGTACGCACAGCGCTTAGGCATTACAAATGAAGAATTGGAGCTATCGATTCCCGCTCCTACTACGATTGCGTATAGTAGCTATATGATCAGTGAAGCACAAAAAGGCTCCTTAGCTCATCTCATCACAGCCATTCTTCCGTGCGCATGGAGTTATTCGGAGATAGGAAAACGGCTCGCTCGTTTACCTGGAGCACTTGAACACCCTGATTACGGAGAGTGGATCCACATGTATCAAGACGATGAATTTAAGGAAATTGCTGACTGGTTATGTTCTAAGCTTGATGAACTTGCGCTCTCTTTAGGAGAAGCTGAACGAAAGCAGCTTGAAGACATCTTTCTTACTTCAAGCCGGTTCGAATATCTGTTTTGGGACATGTCTTATCAGCAGTCGCATTGGGAGTAAATCGGCAAACAGATTCTAACATAAAATAAGTACCCCTTTCTCTTGTTACTGCATAGTCTATGTTATGTCTTGGAAAGGTGGTGGCAACATGGGAGAATTTGAATGTGGAAAAGGCGGCGGTTACGCTGGTGGCGGCTTCGCGTTTATCATTGTTTTATTCATTCTTTTAGTAATCATTGGAGCTAGCTACGTATACTAATTTGTAGTAAGTCGGAGCCACTTAAGTAGTGGCTCTTTTTTCGTTTGAAACGCGTCGTTCAAGGGAATCGTTAGTAGATAAACCGTCCGTGATTGGAGTGATTTGAATGGAGCAACCTCACGTGTTAATAGTCGGAGCCGGCCCTACCGGATTAGCTTTGGCACATAGACTAACGCATTACAACATACCTTTTCGAATAATCGACAAACGTCCCGGACCAGATCATAAATCCAGAGCCATCGGTATTCACGCCAGAACACTTGAACACTATGATCAATTACAGGTCGCAGATGACGCAGTAAACCTCGGTATTAAGATGCCCGCTGCGCATATACACAAAGAAACAAAGGAAGTTGGCTACGTGAATCTAGGTAACATTGGCAAAGGGTTAAGTCCTTTTCCATTTGTATTAAGCCTCCCGCAGGATGAACATGAAGAATTACTCATACACCAGCTAAAAAGGCTTGGGATCACGGTTAATTGGCAAACAGAGTTGCTTTCCTTTAAAGAGACTTCAGATGGTGTTGAAGCAGTTGTTGCATGTGATCACCACGAGGAAACCATCCATGTTTCTTACCTCTGTGGATGTGATGGTGCCAGAAGTATGATCCGACAAACACTCGATATTTCATTTGAAGGCACTACATACAAAGATTTATTTTACATTGCCGATGTAGAAGCTAAAGGAGAAGCGACATCTTATACTGATATTAATTTAGCCTTATCTAAAAAAGGGTTTTGTATGGTTTTACCTGTAAAAAGTAAAGGCACCCAGCGTCTCGTAGGAATTGTTCCAAGACTTTTAGCGGAAAAGCCTAATTTAAGCTTTTGGGATATTGAGCCCTCCCTACAATCCTTAATGAACATTCATGTCAAAAACGTTAACTGGTTCTCTTCTTTTAAAGTTCATAAACGCGTAGCGGCAACCTTTCGAAAAGGAAGTGTCTTTTTGTTGGGAGATGCTGCACACATTCATAGCCCTACTGGAGCACAAGGGATGAACACAGGTATTGGAGATGCGGTAAACCTTTCATGGAAATTAGCTTCTGTGTTAAAAAAGAATGCAGACCCTGCGATCTTACATACTTACGGGCTGGAAAGAAGAAGATTCGCTCGTCAGCTTGTCGCAACCACTGATCAGGCGTTTAAGGCGATGGTAAGTCGTAACGTGCGTGGTACAATCCTTAGAAACTTTGTTCTCCCGCATATCGTTCCTATAGCAAGTCGGTTTACATTCAGTCGCAAGCTAGCGTTCCGTTTTCTTTCTCAAATTCATGTTCGCTATCGTAAAAGCGTATTAAGCGAAGGACGAGTGGGTTCATTAAATGGCGGAGACCGGCTGCCTTGGTTGAATTCAAATAGCATCGATAACTACGAGCCGCTTCAAACAGCAGACTGGCAAATTCATGTATACGGAAAACCAACAGAAGAGCTTGAAAACTTTTGCAAGGATTACTCCCTCCCATTATTTAGCTGGGACTTTCACCCAGACTACAAGAGGGCAAAATTTAGTGAACATGCACTCTATCTCGTTCGACCAGATGGGCACTTGGCGTTTATTAACAGAAACCAAGATGTTGAGAAGCTGTTAACGTACTTAACGGCATTTAATGTATCAACCGTTAATTGAATGCACCTAAAAAGCGAATGCCCTTCGGAAAACCGAGCATTCGCTTTAATTATGACTACGCTTGGATCATAGACTCATTTATTAATTCAAACCACATCTGATAGCCCTCATCATTTGGATGAGTCCCATCATCTAATAAGGAATCAAGGTCAATTTCTTCTTCCTCCAATTGTCTATTCCACCCCGTATAACTATCAAAATAATCCCATCCAGATTCAATGATAAACTGTTCTGTCTCATATACATATTCCTCAAAATCTAATTCAGATGTAACAATGGAATACATCGACTCATTTATCGGATTTGGAGCCATAAATACCAAATATGCATTAGGAAGTTCTTCTTCTATTTTTTGAGCTGCCGTTTGGATTGACTCTTTTGTATCAATAATTGGTTCATCGTGATAATAGCTATTAATGACACTAGTCTCAAACAAGATCACATCTGGAGCGGACTGAATAAGTTCATCCACATCGCCCTCGTCAATTAAATCACTCACCTTAAATCCGCTTACTGCAAAGTTTGTCACATTTACAATTTGCTCTGATTCGTTTAATGATGATTCAAGCAGAGATGGCCACGTTTGATTGTACTCACTGGCTCCCTGCCCTTCCGCTACACTACTACCTATCACCGCCACTTCAACAGGTGAGTCCTCACCACTACTGGCGATTAATTCCTCCTGAAAAGAGTGATCTGGTTGTGCTTGAATAAATAAATTGTCACTGGACGTTACTGGGCTACTTTCCTCCCTAACTCCAGCCTCATCTGCATCTAGATTCATCATAAACCAAGTGGCTCCAACCACTACGATCAGTAAAATTGACATAACAATATACGATTTCTTCATCCTATCCAACTCCTAAATTAATCAATCATAAGCATACGCTTTTCTTTCTATACCCTTCCTGTGTTAAAGTGAACTGAATCACAAATCAGGAGGGATTTATTATGCCTAAACAACTACTTTTTAAAGAAAGACCAAACGGATTACCTGACTCTAACACATTCTCTGTTGAAGAAATTGATAAAGGAACTCCTAGTGAAAATGAACTTCTTGTAAAAACATTATATCTTTCCGTAGATCCTTACATGCGAGGAAGAATGTCCGATGCTAAATCATACATTGCTCCCTTTGAAATAGACAAGCCGATCGCAGGTGGAGGAATTGCACAGGTAGTCGAATCTAAAAACTCATCGATTAAAGAAGGAACCATTGTGACTGGATTTCTTCCTTTCCAAGAATATGCGGTTGTTCCCGCTGATCAAGTGCGAGTGCTCGAGATGCATGGCGCTCCAATCTCTGCAGCATTGGGTGCATTAGGTATGCCGGGATTAACAGCCTACTTCGGATTAAACGATATCGGACAACCTAAAAAAGGCGAAACCGTAGTGATCTCCGGAGCAGCCGGTGCAGTAGGCTCCATTGCAGGTCAGTTGGCCCGACTAAAAGGCTGCCGCGTTGTAGGAATCGTCGGCTCCAAGGAAAAAGAAGAGCTTCTTGTAAACGAATTTGGATTCGATGCCGCTGTAAACTATAAAGATGATCAATACGCGGAGCAACTAAAAGAAGCGTGTCCAGACGGCATTGACGTGTACTTCGAAAACGTTGGTGGCGAAGTATCAGATCACGTGTGGCCGCTATTAAACCCACTTGCGCGTATCCCTGTTTGTGGTGCCATTGCAAGCTATAACTTGAAAAAAGGTGAACAGGATAATGGCCCACGTGTTCAAACCTATCTAGTTAAAACAAGAGCAAGAATGCAAGGATTTCTTTATGGTGATTACGCTGATCAATACGAAACAGCTTACCGTGAAATGAGCGAATACGTTAAAAACAAGGATATTATCTTCAAAGAATCCATTCTTGAAGGATTCGACCGAATTCCTGAAGCGTTTAACGGATTATTCAGTGGTCAAAACATTGGCAAGCAGCTTGTTAAAGTAGCAGATCCTTCCTAATTAAAATAACAAAAAGCCATAAGAACATTCGGTTTCCCGATTCTTATGGCTTTTTGTCATGAAAAAAGTCGGTTACTTCTTTATAGCCTATCCATTTATCCATTAAACCCATTTTATTTCTTTACGCTAAATTCTTGAGCGAATTTATTTAAGAACACAACATTTTGTTTTGTAACCTTTCGAAACTGACACACATCACGATGAATATCCGCAGTATGCACCATCTTTCGATATAAGGTAGCATCTACAGATTCCCTACAGTGTGACACGATCGTTTTCAATGAGTGCTGTAAATGAGGCGGCACAGAATGTTTTTTGATAATGCCTTGATGGATGATTAAGATAAATGAATAAGCTTCAACGTTGTACTTCATGACATACACCCTTATCACTATGTTATTTCTATATTATGTATTTTATATAAAAATAATTAGATGATCAAGGAATAACCATCCGAAAATAGGTATTTAGACATGATTTAAATGTAATGGTATTGATATTGAGTTTAAATACGATAGTACAAAAAGACTAATCAGTTGTGCATGTATCGAATTTAAAATGACGTGTGGGCTAAGGACCACTAAACACCTGTCATAAATATCTCATGTTTAATACATCCCCGCTGAATAAACTGTCAGCTTCGTTCTTTTCCCTTTAAGCCGCTATTAATCTTTAACGGCGATTCTTTTTCATTTAACAAAAAAATCAAAATTTATTGTATACTGGAATGAACTATCTAGAAGGATGTGACCAGTATGACCACATTTCAAGATCAAGTGGCTCCTATCGGGAAGACTTATTTACTTGTATATAGTACACACTTAAAAACACTTAGAAGTCTCTTAGAATCAGACGAACGTATCCTTACAATCGGCGTTCAGTCCATTCATGGAAATAGGATATTTGCTATTACTGAAAATCGCTTAATTGTTGTAAAAGGTAAAGAACACCAAACATTTGAACGTGATAAAATTCAAAACATAAGAGTAAAACCAAAAATGTTTAATCATGAAGTTTCTTTTAATTACAATGAGGAGAAATATCATTACTTACCCGAGGAAGGAACGAAGCTTTTCTCACCCTTAACAGCTTCGTAATTACATAATTGGTAAGGAGAGAGGCTCATTAGATTACGCCACTAGAAACTCACTGATTTCACTTCAATCTCTTTTGATGTTAGTGTGGATACTCAATTGCAATGATAACAAAAACCCAACCATCTCTTTACTATGGTTGGGTTCTCTTATAATCACATCGACAATATTATCTCCATCCTCCTGGAGCACATCGATCAGAGTCATTTCATTATCCTCTTTATCTGTACCAATTGGACCGTGCAGGGGCCATCTTTACGGGACTTTTTTGAGAGCCCGTAGATGCATGAGTATTTCGTTCTCTATACATCTCGCTGCATACGTTGCAAGATTTGTGCCTTTGCTTTCTAAATAGCTTTTAATCGATTTAAATGGAGCGTGATCATGATAGAGTATTATAAGAAAGCAGTTTTATTTTCGGCTTTCATTTGTTATATCTGTGCAATTGGTGGCGTCATATTCCTTCTGATAAAAGGAAAAGAATTGATTGAATATAATGTTAGCGCAGGTGCGATGCCAATATTAATTTTAATTAGTGTACTTATGGGTATTCTGTTAACCTTTCAATATAAAAAGCTATAAATTTAACTACGGTACGCACTTCCAAAAAAGAATTGTAATTAAGTACTTCTTTGAAATCAAGGATAGGTATGTCCCACCCCCTCAGCCTTTCCCTTTACTCTGCTTATAAAACTCATGAAACAGTTTCATCAAGGCGCGCTTTTCAATTCGCGATACATAACTCCTGGAAATGCCTAATTCCTTAGCAATTTCTCGCTGGGTCCGCTCTTCTTCAAGGCTTAATCCAAACCGGCCGACAATGACTTCTTTTTCACGGTCATCTAACACATGAATGAACTCGTAGATCTGCTTTTTCTCCATTTTCGTTTGAATCACATCAACAATATCATCCGCATCCTCCTGGAGTACATCGATAAGAGTAATTTCATTCCCCTCTTTATCTGTCCCAATTGGATCGTGCAGAGAGACATCTTTACGGACTTTCTTAAGCGCACGGAGATGCATGAGTATTTCATTCTCTATACAGCGTGCCGCATACGTTGCAAGCTTTGTACCTTTTCCTTCTGAATAGCTTTCAATCGCCTTAATTAACCCAATTGTTCCAATTGAAATGAGATCCTCGGTGTCTTCACGCGTATTTTCAAATTTCTTAACGATGTGAGCGACGAGTCTTAGATTGTGCTCAATAAGTAAGTTTCGGGCCTCCGGATCGCCTTCAGCCATTAACGCTAAGTATTTTCGTTCCTCGTCTTTTTTTAATGGCTGAGGAAAAGCATTGTTCTTTACATATGATACAAACACGACCACTTCTTTAACGAAAAAGGAGATTGCTGCAAGTATCCCCATACGTCACCCCCAAAAAATCTGTTTCTTATACTTATGCGGGAGTGGGCTTGGTCGTGTCTGTACCGTTAAAAATAGCCTTTACTCAAGGATTTCTATCCAAACCAATCGTTCATTAGTTTAGCATAGAAAAAAGAATTCATTCGCCTATCTTTCGTTGATCTTATACTTTTTCTTCATATAAGATTTGTTCAATCGCATAAACGGTTTCATCTAGCTCTTCTCTTGTATGTGCAGCTGATAGGAAAAATCGAATTCTCGCTTCCTTTTCTTTTACTGCTGGATGAATAATCGGCATCGCATTAATCCCCTTTTCAAATAATCGTTCAGCAAACCATAAAGCTCGTTCAGATTCTCCTAAGATAATCGGAATAATTGGGGAGTCTTCACTTAATCCGGTATCCACGCCTAATTGTTTTAATCGTCCTAATAAATAGGCCGCGTTATTTAAAAGGTGATCAACCAATTCTGGTTTGGATTGAATGACACGGAGGGATTGAGAGGCAGCTGCCGCATTAGCCGGCGTCATACCAACACTGAACACAAAGCCGGGAAGGTTATAGCGTAAAAAGGTAACGAGGGATTTGTTTCCTGCGATATATCCACCACAACTATTTAATGACTTACTCATTGATCCCATAAGCACGTCAACATGTGTTGGGTCTACTCCATAATAGCTTGTTATGCCTCTACCACCATGTCCAATTGTCCCTATTGAGTGGGCTTCATCCACCATTAATATACACTCGTATTGGCTCTTTAGTTGAATGAGTTCCGGTAGCTTACAGAGATCTCCATCCATGCTATATACACCTTCAACAATAAGTAAGACGTTTCGATACTTGTGTCTGAATCTCTTCAGAAGTTTGTCCAGGTGGTTCATATCGTTGTGCTTAAATCGAAGCATTTTCGCACCTGATAGCTGTACCCCTTGCATAATACTGTTATGAACAAGCGCATCACAAATGACTAAATCTGATGCGTCAACTAGCTGTGCAATCGTGTTCACATTTGTACTGTGCCCGCCTACTTGCACAATACTATCCTCAACCCCTAAAAAGTCAGCAATGTCACGCTCAAGTGAGCGATGTAGAGGGATTTCACCGCTTAGCAATCGACTGCTTGAAACAGACGTCCCATATTGATAAATCGCTTGAATGGCAGCCTCATTAACTTCAGTTGATCCATTTAAGCCAAGATAATTATACGTAGAATAATTAATTTTACTTTTTCCATTCACTTTTATCTTGTTTGTCGCTACTCCTTCATTCACTCGAAAAAATGGTAGATTATCCAACCGCGTATCCATCTGTTGAAACTGTTGAAACCCAGGGATCAAATTTAAACTCATACAATATCATCCTTTCTAGTAAGATATATGTATAAGTTCGATTCCATTCACGTAAATCCTTTTATATACAGAAATTAAACATTTGTGTAAAAAAAAGAGCCTCATCCTTTTAACTAAGTAGAGGCTCTGCAATGACTATTCAGCTACAAGGGTTTCCACAAGTAAATCCGTATTATTAATGGAACCAAACGTATGGAAAGCACCGGCTTTATAAATAAGCTCTGAAATACTTGTGTTCTCAATTTTTAGGAACCCTTGTTTATAGTTTAATATGTGTAAGATCACGCGAATACTTAGTCCGTGAGAGACAATGTAAATGTTCTCATGCTGGTTTTTTGCTGCGTCATCTACAATCGCTTGTAAGGAATCAAGAAGTCTTTTTGTGTAGGATTCCCAATCTTCTGCTTCCGGATCAAGCTGTGAGACTGCTTGACAGATCTCATCAATGCCTGCTGTATTGTACATTTCTTCCTTATCAGCAGCTTGTCCATTTGTAAGCTTTTCGCGAACCTCGTTCCAAAGTACTGGGTTGGGTCCCCCTTCATAGTTTCCAAAGTACATTTCCCTTAACCCTTTGACCGTTTTTAATTCAATATTGCTTTTCTCGCTATTCTCACGAATAAGAGTAGCTGTTTCGATTGCTCGACCACTGTCACTAGAATAGATCGCATCGATGCTTCGATCCTTTAGCCCCCGTCCTAAACGCGCTGCAACAGTGCGCCCTGTTTCGGTTAGCGGCGTATCTGACCACCCCTGTACTTTATCCTGGAAGTTAAAGATGGTTTGACCGTGACGAATAAGGTGCAGTTTAATGTCTTTGTCTGTGTGTGCCATAAGCGCCTCCTAATATGGTTTCTCTACATTAAAAATGATACACCTCTAGCTAAGTTGCTGCAATGTTAAGCTTCTTGCTTTGTCGTAATAAAGAAAAAGCAGCCAAGCGCAAGAAGACATGTACTAAACAGAATTAAACCCATCGGAACCGCCGATGCCTCTGCAAGTCCAACAAGCGGCGCGACCATGGCACCGATTAATAATGGAAACAACCCTAACAAGGCACTTGCACTTCCAGCACGATGCGCCTGTTTTTTTATGCCTAATGTATAGGAAGTTGTTAAAATCGTCCCCATACTTGTCATATAAATAAAGATTGGAATGACAATCCATACTAGTGGAGCTTCAATGATTGTCATAATAAGCAAGAAGGTTGTTGCGCTTGTAGCCAGGATCACACCGGACCGTAAAAGTACGCGCTCCGCAATTTTCCCAGCAAACCGTCCGACAATCCACGTTCCGCTAATAATAGCCAGACCGTTAATACCGAACAATATACTGAACGTCTGAGGTGAGACGCCGTATATGCCTTGATAGACAAAAGGTGTACCTGAGACATAGGCGAAGCTTCCGCCATGGGCAAATCCAAGTGTTAGCGCATAACCAATGAAGGATCTGTCTCTAAATAGTTCTCCAAACGTTTTTAAGGTGAATGATAAAGAGCTTGGTGTCCTTCGCTCTGGTGGATGACTTTCTTTCAGCTTCCAAATTACCATCCCAACAATTAACACACCAACAAATGAAAGAAAATAAAAAATTGTACTCCAGTTTGAGAATGGAAACCAAAGAATGGCTCCACCAATTATTGGTGCTACAAGTGGAGCTACCGCATTAATTACCATTAATAAGGCGAAGAATTTAGTAAGCTCTGTCCCACTGAAGACATCTCTTACCACTGCTCGTGAGATAACTACCCCTCCAGCCGCAGTGAAGCCTTGCAGGAAACGACCAATAATGAGCCACGTAATGTTTGGGGCAAGTGCACATAATAATGAAGCGAGCGCAAAAAGAATAACAGAAATCACAAGCGGTTTACGTCTTCCCTGCGAGTCACTTATGGGACCAACAACAACCTGTCCAACAGCAAGTCCGAACAAACAAGCTGTTAAGCTAAGCTGCACAAGCGATTCTCGCGCTTTGAGATCTATTGCGATATCAGGAAAGCTTGGCAAATACATATCAATATTAAGGGGGCCAAGTACCGCAAGCATACTAAGTAAAAGGGCAAGAGCCAATCGTTCTTTCCCAGTTGGGTTATGTGTCATACATCGTACTCCTCTTTCTAAACAACGTTCATTCATTTTTAAGACCAACGTTAGTCTACGTGAGGATGAGCATTCTGTCTAGTCGGAGAGACTTTTACTTTGTATACCGATTTGCATAGCTGCTGGCAACAAATGAATCTGGTTTAATCTTTGGTTCAAGTCCAGACGACTCAATACGTCCAGTCATTTCACGCACAAATTCCCTTGTACGATTTTTTTTGCCTGCACCTATGTCAATATGTCCTTCAATGGAGAATGTCGCACCATCGTAGATATGAGGAAGGATTAGCTGAATCAACTCATCCTTATGGTGATCTGAAATGAGTGAAGCCACTTCTTCTGTTAGTGAGGTTTCGTAGGAGATTCGTTCATGAAGCTGCGTCATTTTCCGCTCAACGATCGTTTTTGTTGCACATGCCCATACACCACGCCCTAAGCGTTGAATGACGATCCCAGTGATAAACCGAGTTTGTCTAGGATGAACCTGAGAATCCGTTCCAAGCATCAGCTTATAATGCGCAATCGGTTGTGACTCCATAAATGATTTTATGTTGCAAAATACGTCCTCAAACAACATCTCCTTATGATGGAGATTGTAAAATGTTCTTGGTTGCATGCATCATTCGCTCCCTTATCTGTTCCTTGTCTTCCTAGTATATGCAGCGAAAACCATTCATGACGCACAAGTACAAAAAAAGACGAGCACCCATCAACATGATGAGATGCTCGCCTTCAAGACGTTTAAGCTTCTAATTCTTGCGTATCTAAGCGTCTGTTTGGATCATTATAAACAGACTGATCGATTTGTTTTGTTACTTTACTTGTGAACAAACCAGAAACCATACTTCCGCTTACGTTAAGTGCTGTACGTCCCATATCAATTAATGGTTCAACAGAGATTAATACACCAGCTAAAGCGATTGGTAAGTCAAGTGCAGAAAGAACAAGAATGGCTGCAAACGTTGCCCCGCCCCCGACTCCAGCTACACCAAAAGAACTAATCGCAACTACAAAGATTAAGAAAATCAAGAAGTCTGGTGCAAGTGGATTAATACCAACAGTTGGTGCGATCATAACAGCTAGCATAGCAGGATAAATTCCTGCACAACCGTTTTGTCCAATTGAAAGACCAAACGAACCAGCAAAGTTTGCAATTCCTTCAGGTACACCTAATTGCTTTTGTGTTTGAATGTTCATTGGTAAGGCACCTGCACTCGTTCTTGATGTGAATGCGAAGGCCAGCACAGGGAACGCTTTTCTCACATATGTAACTGGACTTAAGCCAATTACAGTTACAATCAATAGGTGAACTAAGAACATCGCAATTAACGCAACATAGGAAGCTGCTACAAATTCACCTAGACTGACTATGGCATTCAAATCACTTGTTGCCACCGTACGTGTCATAATCGCAAGGACTCCGTATGGAGTAAGGCGAAGAATTAACGTAACAACACGCATCACAATAGCATAAACCGTTTCCGTAATCTTAGCAAAATGCTCTGCTTGTTCAGGTTGCTTACGCTTAATACCAAGGTAAGCTAAGCCAAGAAAAGCAGCAAAGATCACAATTGCAATCGTTGATGTTGCACGCTGACCTGTAAAGTCCAAGAATGGATTAGACGGGATAAGCTCAATAATTTGTTGTGGCAACGTATCTGCTTGAATTCCAGCAGACGTTTCCTCAAGCGACGATCCACGGCTTGTTTCTGCTTCACCTTGCGTGATTTGATCTGCATTTAAATCAAAAAGAGATGCAGATGCGATTCCGATTGTGGCTGCAATCGCCGTTGTAGCAATTAACGTTCCTAAGATAAGTGCACTAATTTTACCTAAATTACTCGTAAACGTTAGGCGAGTAAAAGCTGAAAGGATTGAAATAAAGACAAGTGGCATCACGATCATTTGTAAGAATCGTACATACCCACTTCCAATAATACTCATCCAATCTGCAGACGTTTCAATGACAAATGAATCTGGTTCAAATAAGAATTGAAGGGCGAGACCAAACACAATTCCAAGTCCGAGACCTGTAAATACACGCTTGGAAAAAGAAATATGCTTTTTCTGCATATAGAAAAGCAACCCGACAAATCCAAGAAGAACAGCTAAAATAATGACAACATATAAAGTATCCAGTTTTGTTCACTCCTTAAATAATGATAGCTTTGTTATTCTAATCCCGTTATTCATATCTGTCAAGTAGGGATAATACAATCTATGCACGCTTGCTTAGTTTATGAGTAATGTCTACTTTTAGTCAAATAAAAAACGTTAGAAACAGGACTTATCCTTATTTATGTAGTTCCTTCAATTGATATCCCCTATCTTTCATGCCATAATCACTATGGACACTAAACTTATACTATACGCTTACGGAGGAACATTGAATGTTAGAATCATTTAGAAAACCATACGTTTTAAAAAGTGTGACTGCACTTACCGGTGTAGCTCTACTGGGACTACTTGGAGCTTGTTCTAATGACGAAGAAGGAAATTCTCTTTGGAGCGACATCCAAGAAAAAGGAACAATTGTTGTTGGCACTTCAGGCACACTTTATCCTACTTCCTATCATGCGGAGGATAGCGATGAGTTAACAGGTTATGAGGTTGAAGTACTACGTGAGATTGCACATCGATTAGATCTTGAGGTTGAATTTAGTGAGATGGGTATTGATAACCTACTGACTGCCGTTGACAATGGTCGAGTAGATCTTGCCGCAAATGATATTGATATTACAGACGAGCGTAAAGAGAAATTCAATTTCTCTGATCCGTATAAGCATTCTTATGGCTCGGCAATTGTACGTAGCGAGGATCTATCTGGCATTGAAACACTCGAAGATTTAGATGGTAAAAAAGCTGGTGGCGCGGCAACAACCATCTATACACAAATCGGGATCGAGCACGGAGCAGAAGAAGTAATATATGATAATGTTACAAATGATACCTACCTTAGAGATGTAGAGAATGGACGATTAGACGTTATTTTAAACGACTACTACTTACAAAGCTTAGCTGTAGAGGCGCTCCCTGAGATTGATGTGGTTGTGCACCCAACTCTTGCTTATTTCCCAAGTAGCCAAGGAATTATTATGAAAAAAGGAGAAGATGAGCTTCAAGAGCAAGTTAGCGCTGTCATTCGTGACATGATTGAAGACGGCTCCATTTCAGAGATCTCCCAGCAATTTTTTGGTGGAGCAGACGTGTCGGTAGAGCCTGACATTGATATTGAGGAATAGAATATGGGAATTACATCATGTTTGATTTAGATTTGGCTATTCGTTCGGTCCCATATGTATTACGTGGGCTTGGTTATACGATGCTCATTGCATTTGTGAGTATGGGAATTGGACTCGTTCTCGGATTGTTTATTGGGCTGGCGAGAAATTCAACGTTCATCTTTCTGCGTTATCCTGCCAGACTATATATCTCCTTTATCCGAGGTGTCCCTATTCTTGTTATGCTTTTCTTACTCTATCAAGGGCTTCCTACAATAGGTATCCAACTTAGTGCAGTGAGTGCTGCCCTTATTGCCTTTACATTGAATGTTGCAGGGTATACCGCTGAAATTAACCGTGCTGCCATTGCTTCTATTGATCGCGGGCAGTGGGAGGCTAGTCGCACACTAGGCTTCACCTACTGGCACACATTAAAACGAATCATCATTCCGCAGGCGACGCTCGTTGCAACGCCTCCCCTTTTTAATGTGTTTCTTGACTTAATTAAAGCCACTTCTTTGGCCGCGATGATTACGGTGCCTGAGCTTATGCAAATGGCAAAAATCGTTGGGGGAAGAGAATTCGATTACTTCACCATGTATGTGTTACTGGCGTTCATTTATTGGGGCCTCTGCACCATTGTTGCTATCCCACAAAGCTATATGGAGAAACGATTTTCTCGATATAAGTTAAATGGTTAAAAAAAGGTCCAGTGAATGCATTCACTGGACCTTTTTACTCTATTAGTTATTCTTTTTCCACTCGTTAAATTCATCTTTAACTTGTTGCAGAAGCTCTTGTCTTGTTAATAAGTCATAGCCTGTTAATGCCATTGACTTGGCTCCTAGTAGTAATCCTTCAAATCCTTGGTCACTTAATGAAGCTTCTCTAAATTCATGCGTGTGGTAGTCAGCTCCATTGTCCGTAATCTTTACATAAGGATGGATTGATGGAACCACTTGACTGACATTCCCCATATCTAAGGAACCGCCATCTTTTTCTACCTTGATCTGGTCCTCACCCACACCAAGCTCAAGCGCATTTGCTGTATAAAGAGATGATAGGGCATCATTTGTGTTCATATCATCATAGGAAAATTCATAGAATGAATGTTCTAATCGTGCGCCAGTAGCAAGGGCTGCCCCTTTTGCACAGTTTTTCACTTTTTCGAGTATCGGTGTAAGGTCTGCTCGCTTTGCAGAACGTACATAGAACTGTGCTTTTGCGTAATCAGGCACGATATTGGCTGCTTGTCCGCCATCAGTAATAATCCCGTGAATTCGAACATCCGAAGTAAGATGTTCACGCAGTGCATTGATACTGTTAAAGGTTTGAATGACAGCATCAAGTGCATTGATTCCTCTATGAGGTGAATTAGCAGCATGAGATGCACGACCAAAGAATTCAAACTGAATCGCATCCATGGCCAGAGACGAGCCACTTGCCATATGCTCTGCAGATGGGTGAACCATCATTGCCACATCTAAGTGTGATAAAACTCCTTCATCAGACATGTTGACTTTCCCGCCAGTTGTTTCCTCAGCTGGTGTTCCGTATACATATACAGCACCACCGGTCTCATCAATTACTTTACTTAGTGCAATCCCCGCAGCAACGGCCATTGTCCCAATCAAATTATGACCGCAAGCATGTCCCAATTCAGGGAGTGCGTCATACTCTGCCATATACCCAATTTTTGGACCTGGTTTTCCACTATCATATACTGCTTCAAATGCTGTTTTAAGTCCACATGTTCCAAGACTAACGGAGAATCCTTCTTTTGATAGTTCATCCGTTAATGCTTTAGAGGCTTTGAATTCCTCGTGACCTAGTTCAGGGTTATTTCCAATATATTGGCTGATCTGATAATAGCTATCTCTCTTACTCTCAATGATATCTTTTAACTTCTCTTTCACAAAAATCCCTCCATGTTTCCAAAAGACTAACTTGACTTTTCTATTGTATCCTTTATTCTATAAAAAGACCACATACATTTAAATGTATAATTATTCTAGATTGGTAAGGTGTTAAAATTGGAACAACAAGAGAAACAACTAACTAACAAGAAGCGCAAATGGGAATTACCACATACTTATGCAATCTTATCTTTTATGATCGTATTAGCTGCTCTATCAACCTATTTCTTAACAGCCGGTTCTTTTGAAAGAGTGGAGGATAACGGACGTACGATTTTGGTTGAAGGAAGCTATCAATCTGTTGAATCAAGTCCAATTACACCATTTGAGATTCTTCAAGCGATTCCCCTTGGAATGGAAGATTCTGCTCAAATTATCTTTTATATTTTCTTAATCGGCGGTACCTTTGGAGTCATCACAAAAACAGGGGCCATTGATGCTGCTGTTTATGCATTAGTCAATCGACTTAAAAACAACGGAGTTCTTTTAATCCCAATTATTATGATCGCTTTCTCTATCCCCGGTGCAACCATTGGATTGTCTGAAGAAGTGATTATTTTCGTTCCAATTGGAATAGCTGTAGCAAGGGCATTAGGTTATGATTCAATTACAGGGATGTCGATGCTAAGCCTTGGGGCTGTCTGTGGATTTGTCGGCGGTATGCTAAATCCGTTTACAGTGGGGGTTGCTCAAACAATCGCCGAGGTACCTTTATTTAGTGGCATCGGATTTCGACTCATTATCTATGCAATCTTTCTTTTAACAGCCATTATCCTAGTTATGAGATACGCAATGAAAGTGAAAAAAGACCCTTCATATAGCTATCTGGCTGACCTACCTAAACAAGATACGATCGCTTCTAACCAGACAGAACAAATGGCGTTTACACGCAAGCATGCCCTTGTTTTGCTAGCAGTCGTAGCTGGTTTCACGTTAAATGTTGTTGGGATCTTCCAATGGGATTGGTATTTAACCGAAATGACAGGTACATTCCTAGCCATTGGACTTGTAGCTGGTATCATTGGTGGATTACGCATCAATGGGACATTCGAAGCATTTACAAATGGAATGAAGGAAGTAGTATATGGTGCTTTGATTGTAGGATTTGCACGCGCTATTCTCGTAGTGATGGAACAAGGACAAGTATTAGATACGATCGTCTATCAGCTTTCAGAACTGATTAGTCAGATTCCAGGAACATTCGCCGTCGTCGGCATGTTCTTTGTCCAGTTATTTATTAACTTCTTTATTCCATCAGGAAGTGGCCAAGCAGCAACAACTATGCCGATTATGACTCCTCTTTCTGATTTACTTGATATCCAGCGTCAGGTCGCTGTTTTGGCTTACCAATACGGAGACGGTGTAATGAGCACGATTAATCCGACAAATGGCGTATTAATGGCTTGCCTCGCCCTAGCTGGTATTCCGTATACTCGTTGGATTAAATACATTTGGAAATTGGTTGTTCTTTGGATCATTATTGCCATCGTTGGCTTACTTGCCGCTGTATGGTTTGGTATTTCCTAATTTTAAAAAAAGCGGTCTTTTCGATAAACGAAAGGACCGCTTTTCTATGCTCAAAACATTTCGTTAATCTCTTCTCTTAACGATCTAGGAAGGCTAACTACCGGTGTCCGATCAAGAATTCTCCCATGCATTTCTTGGAGCTTATGACGAAGAATTTTCTTTTTATCATTCGACAAATAGAGCTGCAAATAATAATAGGAATACATGCGACGATATTCTAAAAAGAATGGTAACTGGTCGATCCAATCTCCAAGAACACGGACAGGTTGAAAGGTTTGCTCATATCCTTTAAACAATTCTACTAAAAAAAACCTAAGAAAATCATGGCGTTCTGATTCTCGAACAAATTGTAATGCGTGATAAATGGAAATAGCTAAATCATAAAAAAAGTAATTGTACTGCACATCCCCAAAATCGATTGGACATCCATGATTTTCGTTTATCAATAGATTTTCATGATGAAAGTCATGATGGATTATCCCAAAGGTTTGATTCGTTGTAGGCAAGCTAGATGAGTAATCAACCATTTCATGAAACCGTTGAAGCATTCGATCATCAAAGCTTTCATGAATGGCTAAATAACTAGATGTTGTACTCCAGTGCGGGAGATCAAACTCTTCATCCGGCTCGTCAAATGACGAAGCTACCTTGTGCATACTACCGAGTGTTCTTCCCCAAATGCGGTAAAAGTCCGCACTCCACTCCTTATACGGAATAATTCTTCCGTTCACTTTAGAAAAGACTACATAATAATAGGTCTCTTCATTGTCTGTTATTTGTTGATATACGGTCTTACCTGCGATTGTTTTAAGTACTTCTGGTACTGCAAGCCCACCATCTTTTAGTGCCCTCATCCAAATTAGCTGAGACTGAAGCTGTCTAAGTGAAATGTCTTTAGAATGATATGCTTTAAGTATGTATTCTCTCTCTAGGTGTCGAATGACATACACTTGATCCGAAAATCCACCAGCTTTTTTTATGAGCTGTGCTTGGTACTTAACAGCCGCCTCTCTCACAAGATTTTCCTTCAAGCGCCTCTCCCCCCTATTACTATTACGGACGTCTTTAGGTAAGGTTACAGTTTTTTGTTAAAAAAATGCAAAATGCATGATAAAGAAGCTGTATACTCGACCCTGGAAGGAATTATAGCTATACTATAAAGTAAGAATGTATGAATTAAGGGAGCGATCCAACATGTTAAAATTTATTGATAACTCGGGAATTACAGATCCAGAATTAAATCTAGCTATAGAGGAATATGCATTAAAAACGCTTGATCCAAAAGATACGTATTTACTTTTTTATGTAAATCGTCCATCCATCATTATCGGTAAAAATCAAAATACATATGAAGAAATCAATTTAGATTATGTAAAAGAAAAAAATCTCTATGTTGTTAGACGCCTTTCTGGCGGTGGTGCAGTGTATCATGACGAAGGAAATTTAAATTTTAGCTTTATCGCTGAAGACGATGGGCATTCCTTTCACAATTTTAAAAAATTCACTGAACCTGTCGTACAGGCGCTTGCAAAACTTGGCGTACAAGCAGAGCTTAGCGGACGTAATGATATTCACGTTGGCGAGCGTAAAATCTCAGGAAATGCACAATTCACAACAAAAGGTCGGATGTTCAGTCATGGAACCTTAATGCTCGACTCAGAAATAGAGAATGTCGTTTCTGCGTTAAATGTAAAAGACGAAAAAATTCGCTCAAAAGGGATTAAATCGATTCGAAGTCGCGTCGCCAATGTAAGTGAATTTCTAGAGCAGCCTATTTCAATGGATGAATTCAAACAACTTCTTCTTCAATACATCTTTAATACGGATGGTGAGATTCCAACATACACATTCAGAGATGAAGACTGGGAAGCGATTCACAAGCTCTCAAAAGAACGATATCAGAGCTGGGATTGGAACTACGGAAAATCTCCTGCTTTCGATATGCAACGCACAAAACGCTTTACAGGTGGAAATGTAGACATTCGTTTAAATGTACGTCGTGGCCATATAGAGGCTTGTAAGATTTATGGGGATTTCTTCGGTGTAAGAGATGTTAGTGAGCTTGAAGAAATACTCGTAGGCACAAAATATGATTCAGAAGACCTTTCAAAAGCTCTTGAGGAAGTTGATGTTTCATCCTTCTTCGGCAAAGTCACAAAAGAAGAGTTTCTTGACTTACTTTACTAAAAAAGTGGCGGCCCGCTTAGCGAACCGCCCAATGGGGGAGAGTAGAGAGAACATTTTGGAAGCTAGGTCATTGACCTTTCCTACGTCTTACTTTAATGCAATCAGAACGGAGAAACAGTAATTTTGTCATATATCCTTACACATTTTCTATTCTCTGCCCCATTTACGTTTAAGAAAGGATTCACATGAATGATATTCGATTGATTCAAACCATTTTATCTAACCACAAACTTGATAAAAGTCGTGATGCTGCGATTGTCATTCCCCTTGTTCGCGAGAAGGATCAAAGCTTATCAGTTTTGTTTGAGGTTCGAGCCATGACATTACGGAGTCAACCAGGTGAAATTTGTTTTCCAGGAGGTCGTATTGATCCAGATGACGTGAACCCGCTTGCTGCAGCTTGTCGCGAGTTATGTGAAGAGCTCGGGTTAGCTCACAATGATTTCGACATTCTTACGTCTTCTGCGCTTGAACCCGTTATGAGCCCTAGGCGTGGGAAGATCTATCCATATGTTTGCTATATTCAGGATCCAAGTATACTGAACCCAAATCAAGCAGAAGTATCTGATACGTTTCGTGTACCACTATCCTATCTACTTGAGCATCCACCTAGCGAACATAAGACCTTGTTTCACTTTGAATTCTCAGATGATTTCCCTCTTCATAAGATCGCCAATCAATCTGCATATAAAGGGCAAAAGCAGACAATGACAGAGTATGTGTTTGAATACGATGGTCATGTCATCTGGGGCCTTACAGCTAGATTACTTGTTTCATTTCTTGCTGTATTAAAAGAAAATCAAGATCAATTATAAAAAGCACAGCTTGATTAAGCTGTGCTTTCTTCTATTTATTCATCATAAAGTTTCTTCTTCGCACGAACAGCCAATCGATTACAAATAATAGCCCCCACTAACGACAAGCAAATGGCTGGTATCATTAGTTCTGGCGGTCTTGTTGTTTGTGCAAACTCCTCTGGAATGACTAGTCCCACGTATAAAAAAGCGGCCAGTGACCAAAGAACATATCCAAACCGATTGTAATCCTCTTGTTTGCCAAGTAGAATCTTTTCTCTTTTTGTCTCCACTTTAATCCGCCTCCCTCTTATCTATCAATCATTCTATCATTCTTTTTCTGCTAGAGATGATGTAATAGAAGGGAGTACAGGAAGGTTTATCCTATTCGTTTGCTAACGCTTCGACCATTAAGAGCACTTGTTTAGCAGAGTTTACGGATGCTGTTTCAAGAAATTGATCGTACGACATCTTCGCATCGCTCCCAGCAATATCAGATAGCGCACGAATAATAACAAAAGGTACGTCAAATTGCTGACATACTTGCGCGATGGCTCCTGCTTCCATTTCAGCACAGTACGGTTCATTAAAGAGCTGCTTAATTTCTTCAACACGTGACGCATCACTCATAAAGGAATCTCCTGATACAATTAATCCTTTTTCTGAATGAATGCCTACTTTCTGAGCTGCTTCCGCTGCTACTTGCATTAAATGACTGTCTGGTTGATAAAAAGCAGGCATTTGAGGAACCTGGCCATATTCATAGCCAAACACTGTTGCATCCACGTCATGATAACGCAGTTCTGTTGAAATGACGATATCTCCAACAGAAAGAGACGGATAAAATCCACCTGCCGAACCTGTATTAATGATTCGATCAGGTGAATAAAGTTGGATTAAAAGAGTTGTCCCAATCGCTGCGTTCACCTTACCAATGCCCGATTTTAATAAGACAACCTTAACCCCATCTATCGTTCCCGCGTTGAATTCACATCCTGCGATCACACGATCCTCTCTGTTCTCAAGCTTACTTCTTAGTAATACGACTTCTTCTTCCATTGCTCCAATAATTCCAATAACCACAACCGAACGTCCTTTCCTTCATAAAACATGAGTAATACGTTCAGTATACACCATTTTCCATGGTCTAAAAATAGGTTAAGCTTTTTTACGTGCTGTTGATTTACGTTTAACGGCTGCTTTACGCTTTGGCTTTGTTCGTTCTAATGATAGCTGCAAGGCTTCTGTAAGATCTGTCACATTTGTTGCTGTTTGCTTTTGAGCGGCAGGTGTTACGGTGTCTTCTCCAGCTTGCTTTTGTTCAATGAGCTTCATAAGATTTTCTCTGTACTCATCATGATAAGCAACTGGATCAAAAGATGTTGTTAATTGATCAATTAAAAGCAGTGCTGTTTTTAATTGCTTCTCATCAACCTCAACCTTTCCTGAAATGGCTGGTACCTCATCAACACTTCTTACTTCATCTGGAAAATGAATGGTCTCCATTAATAAACACTGCCTGTAAACACGTACAATGGCTAATTGTTCTTTTGAACGAATGATGATTTTTGCTACTCCAATCTTTCCAGACTGCTCGAGTGCTTTATGAAGAAGAGAGTAAGCTTTTGAACCTCCTTCGCCAGGAGCTAGAAAGTAGCTCTTTTCAAAATAAATCGGATCAATTTCCTCCAGCTTTACAAAATCAAGAATTTCAACAGCCTTCTCTTCATTTTCTTTTTTTAACGTTTCTAGGTCTTCTTCATCTAAAACCACAAACTTGTTCTTGCTGTATTCATATGCTTTCACAATATCCTCTGGTTTCACTTCCTCCTCGCAATTTGAACAGGTCTTCTGATACGAGATTGGTGTATGACACTTTTTATGAAGCTGTCTTAGCTTAATATCCTTATTTTCTGTAGCGGTATGGAGCTTGACTGGAATACTGACAAGTCCAAAGCTAATGGTCCCTTTCCAAACCGTATGCATAACATAACCTCCTTTTTTTGTTACTGTTTGATTGTCGCACTCTTTTTATGTATAGATTCAATTTGAACACTTAAAATAACTAGGAGAAGCGGAGGAATATCTTGTGACCATTAAACCAATACTTGCAACGCGCACAACAGAGCTACCACATGGAGATCAATGGCTTTATGAACCTAAATATGATGGAATTCGGTGTTTGCTTATCGTAACAACATCACTTGTTCGCTTGCAAAGTCGCAACGGTCGGGATATGACTTCGCAATTCCCAGAAATCGTTGAAGAGATAAACAACCTAACGTTTCCTTCTCCCTCCTTTATCCTAGATTGTGAGCTCGTTTCCTTACATTCACCATTCTGTAGTGATTTCTCGAAGGTTCATACTAGGTCAAAGCTTCGCGCTAAGAAAACAATAGAAACCCATGCTCAGGCATTTCCTTGTTCATTAATAGTGTTTGATCTCATAGAGCAAAATCAAAAGTCACTCACTCACCTTCCCTTATGCGACCGCAAGAAGGACTTAGACACCTTCTTCTCGCAGCTATCAAGTAAACGCCTAATTGCTATACAGAGCTTCACACACATAGATTCATTGCTCAGGCAGCTCTCTTTTGAGGCCGGAGAAGGAATTCTTGCCAAGAAGAAATCAAGTCTTTGGACAGAGGGAAAGCGTTCATCTGAGTGGTTAAAATGGAAGCTGCCTAAGAAAGGAACGGTCATCCTTACCCATTATCAAACAACCAACCAGTACTTTACTGGTCAGGTGTACGAGGATGAATCGCTAAAACCTGTTGTACAAGTAGCACACGGGTTCTCAGAGGAAAAACGTCAAACCCTCATTGCTCTTTTTAAACAGAAAGGTGAAAAGTATGGAACAAACGGTTGGGTTTTACCACCTGGAATTTGTGCAGACATTACAAGTATTGGTTTAAATGATGAGAACATGCGGGAACCCAGGTTCTTAGATTTTAATTTGTCGACGAACCCTGATGACTGTACGTACAATCAACTGAAAAAAGATTTATCACTTCCAAAAGAGTACTTTGAGATCACACATCCAGATAAACCAATTTGGGATTACGCCGCAAAAGGTGATTATCTCTTTTATCTTCAACAGATCGCGCCACATCTTCTACCCTTTTTAACAAATCGTGTTCTTACGGTTATTCGGTTCCCTCACGGAGGTGGAGATAAGCGATTCTACCAGAAAAATCGGCCGGAATCGGCACCTGATTATGTAAGATCTGTTTTGCATGAGGATATTAACTACATTCTGTGTAATAGCTTTGATACACTGCTTTGGCTAGGAAATCAGCTGGCATTAGAATTTCATATTCCATTTCAACCATACTTTGACCATCTTCCTTGTGAGATGGTCATCGATTTAGATCCGCCGTCTGTTGAGAATTTTCATCTTGCTGTTAAAGCGGCGAAAATGGCAAAAGAGGCTCTTGATTATTTTAAGCTCAAAGCCTTTGTTAAAACGTCAGGTGGAAAGGGGTTACAGTTGTACATCCCTCTGCCTTTTAATCAATTTTCGTATGAAGAAACGCGCTCTTTTCTGATTTTCTTGTGTACATTTCTTTGTGAGCAACGTCCAGAACTCTTTACGTTGGAACGTCTAAAGAAAAAAAGAAAGGGACGCTTATATCTTGATTACCTGCAGCATGACGCAGGCAAAACCATTATTGCTCCTTACTCTACTCGTGGAGAGACTGGCTATGTCGCGACTCCACTCGAATGGGAAGAGCTTGAGGACATATCTCTTCATCCTTCACAATTCACGATTTGGACAGTACTCGAACGCTTAGAATCGAGGCAGGACCCATTTTCTACATTTAATGATGCCAGAATGCACCAACCATTCCGTGATGTGTTAGAGCGAATAAACAATCAATAAAAAAACTTGTTTAAAGAGTGAGACCCTTTAAACAAGCTTTTGTTTATCTGTATGGATTGCTTGATAACTGCTCAGTGGAGACAACCTGCCAGCCTTGCCCATCCTGCCATTCAATACGAACGCGGTATGGGTTGCTGTAACTATCCTGTTCATTTTTATCACTGAATGTACCTACTGCCGAAGTTTGGGATCCGCCATTTTCTAGTCTCCAAAGAGTCATTTCACTTTCACTAGATAGTCCTTGAGGTGAACCGACTGCAGCTACCATCTCGTTCCAGTTTTGACTGCCTTGGGTAAAGTCGGGCTTAAACTCACCTGTTTGTTCAGTACCAAGCGGATCTTGCTCCTCGTCTTCTTGACCGTCCTCTTCACGATCTTCGTCTTCCGTCGCATCATCCGTATCTGTATCATCCTCAGCGTTAGCATCATCATCGTCTTCTGTGCGACCATCCGCTACGCTGTCTTGGTTTTCATCTTCATCATCGTCGCTTGATGTAGCGTCGTCGTTGCTATCAGGTGAGGCCGGATCTTTTATACCAGCACTTCCGCTACCTGTTTGATTTGAATCATTATCAGCTGTAGTGTCATCACTTTCGTTAGCGGTCTCATTACTATTCCCATTTAAGAAAATTGAACCACCGACTAATAGTATAAGTACAATAACCACACCAATGGCTATGTTTAAGATCCGACTCATTTTTTTTCGCTTACGTGTTTCATAACGATTTCCTACCATACCTGAATCATCCCTTCATACTCATTCTCTCTCTATTATACATAGGATTCTATGAATGAAAAGTAATCTTCCTTCTCATTATATCGTCTTCATCTGGAAGTTCAAGAGGTCTTATATAAACAAACTAGTGAAGAAGTACTAGCTACAAATTAAAAAGCGAAACCATATTCCATAGGTTTCGCTTCTGCTGTCTTACTTGATTTCTTTAATTTCAATCTCCATGTCTCCACCTGGTGTACTTACTGTTACTCGGTCTTTAATTGTTTTACCAAGCAGGCTTTGTGCGAGCGGAGAATCATTTGAAATTTTGCCTTCAGATGGGTTAGATTCTGCACTTCCCACAATGATATATTCTTCTTCGTCACCGTCAGGAAGCTCAATGAAACGAACTGTTTTCCCAAGAGAAACGATGTTTTCTGGAGAACTTTCTTCCTCAATAATAATCGCATTACGAATCATTTTTTCCACTTGTAGGATACGACCCTCTATAAATGCTTGGTCCTCCTTCGCAGAATCATACTCAGAGTTCTCAGAAAGATCTCCAAAACTACGAGCAACCTTTATACGTTCAACGACTTCTGCACGTCGTTCAGTTTTCAGGTGATCAAGTTCCTCTTCAAGCTTCTTCTTACCATCCAATGTCATATAGTGCTTTTTCTCTTCTGCCACTTGACTCACTCCTCATAAGATACAAGTTATAATAGTTCCTATACTAGATAAGCTAAGACAATGGTCCCACTTATTAAGTTAGCAATGATTTAGCCTCAATAATTGCCCGGATTTTTGTAACCATTAGATCAATCGCAACTTTGTTCTGGCCACCCTCAGGTACAATTAAATCAGCATAACGTTTCGTTGGTTCAATAAATTGTAGATGCATCGGTCTTACCACATTAGTATATTGGTCAATAACCGAGTCAATGGATCGTCCACGATCTTTAATATCACGTGACAATCTACGAATAATACGGATATCAGCGTCTGTATCAACAAATAGCTTAATATCCATCATATTACGCAACTTCTCATCCTCAAGAATTAAAATGCCTTCAAGGATAATAACATCCTTTGGCTCAATCGGAATCATTTCATCTGAGCGTGTATGATTTGCGTAATCGTAAATGGGTTTTTGCACAGCCTTCTGGTTGGTCAACTGTTCCAACTGATGTAAAAGCAATTCATTATCAAAAGCAAGTGGATGATCGTAGTTTGTTTGCAAACGCTCTTCCATACTTAGATGACTTTGATCCTTATAATATGCATCCTGTTCAATTAATACGATGGATTGTTCATTAAACTGACGAAAAATTTCTTTAGCTACGGTTGTTTTGCCTGAGCCCGTACCGCCCGCAACCCCGATGATAATAGGCTTATGATTCATGTTGCAATCCTCTTTTCAATAATTAAATCTATTCTTCTAGATCGTTTACTCATTATCCTTTATTTCTTGATACTTACTGCTAGTCCATCACCTATTGGAAGAACTCGAGTCATAAAATCAGGATGTTCCATCAAGTATTGATTATACGAATGAATCTTACCAGCAAGCTTTGAGAGCCGCTTGTTCGATAGATCGCTTTTTGCAACCAGCCCCCTGAATAATACATTATCCGAGAACACAATACCACCAGAAGCTATCAGCTCAGTATATAATTCAAAGAAACGTTTGTATTGTCCCTTAGCCGCATCAATAAATAATACATCAAACAATGGCATTTTTTCAAGTATTCCCACTACATCTAACGCATCCCCTTCAATCAGATGAATGCGATTTCCTAAACCTGCCTGCTTAATATAAGATCTTGCCTTAAGCGCACGCTCAGGATCCCTCTCAATCGTGATAATCTCCGTTTTTGGAAGCGCTGTAGCCATACGAATGGCTGAGTAGCCAATTGCCGAACCGATCTCCAGAATTCGTTTAGGTGGGTTTAACTGCATTAATTGCAGGAGACTCTCTATCCCAACCAAATCCATGATCGGAATCGAATGTTCTTCGGCATATTGTTCCATTTCCTCAATTAATTCAGTTCGCTTAGGTGTAAGAGCAACTAAATAATCAAGTATTTCTTGATCAAACATGACGTTCTACTCCTTATGATTAAAAAGAGGAAGGAATGAGTAATCCATTCCTTCCATCCTCTATTCTATTTCTTCAACTACTTATTCTCCCGCATCGATCCATTCCTGACGATACTCTTCTACAACCTGTTGATGGTCTTCATACGAGCTATTGTAGATAACTTCACCAGTCACTCGTGCATAGAAGAATAGATAATCCGTCACTCTTGGCTCAAGCGCTGCTTTAATTGAATCCTCACCAGGACTTGCGATAGGACCAATTGGTATACCTTCATACATATACGTGTTATATGGTGAATCAACGTCTAAATCATCTAACGAAGTCATATAAAGATGTGATCCTGCGGCATAAGCAACTGTTGGATCAACCTGAAGCTTCATATTATCATCTAAACGATTGTATAACACCCCTGAGATTAGATAGCGATCTTCAGATGTTTGCGCTTCTCGTTCTATTATAGAAGCAAGCGTCATAATTTCATGCAATGTGTAATTACTGCTTTCAATTTGATCCGAATATTGATCCAGTACAGATTGAGTCCGTTCAAGCATTGTTTCAATAATCGTTTCGATCGAAGCATTTTCGTCTACGAAGTCATATCTTGCAGGGAATAAATACCCTTCTAATGGATGACGAATTTCACCATCTAATACTTGCTTTCCAAGGATCGGAAAGCGATCAACCAGTGATTCTATGTATTCATCATCTTGCATTTTCTCAAGAATTTCGTCCTCGTTATATTGCGTAGCTTCTGCTATTCGTTTCACAATATCCTCAAGCCAGAAGCCTTCTGGAATCGTAAAATTAAAAACAGACTCCTGCTCCACCTTACCATCTTTTAATGCATGAATGATTTCCTCCATTGACATATCCGTTGATAACGCATAGTCGCCAGCCTGGAAATCTGATTCGTTTAGATATCGAACATAATATTTAAAGATTGTCCCATTTGAAATGAGTCCAGCATCCTCTAGGATTCCACCTATACCACCCGGTGTTGAACCAATCGGAATACTTACTTCAATTTGTTCACCATTATCCTTGTCCATTGGTTCAATTGAACCTTTTAAATAAGCATATCCACTTACAGCAATTATAGCACCGATTATAATAATCGCAATGAAAGAGATGAATACCCACTTTCGGACAACCTTCGCCTGCGACACGCGTTCTTCATATAACGTGTTTCGCGGCTTTTCTTTGGAATCAGACATTGTTCTCCTCCCTCCGCCGTTCCCATTATACTAATACATGTGAGAAATGTCAGTATAGAATTGCGGAAATTCAATGATCCTACACATCTTTTAGTATTTCCTTGTTTAAAAAAAGTACACCTGACTCACTATCTTGTATAACAAGATAAATAACCCTTGCATAACAAGTTAGTTCATTTTATACTATGAATATACCTTGTAATACAAGATAAAGGGTTGAACGAAAGTTGGTGCTTGCTTGTCTACAACGCAAATGATGAAAGGAATCATTGATGGATGCTTGCTGTCCATCATAGATGAAAACGAGGTGTATGGATATGAGCTAGCCAAAAAGCTTGCAGCGTACGGTTTTGAATCATTTAGCGAGGGAACAATTTACCCCTTACTGCTACGAATGCAAAAAGAAGATCTTGTTACTTCCACTCTGCGTAAATCAACAGCAGGACCGAAGCGCAAATACTATGCACTCACACCCAAAGGGGAAAAAGAGCTTCAATTGTTTAAGGAAAGATGGGTAGGACTTCAGGAGAACGTGAATCGTGTATTGAATCATAACGTATTAGATAAATAGGAGGGAACTTCACTTAATGGAGAACACATTATTATCAAAAGAAAGCCAATCCTTTTTAGAAAACTTAAGGCTTTACTTATTCTCTAGTGGAAAAAATGAGGAAGAAATCAATGATATTGTGAATGAACTAGAAGACCATCTTATTGAAGCTGAGAAATCTGGCACACCCATTGAACGGATTGTGGGCCAATCGCCTAAAGAATATATGGAATCACTCTCAAATGAAATGAACGATGATGTGCGAGGTTGGATGAAATACGGAGTCTTGATCTTAATTGGTGCTTTCTCAATGAGTATAATTCCAGATGTGTTACGAGGCAATTTATCTTATTCGTTATATTATATTCTTTCAAACATAACCATTATGTTGCTCTTTTTAGTTGGTACCGCACTTTGCTTTAGATATTTAGCCACACACACTGTTTCTACAATCAGATCCATTGTATTACTTGGTATACTATCTGCAGTACCTCTATCATTGTTCATAACGGTCCTTTTAACAGATCAAATGATTTCATCCCCTACCTTTACCATTAATCCGTTTGGTACGGCACTCATCGGTGTACTTGCTGCACTTGCGCTCATTCTCATTTCCATCTGGGCAAAATCATGGGTGTGTCTCATCATTGTAGCCTTTTTAACGTTACCTGAGTACTTGCTTCGATTTACTCAGTTAGCTTATGAGACACAGCTGATTGTGAGCATGATTATCACTTACGGTGGTATTGCATTTTATCTACTACTATTTAATCGATCCGAGAAAAAGAAAGAAAAAGACGCTTGAGTTATCCCTCAAGCGTCTTACATTTTTATTCTTCTTCTTCGTCCTCTTGCTCTTCAGAGAAGGTGTTAAGCATCTCTTCAATGACAGCCCACTCTTCATCTGTTTCAACAGGGAAAAGCGCGATGTCATTTTCTTCGCCTTCACGATCTTCGTAACGGAACGCGAATACTTCTTGCTCTTCATCTTCGTCTTCATCTGTTTCTTCTTCATTTTCCCCTACTGGTACTACAAGAAGATATGAATTTCCTGTGGTATCCACTGTAAAACGGAATAGCTCATCAAATAAATGCTCGGTTCCGTGTTCGTCTGGAATGATAATACGTTCTTTTTCTTCTTGTGCCATGATTGGACACCTCTCTATTACAAAGTTTTTCCTGCGCGATCAAGATAACCCTGCAGGATAAGGGTTGCTGCCATTTTATCAATGACCTTTTTCCGTTTTTTACGGCTAACATCTGCATCAACAAGGACACGCTTGGCAGCCATTGTTGTTAACCTCTCATCCCACATGACAATTTCCGCGTCAATGTACGATGATAAATCATTTGCAAACGCTTGGCAATACTCACCGTTGCCACCGATGGAACCATCCATGTTTTTAGGAAGTCCGATGACAACCGTACTTACTTCATTATCTTTCACAAGCCGAGCAATCGCTTCGTAATCCTGCTCAGCTTGTCCTTCAGTTCGTTGCATGGTTTCTACACCCTGCGCCGTCCAGCCAAATGCATCGCTTAAAGCGACACCAATCGTTTTTGTACCTACATCAAGACCTAATGATTTCATTCGTTCTCCTTACGGTGATGTGTTAAATAAGACTTCACAAGCGCTTCAATTAATTCATCTCGTTCTAACTTTCGAATTAATGTTCTGGCCTCTTGGTGTCTTGGAATGTACGCTGGATCACCAGATAATAGATATCCTACAATCTGATTAATGGGATTGTACCCTTTTTCCTCAAGGGCAGCATAAACCGTCAGCAGCACCTCCTGGACATCTACATTAACAGAGTCGTCATGAAAATCAAACTGCATTGTTTTGTCCATAGAGCTCATCACATGCACCTCTCTCTTGAAAATTCCGGACTTAGCTCTCAATTGGAGCTTGTTTCGTTTATTGTACATCAAAATCAATGAATTAGGAAATTGATTTTACATATTCAGCAACAAATTCAAGCGCGCTATCAAGCTGATCAGGATTTTTCCCGCCGGCTTGTGCCATATCAGGACGACCTCCGCCGCCTCCGCCACAGCGTGAAGCTACTTCCTTCACAATTTTCCCGGCATGGAAGCCTTGTTCGATAAGATCTTTTGTTACAGCTGCAACAATCGATACCTTCCCACCTGTTTCGGCTCCTAAAACAAGAATACCTGATTCTGTTTCTTGCTTCAGTTTATCCATGATCGCACGCAACGCATCCATATCACGGGCATTCACCTTTTTAGCAAGGACAGATACACCATTCACATCTACAACCGAATCCGTTATGTTTGAAGCTTCCATGTTTCCAACTTTAGCAGACAATGATTCATTTTCACGTTGAACAGCTTTCAGTTGCAAAAGAACACTGTCCATACGCGCTGGAACATCACGGACTGATTTAGCTTTTACCAAAGTAGCTGCTTCCTGCAGTATATCCAACTGCTCTTGCACATATAAGTAGGCAGCCTTTCCAGTTACGGCTTCAATACGTCTAACGCCAGCTCCAATTCCTGTTTCAGAAACAATTTTAAATTGGCCAATTTCAGCTGTATTTTGTACGTGAATCCCACCGCATAGCTCTAAGCTGTAGTCTCCTACTTGGACAACTCGAACAGTATCACCATATTTTTCTCCAAATAGAGCCATGGCGCCCATCTGCTTCGCTTCATCCAATTTCTTTTCAGAAATATCGACTGAAAGAGCTGACCAGATCTTTTCGTTTACAATAGACTCAATTTGAGAAAGCTCTTCTTGAGTGACCTGTCCAAAGTGAGAGAAATCAAAACGTAAGCGATTCTCCGAAACAAGGGACCCGGCTTGATTCACATGTGTTCCTAATGTATCTTTAAGCGCTTGGTGCAGAAGATGTGTCGCAGTGTGGTTCTTAATCGTTCCACTACGTTCTGTACGTGTGACGCCCGCCTCAACGCTTGTATTATTAGAGATCGTTCCTTCTTTCACTTGAACTGTGTGGAGATGTTGACCGTTTGGTGCTTTTTTCACATCAATCACTTCAGCCACACCCAATTCAGTGCGAATGAACCCACCGTCAGCAACCTGCCCACCGCTTTCTGCGTAGAAAGGTGTGCGATCCAGGATCAATTGAGCTTCTTGGCCCGCGATAGTCTCTTCCACAAGCTCCTGATTCACGATTAGTGCTTGAATCGTTGCTTCTACTCTGAGTGTTTCATACCCTACAAACTCACTTGGCTCTGTAATCTTGCTTAACAGGTCACTCTGAACATTCATTGAACCAGTGTCTTGTCTTGCTGCACGAGCACGTTCACGTTGTTTGTTCATCTCTTCTTCAAACCCAGGTCGGTCAATAGCAAGTCCTGCTTCTTCTACATATTCCTCTGTTAAGTCGACGGGGAATCCGTACGTGTCATACAGGCGGAACACATCTTCACCAATCACGATCCCTTTTGAAGCAGCTTTTGTTTCAGCCACAATTTTATCAAGAATCGTAAGTCCCTCACTCAACGTTTCATGGAAACGCTCTTCCTCCGTCCGAATTACACGTTGGATGAAATCAGCTTTTTCATTCACATCTGGGTAGAAGTCCTTCATGATCTCCCCAACAACTGGTACCAGTTCATACATAAATGGACGTTCAATTTGAATCTGTTTAGCAAAACGAACGGCTCTACGTAGAAGTCTTCTTAGAACATAACCGCGGCCCTCGTTTGATGGCAGGGCTCCGTCTCCTATTGCAAAGGCAACTGTACGAATGTGGTCAGCAATCACTTTAAACGCAACATCTGTTTCCACACGGTCTGTATAGTTTACTGATGTTAGTTTTTCAACAGACTTAATGATCGGCATAAACAGATCTGTTTCAAAGTTTGTTGGTACATTTTGAATAACCGATACCATACGCTCAAGACCCATACCTGTATCGATGTTTTTCTTTGGAAGCGGTGTGTAAGAGCCATCTGGATTATGGTTAAATTGAGAGAATACCAAGTTCCAAATCTCTAGATAACGATCGTTTTCTCCACCCGGATAAAGCTCTGGATCTTTAGGATCATCCCCGTATTCAGGCCCTCTGTCAAAAAAGATCTCAGAGTTTGGTCCACTTGGTCCTTCACCAATATCCCAGAAGTTTCCCTCAAGGCGGATGATTCGTTCAGTTGGAATTCCAATTTCCGTTATCCATAGATCGTAGGCTTCATCATCTTCAGGGTGGATCGTAACAGATAACTTCTCAGGATCAAATCCAATCCACTTCTCGCTTGTAAGAAATTCCCACGCCCATACAATCGCTTCTTTTTTAAAATAGTCACCAATCGAGAAGTTTCCTAACATCTCAAAAAACGTATGGTGTCTAGCTGTTTTCCCTACATTCTCAATATCATTCGTACGAATTGATTTTTGAGCATTTGTGATACGAGGATTGTTTGGAATCACACTTCCATCAAAATATTTCTTAAGTGTGGCCACTCCACTATTAATCCAAAGTAAGGTAGGATCTTCAAAAGGAACAAGAGGTGCACTCGGCTCTACATCGTGCCCTTTTTCCTTAAAGAAATCCAAGAACATCTGCCTTACTTCAGCAGAGGTTAAATGTTTCATCGTCTACTCATCTCCTTTACAAATTAACCATTCCAACATAACAAAAAAACTCCTCCCTAATAGAAGGGACGAGATTATCACGCGGTACCACCCTAGTTATGAATCAAAACAATTCATCGCTTAAGTACCTTAACGCGGCAAACGGCAGTTGTTTAGCAACTGCACTCCGGAATAGCGTTCTTCGACCCTTCGTTAAACCTCTCACAGCCAAAGGAGGTTCTCTCTTAAAACGGACTGTCGCTTACTTGTTCCATCAATGTTTTGGTTATAGGCTTGTCATAGTCATTATAAAAATCATTTTTCTAAAAGTCAATCATTCTGAAAGTGTTGACGCACGTGGAATAACGTCACTTTTAACACAGCTAGAAACGGAACTGCAAGAAGAAGGCCAATGATTCCTCCGAGTTCCACCCCTACAAGGAGAGCCACAATAATAAACAAGGGGTGAAGGTGTAAGGTCTTTCCTACTATGAGTGGAGAAAGTACATTTCCTTCAATCTGCTGAATGACAGCAAGTATAATTAAAGTATACAATGCTTTGTCCCAGGAAATGAGTAGAGCAGCAATTAATGCAGGTACCATTCCAATGATTGCACCAAAGTATGGAATGATATTTGTTGCCCCTATAAACAGTCCGAGTAAAACAGAGTAAGGTACGCCAACAAGCCATAATCCTATGATTGATAATGTCGCAACTCCTGCTGCTACGAGCATTTGTCCTCTTATGTAGCTACCAAAAGTGTGGTCGACATCTCGGCCATATAATGTAAGTGGTTTTCTCCATTTAACAGGCGTTAGATACCAAACTGACTTTTTAAGTAAGGAAACATCCTTTAAAAAGTAAAAAACTAAAAATGGAATGACTACCAGAGATGGAATTGATTTGAGTCCAGCCAATAAGCCAATTTCAAGTCGATCCAACCACTTTTCTGATGCAATAATTAGTTCGTCAGACCAATCGTCTAAATGCTCTCTTAAAAAAAGTGGCATTCGTTCAACGGAATCCTCCCATGAATGCACAAGATCCATTACACGCTCTACTTGACTTGGTAACACCTGCATGACTTCCTGCACTTGGCGAATAAAGACAGGCACTCCATATATTATAGCTAAAGCTAAACTGCCTAAGAATAACCCAAATACAAGTAATATCGCAGCAATCCGAGGAAGTCTCCACTGATGAAGTCCCTCTATAAGTGGATGCAGTATGTATGCAAACAGACCTGCCAGAAGTAGAGGTGTGATGATCTTTAAAACCACATGTAAGATAGGCAATATAAAGGGCCATAACACAAAGAATGCATACAGAATGAGGAGCCAAATAAATAGATGAAGTGCTCGAAAGATAAATGAAAAAGATTGTTTTTTCTCCCTCAATTTTCTCCTCCTTATATAAAGAGAGCCGGAACAAAAGCTTGTCCCGGCAAGTCCATTTAACGAAATGCTTTCATGACTTTTTTTCTCGTTTTTTTCCATTGTTTTTTCGAAATGAGTGGTTCTGAGGTAAACTTTTCTATCTTGTGAAGCCACTCGTCACGCATTGACGTAGACTTAGCTTGATTCATTGAATAGATTGCCGCACCTAACCCCACTAATAATAATGGTTTCATCGTTCGACGCATTCACTCATCTCCTCGGTTTACTTTTCCATCCGAAGCTGTTCGTCTTCAAATAAGTCATCCAACGAGCTTAACGAACCATCCTCCTCCACTTGATGAAGAGATAGTCTGCCTTGAACGATACTCATTTCAACAAAGCAGCTCCAGCAGTAGTATTGATTTGTTCCGATCTTTCCTATATCTATACTTCGACAATTTGGGCAGCGCATTGCGGGGGCCTCCTTTAATTAGAGAGGATGGCTCGCTCCTTACCTACAATTAAATGCTGACCCCGGTACATCTTTTGTCCAGTAGTCAAATCGGCAAGCAAACCGTCCGTCACTTTATACCCCACAATCGTGCCCATTTCCGTGCTGAAATATACATCCTCAATCAAACCAAGCATCGCTCCTGAATGAGAAAAAAGCTCCATCCCTTTTAGCTTGCACCGTCCAAGCTTTAGTGGGATATCACCTGACATCCCTGTCTGACAGGTTGCGAGTACTTCCTTTTTTTGAATCATAATGGCTTGATCCCCGATACTTGATACGTGCTCAAGTAACAGCAGGCGATGACGATTAAACCAGCCACGCATATTAACGAGCAGTCCAGTGATCCGATTATTTGAAATTAATATATCAATAATTCGACCACATTCTGTTCCCTGCTCCATCTCAATCACAGGCAAACCCTCAACAAAAGCAAATGTTCGCAACGAGTCACCTTCCTTCCGAACGTTTTTAGTTTAACCAAAACGCTTGCTTGTATGAGGAAAGCTGATGAGGTAAATGGTTTGCTCAAAACAAATAAAAAAAGCCGCTGAAAGGCTATGCTTTCTGCGACTTCGGCTCTGCAAGTAATACCTGCAGTCTGTTTACAAGCTGAGAATGACGCTTGAGGTCCTCTCCACTTGTAATCGTATATTCAACTGTGCGCTGTTCCCCGCACATTAACAAAAATTGCTTCGCACGTGTAACAGCTGTGTATAGAAGGTTTCTACGTAGCATGCGACTATAGCTGCGTACAACAGGAAGAACGACAATCGGAAATTCGCTTCCCTGCGCTTTATGAATTGAACAGCAATAAGCGTGAGTTAATTGATTTAGCTCTGTCTTATTATAAACAACCTCTGTTCCATCAAATGAAACAACAAGTTGATCTTTACGTTCGGCATTTTCCTTTGCATAAAAAATCGCAACAATTTCGCCACGGTCCCCGTTATATACGCGCTCTTCCGGATTGTTCACTAGCTGTAACACCACATCTCCAGTCCGGTAAATGAGATCACCAAATGCAAGCTCACGCACTTTTTCTTTCTTTGGATTAAAAAGCTCCTGCAGCATAACATTTAATTCTGTAATCCCAGCACCGCCCTTATACATTGGAGCAAGCACTTGTATATCCCTAGCGTCGTACCCTTTCTTTACAGCATTTTCACAGATCTGCCAGACAACATCTTTCACCTGATCAACTTTACATGGAAAAAAGCGGCGATCTGATTGAGCTTCTGTTAAATCTGGCGGAGCATAACCATCCTTCATCGCATGCGCTAGTTCGATGATAGATGAGCCCTCTGCTTGCCGATAAATATCGGTTAACGCAACAAGCGGCATCGTTTTAGATTCGATCAAATCCCTCAGGACCTGACCAGGACCAACAGATGGTAATTGATTTTCGTCCCCTACAATCACAACCTGCATACCTTTAGGAATCGCTTTAAACAATGAATTGGCTACCCAGCTATCAACCATCGACATCTCATCAATAATGAGTAACTCTCCATTAAGTGGTTCATGCTCTCCTTTATCAAATCCACCAGCTCCGCCTTTCCAGCCAAGCATACTGTGAATGGTAGCTGAGGGAAGACCTGTTGCTTCAGACATTCGTTTGGCAGCACGACCGGTTGGAGCAGTCAGCAAAATTGGAAAAGGGTTGCTTGACGTGTACGCCCTAGGATCCAGTGATAACCCGTGCAAGCGAGCGTAAACTTCAACGATTCCGCGAATAACAGTGGTTTTCCCTGTACCTGGTCCTCCCGTTAACAGCATAAGCGGCTTAGCGATCGCTTCTTGAATCGCTTGCTTCTGAGAGGGTGCGTATTCCAATCCCCACTCTTCTTCAAGATCACCTAACGTTTTTAAAAATTCCGCTTCAGGAAATTCATCCTTTACCTCTGCCGAAAGCAAACGACGAATGTTTGAAGCAATGCCTTTTTCCGCGCCATATAATGATTTTGTGTATACTCTCGTTTCTTCAACAACAAGCAATCCTTCTTCGTTCATTAGGACAAGCTGTTCTTGAATTTCTTCTTGAGTAATTTTGTCAGTAGGCGACGACAATAATGCGACAGCTTGATTCGTTAAGACATCTGACCCAATATACATATGTCCTTCCTGAATACATAACTCATGAACGAGAAAAGAACAGCCAGCTCTCAGGCGGTCTGGATGATTCCCTGTCAAACCAATGGAAGCACCTAGTTGATCTGCTCTCCTAAAACCTATGCCATCCACATCGTGAATGAGCTGGTATGGATTGTGTTTAATAATCTCAAGTGCTTGTGTTTTGTAGACTTGAAAAATCTTCAAGGCAAGATCTACACCAAAGCCATGTTCAGATAAGACAATCAGGACCTGCTCGACGCCTTGCTGTTCGTATAAATTTTCGTAAAGCTGAGCAGCTTTTTCTTCTTTTAAACCAGGGATATCAAGTAAGACCTTTCGATTTTCAACAATTCTAGAAATCGCTTTGTCTCCAAGCTTTTCAACAATCGCTTCAGCGGTTTTTGTTCCGATTCCTGGAAACCGATCACTGGCAAGATATTTGATGATTCCTTGCTTACTTTGCGGAATATCTCTTCGGCTTTGCTCCACTTTATATTGGATGCCAAATTTCGGATGGTCGGCAATGCTCCCAAAAAAGATAAATGTTTCATCCTGTTCAACATGAGGCAGCACACCGACAACGGTTAGTTTTTTTTCATCGAGATCTTCATTTGTTTCTCGAACGCGCACAACGGCAACAGTGTAAAAGTTTTCGTCGTTTCTAAACACAACGTGAGAGATCTCTCCTTTTACAAATCCCCGTTGTACGTCATTTATTTGCTCTCCTGATTGTTCCAACGTTCCTCACCCTCAATTTAAGGCTTGTTCAATAATCTTTTTCCCGTTCCCAGCAAGTACGTGATCTGGTTGCACTTGAAGGGCCTTCTCGAAGGAAGCAAGGGCCTCTTCCGCTTGGTCCTTGCTTGCGTAAGCAACCCCCAGGTTGTAATAGGCATCTGCATGATTTGGATCTAGCTCAACTGTTTTCAGTAGGTAAGGCATTGCTTCATCAAGCTGTTCAAGCTGAGCAAACGTTAATCCAAGCTGGAAGTTTGCGTCCACGTCTGTTTCGTTTAATTCAACAGCGCGTTGGAAGTTTGCACATGCATGAGGGAGCGAACCAAGCTGGTAGTAGCTCATCCCTAACATAAAATACAAGTCCGCTTCATCAAGCTGTTTCATCAATGCTTGTTTAAACATTTTTACCGCTTCTTCAAATTGGTCTTGCTTGTAATAGATTGTCCCTGCACCATAGTAGGCAGTAGCAGCTTCCTCATCAAGCCCAATTGCTCGATCGAAGAAAACGAGGGCACGTTCATTTTCATCCAATAATGAAAGCAAATTCCCAAAATTAATATATGCAGCAGGATCACTCGGATTAGTTTCTATCGCTTCAGTAAATGCTTTGCCTGCTTCTTCATATTGCTGATTTCTCATGTGTTCAATACCTTTTTCATTTAATGTACTCATCATTTATTCTCCTCACTTGAAAAAAGGGAAAACACCATTCAGGCATTTTCCCAATTTGTTTTCACTACATCAATCGTTCCGCCACCTAAACAACGGTCTCCTTGATAAAAGACCACTGCTTGACCTGGCGTAACCGCTCGTTGATCTTCATCAAACGATACCGTTGCCGTTCCATCAGCATGAGGATGCACGGTAACCACTTGGTCAGTTTGACGATAGCGGAATTTAGCTGTACATGTAAATGGCTCGGTTGGCGCCGCGTCCATAATCCAGTTCATACCAATTGCTTCAAGACCGCTTGAAAACAATCCATAATGATTTGACCCTTGTCCTACTAAAAGTACGTTTCTGGATAAGTCCTTGCCAACAACAAACCATGGCTCACCGGCTCCACCGATGCCAAGGCCTTGACGTTGTCCTAATGTATGATACATTAATCCGTCATGTGTTCCTTTTACTTCATCCGTTTCAAGCGTACGAATTTCACCCGGCGTAGCTGGAAGATACGTGCTTAAAAATTCTTTAAAGTCACGCTCTCCAATAAAACAAATTCCTGTGCTATCTTTTTTAGCTGCTGTGGCAAGATTGGCTGCATGCGCGCGTTCTCTCACTTCTGATTTAGGCATATCTCCGATCGGGAACATTACCTTTTGCAGCTGTTGTTGACTTAATGCATTTAAGAAGTAAGTTTGATCCTTATTATTATCCACACCGCGAATTAATTGGAATACACCATCCACTTCTTCCACTCTCGCATAATGACCAGTTGCTACATAATCTGCACCAAGGGTCATCGCATGATTAAGGAACGCCTTAAACTTTATTTCTTTATTACACATCACATCCGGATTAGGGGTACGACCTGCTTTATATTCTTCAAGGAAATAGGTAAATACCTTGTCCCAATATTCCTTTTCAAAATTCACTGCATAATACGGAATATCTAATTGGTTACATACACGAATCACGTCATTATAGTCTTCTGTTGCTGTACAGAAACCTGACTCATCTGTATCGTCCCAGTTTTTCATGAACATGCCGATCACGTCATAGCCTTGTTCTTTTAACAATAGCGCTGTGACAGACGAATCCACTCCTCCAGACATCCCAACAACCACACGGGTATCTTCAGGGCGTTTAGTCACCTTGCTCACTCCATTTCTTTATGCTACACAATAAAAGGCTGCTGCTTTTGATAACGTTTGACGATTTTAGCCGTTTCACGTGCAGCTGTCTCTATTTCAAATTCGGAATTACCGATCCCAAAACTATATCGAATAGCTGTTTTTGCCCGTTCATTGTTATCGCCAAACATAGCTGTTAATACATGCGATGGCTCAATGGAACCTGCTGTACAAGCAGATCCACTCGAAGCTTCAATCCCAGCCAAATCAAGATTAACAAGCATTGATTCAACGTTCACTCGGGGAAAACTAATGTTTAGAATATGAGGAAGAGATTTACTCGGTTCGCCGTTCACCGAGAAATCAATTTCTTCCTGCTTAAGAATAGCAGAAAAAAGCTCTTTATAGGTACGATATTGCTCGGTTTTTTGTTTTTGTTCCTTTGAGGCTCGTACAAAACTTTCTGCCAATCCAATAATACCGGCAATATTCTCTGTTCCCGCACGCCTTTTTCGTTCTTGCTCCCCTCCAAAAAATGAAGGAGTAATCGTCATATCTTCACCCACATACAGAAAACCGATCCCCTTTGGCCCATTAAGCTTGTGAGCACTAACAGATAGAAGATCTACATGAAGCTGATGTATAGATAAATCAAGACTTCCTGCCGCTTGTATAGCGTCCGTGTGCAAGGCAGCTTGATGATCCTTTAATCGCAAACCAATCTCTGGTATCGGCTGAATCGACCCTACTTCATTATTCCCATACATAACTGAAACAAGAATTGTGTCAGGTCGTAACGCCAGGTCAAAATCATCAAGAGAAATCATCCCAGTTTCATCCACCGGTAAATAGGTTACGTCAAAACCTTTCTGTTCAAGCTGTTCACACGCATGCAGAACGGCATGATGTTCGATCTTTGTTGTAATAATATGGCGACCTTTATGCTGGTTTGCCTGGGCGTATCCAATGAGCGCAATATTATCGGCTTCCGTCCCACCACTTGTAAAAAGAATGGTGCTTGGAGTGACATGTAGTTCGGTTGCAATACGCGCACGGGCCTCGTCTAATGCTTGCCTTGCTCTCCTGCCCGTCCGGTGAATGCTTGACGCATTACCAAACACCTCTGTTAAATACGGCATCATGGCCTCTAGTACATCCGGATGCAACGGCGAGGTTGCAGCATGATCTAGATAGATTCGTTCCAAAAAATCACCTACTTTTTATTAAAACTGATTTAAATGTAGAACATGTAATATTCTTGTTCGCCCTCTGTTTTAAAGTTCGCTAAATCATCAAGCGTTGTAGAGTCCAACACGTCCTTTACAGCATCACGAATTTTAATCCATAGATCGCGCTTAGCGGGCTCTTCATCTTCCAGTACTTCTACAGGAGATATTGGTCCTTCTAGCACGCGAATGATATCTCCTGCCGTAATATGACTTGCCTCTTTTGCTAGCATGTAGCCGCCATATGCTCCACGCACACTTTTTACAAGCATCGCATTTCGCAGAGGTGCGATAAGCTGCTCTAGATAATGTTCGGATAAATTATATTCCTTAGCAATGGATTTTAGCGAGACTGGACCATCACCTGATTTCTTTGCTAGTGCCATCATGATGGTCAACCCGTAACGACCCTTTGTTGATATCTTCATATTGTATCCCTCTTTCTAAAAATGATTGAACCAATCGTTTCCCGTGCGGTAATGTAATCCCTACCACGTAACTAATTCCTACACAGTATAATAGTGTGCCCAAAAATACAGGTCCACCCAATAGCCATCCTACAGTTAATACCGTAATCTCAAGTACAATTCGAACCCGCTGAACACTCCAGCCTGTACGCTTGTTTAATGCAAGCATCAGACTATCTCTTGGTCCAGCACCAAGACCTGGTGCAATATATAATCCAATTCCGTATCCATTAATGAAAATACTTGCAACTAACATGATCCAACGAAGCGTTGTATGATCAACCGTTGGCAGAATGAATAAAAATAAGTCGATAAACACACCGACTAAGATCATGTTGACAACTGCTCCTACTTTTGGCCACTCTCTTAACATTAAACCTGAACCAATCAAAATCGCAACTCCAGTTAGGATTGACCATGAGCCTACAGTTAAACCGAACTGCTGCATCAGTCCAACGTGTAACACTTCCCACGGAGCAATTCCTAGCTCTGCACGAATCATCAGTGCGATGCCAAAAGACATCACCATCAGGCCAAAAAGAAAAAAGAGCCAACGAAGCCCTAATGTTTGGACCCGTAGTCCATTTCGAACATGTAACAAATGATCCCTTCTTCCCGATAATTCCTAGCTATTATATCATGATTCACTCATCAGATGATACTGATAAGATAGCAATTCATAAACGTTTCTCGTTCCTCCTTTTACATGTTACTCTAGTGTTAGAGTAAGATACTTAAAGGAGAGAAGTTCGTTGAAAAAGCAACCACTTGCTTATCGAATACGACCACAGTCCATTCATGATGTGATCGGACAAGAGCAGTTACTTGGAGAAGGCGAGCTCTTACGAAGAATGATAGATGCTAACCAACTTAGCTCCATGATTTTATACGGTCCCCCCGGAACGGGTAAGACATCGATCGCTCGAGCCATTGCCGGGACAATGAATCTGCCATTTAAATTATTAAATGCAGTGATGCATAACAAAAAAGACATGGAAACTCTTGTTGCAGAGGCAAAAATGCACGGACAAATGATTGTGATAATGGACGAGGTACACCGGTTAGACAAAACAAAACAGGATTTTCTGTTGCCTCATTTAGAAAACGGCTTAATTATTATGATTGGTGCGACTACATCAAATCCTTACCATGCCATTAACCCTGCCATCAGAAGCCGATGTCATATCTTTGAATTAACACCGCTCGAACCAAATGAAATAAAAAAAGCTCTCATTCGAGCGATTCAAGATCCTGTAAACGGATATGGAAAAGACGAGCTTGATGTAGAGGACGCGGCACTCGATCACCTGGCAGCAGCTTGCGGAGGCGACGCTCGATCTGCTTTGAACGGACTGGAAGTAGCCATTCTTTCCACCCCTAAGCCAAAAGATAGCCCTAAACGGATCACTAAACTAATAGCTGAAAAAAGCATCCAAAAGAAAAGCTATCAGCACGATAAAGATGGAGACGCGTATTATGATGTTCTTTCAGCCTTCCAAAAATCCATTCGTGGTAGTGACGTGGATGCGGCCCTGCATTATTTAGCTCGCTTGATTGAAGCGGGTGATCTTGTGAGTATCGCTCGACGCTTACTAGTCATTTCCTACGAAGACATTGGGCTTGCCAGTCCTCAAGCAGGCGAACGAACGCTATCTGCAATTGAAGCGGCAGAACGATTAGGCTTCCCTGAAGCACGTATTCCACTTGCGAATGCGGTTATTGAGCTTTGTCTCTCACCCAAGTCAAACAGTGCCATTCAGGCTATTGATCATGCGCTTTCTGATTTAAGAAAGGGAGGCGTTGGTGATGTACCCGCTCATTTAAAGGACGCTCATTATAAGGGAGCTCAGGATCTTGGACGCGGCGTCAGCTATAAGTATCCGCATGACTATGAAAATGGATGGGTGAAACAACAATACCTACCGAACGCATTAAAGGATCGATCCTATTATTCCCCTAAACAAACGGGGAAATTTGAAGCAACATTAGCCCAACTATATAGCCGGCTTAAAAATACTCGATAAAAAGAAGAAGGCGAATGTCCACATTAAATGAACATTCGCCTTCTTTTTACTTTTCTCGATAGACTGGTAACTGAAAGAAGAATGACGTTCCTTCTCCTTCTTTACTTTCAACTGATAATGAACCTTTTAGTTCATCTGCAATCCGGAAACACGTCATTAACCCAAGTCCTGTCCCATCTGACTTGGTTGTAAAGAACGGTGTCCCAATTCGCTCAAGAGTCTCCTCACTCATACCAACTCCATTATCCTGCACAATAATAAGCAATTGATTTGATTCATTTTCTTTTACATGAATGGATAACTCCCCTTGGTTTACCATTGAATCCATCGCATTTTTTACCAGATTCATCATTACCTGCTTCACCTTATCAGCATCTACCCACGCCACAGGTAAATCAGCAGCATATGTCAAGGTGAAGCTGATATTACGTTCATTCGCTTCCGCCAAAAACATTTGCTTTGTTTGATTAAGAATCTCCAACACATTGGTCTCTACTTTTTGTAGCGGTTCTGGTCGAGCCATATTCAATAAATCTTTAATGATATTATTGACACGGTCGATTTCCTTTACCATCAACTCAAACTGACTCTTTTTACTTTCCTGAAGTTCTTCACGCTGAAAGATTTGTAGAAACCCCTTAATTGTACTTAAAGGATTACGAATTTCATGCGCAAATCCTGCCGCCAGTTCCCCAACCACTTTTGATTTCTCTGAACGAACAAGTTGTTGCTGCATGGCTCGTTTTTCCGTCACATCATTAAAGACTATTAACACATCCTGATCTACACATACTTCCTTGTTCTCTGTAAGTTTAGAAACACTTATGAAGAATGTATGAGGATCATGATCCCCTGGAAAAGGACAGCTAAATTCATATCTTCGATCAGTTTCGGGAGACGTATGCATCTCTAGTTCTGCCGATTGCAAAAAGATTTTGAATCGACGGTTGATGATAGCTGCTTCCGTCAAGTTTAATCCCACGATCTGATCTCTCTTAATATTAAAAAGCTCTTCACATGCTGAATTAAAGGTTGTAATCACTTGATCCTCAACCCTATATGCTAGAATTCCATTCTCTGTTGTTTCAAGAATTAAGCTTGATTTTTGATGACTACGCTCACGATTCAACAGCTTCGTTGTCATTAACCGAAATGCCCGAGTTAATGTATCCGCCTCTTGATAAAAACCTTGCGTAATCGGATCGACCTTACTGTAAAAAGTAAAGGTTTTTGTCGCTACAACTAACTGTTCCAATGGTTTTACAATATAATTAGCGAGTTTAAGAACAGCGAACAATGTAATCATAAACACACAGCTGAATAAACCGATATAGCTCAATAATAGATGGTTTTGAGAAGTGTACAGATCTGTTTGAGGTACAGAGATTGCAACATACCACGTATTGTCATCTCCACTTGGCGTTGAGATCTCCTGGTACGTTTGAATCATCTCATTGGTCGAATTATAGTAAAGCTCACCATCTTCAAAAAAATCAACAAAGCTCTGAGCAGTGAAATCATTTGCTTCAAAATAGTTGAACTGACTTGAAATGAGGTTATCGTCTGGGTGAGCTAATAACTCCCCATCCTGAGCAAACATAAACGCATACTCACTTTGTTTATCTTCTGTATAATGGATACTGGCTTGGTTTAACTTATCTTTAACCTTAGTAAAATCAATAAAGGACGCAACCACTCCAATAACGGCATCATTCTCATCATATACAGCTTGGCTTAAAATAAAAGTTGGCTCTTCAAAAACCTCTCTTTCAATTTTCGCCATTCCCATTCCATTTTGCTGAGCTTGTGTATACCAGGCAGATTCCTCAGCAGTAAAACTTGAGGTCACACCTTGATTATGTAAAGTTATGAATTCATCTTCATTTATAAATAGCGAATCAAGAAAATATGGATATGCTGCTTCATATGAAATTAATTCATCTTGTATATCAGATGTATTTGAACTAGGCTCTTGTATAATTGGGTTTCTAGCTAGATGTTCTAAATTTGACTGTCTCTCCGTTAGAAAATCTTCTAATGCAGCCACTCGGCTTTCTAGCACTCTAACCAAGTGATCTTCCATATGTAATGATAGATCATCTCGTTGATATTGATACATAATTGTACCTATTAATAAAAGAGGCAGAAAAGTTACACAAGAAAAAAACAAAATCAGTTTTGATCGTAACGTTTTAAACATAGGCACCTCATATGTATGGAATCTGCTAACTAAGACTATTGTCTTAGTTTACACTTTTTTCGACAAAAACGAAAGTAACCGACAAAACCGATCTACTTATAATACATTAAATCAGACAGACTTTTTTTCTATCACACTGGTATACAACCTGTTTTATTTGGAAAAAGTAGTAGTACCACTATTCTTATAACTCACACATTCCACCGTTGTAGAATGAAAGGATGATCTACTTGAAAATTAGACAGGATGCTTGGTCCCACGAGGATGATGTATTACTTGCAGAAACCGTACTCGCTCACATTAAAGATGGGAGCACTCAGTTAAGAGCTTTTGATGAAGTTGGAGATAAATTAAATCGCACGTCAGCCGCTTGTGGCTTCAGATGGAATGCCGTAGTTAGGCAGAAACATCTTAATGCAATTGAAGATTCTAAGAGAGAGCGTAAAGAACGTAAAAGAGCAGCAGGCTTCACGTACTACTCTTCTAAAAAACCAGTCTGGGCACCCGCTTCCTTACTGTATCCAAATCCAGTGCCAACAGCTGTTCAAACGGCATCTGATCAGGACCATTCTTTAGAGGATATCATTCAAGCACTTCATCAATACGCAGAAAATCAAGACAGCCAACATTTAAATTCTAGTGAGATGAAACTGATTCTTGCTGAGAATGAAGAATTAAAAAGACAGAACTACACAATGCAGCAGGAACTACAAAAGATTAAACAAGATAATAGTATTATTGAAGAAGATTACCAGTCACTTATTCAGATTATGAATCGAGCAAGACGAATGGCTATTTTAGAGGATGAGGAAGCCCTCTCAAGTGCAGCATTTAAGATGGATAAGAATGGGAATCTAGAAAAAGTTGCGAAATAGAAAAAGATGTTTGCTCATACCCTAAGGTGTAGCAAACATCTTTTTCTTATGAACGATTAATTTCAATACCCTCTAAAAGATTCGTGATAACATGTCCAGTCATAATTAAACCACAGACGGACGGAACAAAAGCATTTGAGGACGGAGGCATTTTCGCTTTTCGAATGGGTCCACTCTCCGCTTGTTCAGAGACAATTTCCTTCCGAATATCTTCTCTAATTTGAATGGGTTGCTCATCAGAGAAAACAACCTCCACGCCTTTATATATCTTTGATTCACGTAATTTACGACGAACCACGCGAGCAATTGGATCATAGGACGTTTTAGAGATATCGGTGATACGTAATTTAGTCGGATCCATCTTATTCGCAACACCCATGCTAGAAATAATTGGTATTTTACGACTAATACATTCCTTCATAAGATGTACTTTATAGGAAATGGTGTCACTAGCATCAATCACATAATCAAGCCCGTATGCAAAAAACTGTTCATACGTTTCCTCTGTATAGAACATTTTTACCGCAATTACTTCACAATCGGGGTTAATGTCTCGAATTCGTTCTTCCATTAATTCTACCTTAGGTCTGCCTACAGTTGAGAGTAGGGCGTGAATTTGACGATTCACATTGGTAATGTCTACATCATCCTTATCCACTAATATTAAACGACCCACTCCGGAACGCGCTAATGCTTCAGCTGAGAAAGAACCAACGCCTCCTATACCAAGCACAGCAACCGTACTTCCTTTTAATTGGTCAAGTCCGTCATGACCAATCGCTAATTCATTACGCGAAAATTGATGTAACAAGCGTATTGCCCCTTTCTCCTTACATTAAAGTACATTATCCTCGAATAACTATATCATGAGCTTTTCATCAGGTAAATCCAATTTAAAGACAAATAAAAAAACGCCTATAAAAGGGCGTAACCATGTACAAATCATATAGAAAACATCAATCCCGAATATGCCGTAGGTCTATGGTTTTTGAACCTGCGAAGCAGGTGGGTGCCATGTACTTATATTCTTACGTCCTCTTATCTAACAAGGCTTGTAATCCTATAAATAACGACAGGCTCCCTATCAAAAAGTGTTGGCTCAAAAAAGAACAAGAGAATACGAACATCTCAGGATTATGTTTTTGTTGAAATGAGTATATCACGAAAGCTTCGCTCACGCAATCACTAGGCATCACTTAATTGCGATTAGTTTAGTTCAGTTGATAAATGAGGTATGATACGAATAAGACAATAAATTGTATGGAGGAACGCCATGGAACCACTTGCTGTGCATCGCTGTGTTGAAGTGAAACAAGAGATTGGTTGGATTGAGAAACGTACCGTAGAGACATCCTTTGACTTACTGTTGTATGAGGATCGTATCAAAGTAAAGGATGCGAGCTATCCTATTAAACAAGTACTTGATATCTCGTATCGTTTGGATGAACGAGATAATAAAATGGGGTTCCTTTATCTTCATACAACTGGTGGCATTCGAACTTATTATATTAAGACAGAACCGACAGACTTAATCAAAGAATTTAAAGTGCTTATGCCTTCAACTAAGTACAATATGTAGAGAAAAAAGAGGTGAAGATAAGAGTCTTCACCTCGCACTTTTCACTGGAGACTCAGGTTCTCCTACTGCTCAATTCATAAAAAAAATGGCGAATGATTCAGCAATCGAATCATTCGCCATTTTTTATTAGTTGTTAGTTATACTCAAGACTCATTTCGTTTAATCTTACAGTTTCACTTCTTCTGTCCGTTTCTTACCGATAACAGATAAGTTTAAGTCAATTAATTGTTCTACACTTACTTCAGAAGGCGCGTTAGTTAATAGATCGCTTGCGCTTGCTGTTTTCGGGAAAGCAATCGTATCACGTAGGTTGCTCTTACCTGCTAACAGCATTACCATACGGTCAAGCCCAAGTGCAATTCCACCATGTGGAGGGGTGCCATATTCAAAGGCTTCCATTAAGAAACCAAATTCCTCACGTGCCGCTTCCTCTGTAAATCCAAGTGCCTTAAACATTTTTTCCTGTACATCACGCTTGTAAATACGTTGAGATCCCCCGCCTAGCTCATAGCCATTTAATACAAGATCATAGGCTTCAGCGCGTACATTTTCAGGCTCTGTTTCAAGAAGATGAAGATCTTCTTTTAATGGGCTAGTAAATGGATGATGAGCAGCAACAAAACGGTGAGCATCCTCATCGTACTCGAGAAGTGGGAAATTCATAACCCATAAGAAGTTGAATGCATCTTTGTCGATTAGGTCAAATTCTTTACCAAACTTCATCCGAAGAGCTCCTAGACTATTTTGAACAACATTTGCTTTATCTGCTCCGAAGAATAGTAAGTCTCCTGCTTCTGCATCAAGAGCTGATTGAAGGGCTGCTGCTCCTTCTTCATCAAAGAATTTAGCAATTGGTCCTTTTAAACCATCAGCCTCAACCTTTAACCAAGCAAGTCCTTTTGCTCCGTAAGACTTCACAAAATCTCCTAATGCGTCAATTTCTTTACGAGATAGCTTTGTGGCTCCACCTTTTAAGTTAAGGCCCTTCACCATACCTCCAGAGTTAAGCGCGTTTTGGAAAACCTTAAATTCAGTTGTTTTTGCTACTTCATTTAAGTCGATTAACTCCATTCCAAAACGTGTGTCAGGCTTATCAGAGCCATATCGGTTCATGGCATCATCGTAAGAGATGCGTTTGAATGGTGTAGGAATATCAATGCCCTTCACCTGTTTAAGAAGACTTGACATCATGTCTTCCATCATTTTAATTAATTCTTCCGTACTCATGAATGAAGTCTCAATGTCCACTTGCGTAAACTCAGGCTGGCGATCTGCACGTAAGTCTTCATCACGGAAACAACGAACAATTTGATAATAACGCTCAAATCCAGAAACCATTAAAAGCTGCTTAAAGATTTGTGGAGATTGCGGTAATGCGTAGAAGCTACCATGATGAACACGGCTTGGAACTAAGTAGTCACGCGCTCCCTCAGGTGTGCTCTTTGTTAGCATCGGTGTTTCAATCTCATAGAATGTTTGCTCATCAAGGAAGTTACGGATAAACCTCGTTGTTTGATGACGTAATTTAAATACATCTTGCATATCCGGACGACGTAAGTCTAAGTAACGATATTTTAAGCGAACATCCTCTGATGCATCTGTATCAGCTTCAATCTGGAACGGCAACGATTTTGACGCATTTAAGATCTCGATCTCAGATACATGTACTTCAATTTCACCCGTTGCTAATTTATCATTGATTGTTTTTTCATTCCGTTTTACAACGGTACCCGTTACGGAAACCACATATTCATTTCTGATTTTCTCAGCGATGGCTAGAGCCTCTTGATTAATATCTGGACTAAATACAACTTGTACTATGCCTGAACGGTCGCGTACATCAAGGAAAATCACTTGTCCTAGATCACGGCGACGTTGCACCCACCCTTTTAATTCAACCTGTACTCCTTCATGCTGTGCTGTTAATTCTCCGCACTGATGCGTTCTTCCACTCATCCTGCTTGTCCTCCTCTAAGTTCTCTCTTTATATATTCAACGAACTCAGCCAATGGCTGTGATACTTGTTCACCAGTCTCCATGTTTTTCACTTCGATACGGTTTTCAGCCAATTCGTTTTCACCTAACACGGCCGTAAACTTAGCGTTTAAACGATCCGCCGCTTTAAACTGACCCTTCATTTTCTTATCAAGATAATCCTTGTCTGCTACAATGCCAGCTTGTCTTAAGTTGTATAAGAGCTCAACAGATGCTGATTTTGCTTCCTCACCTAACGCAACAAGATAACAATCAATGGAAGGCTCCTCCACACTGACTAGGTTTTCTGCTTTAAGCGCCATAATCAGACGTTCAATGCTGAATGCAAACCCAATTCCAGGTGTACTTGGTCCGCCTAATTCTTGAACTAACCCATCATAGCGACCACCACCACATAAGGTGGTGATGGCACCAAAGCCCTCGCCTTCAGCCATTACTTCAAATGCTGTGTGGTAGTAATAATCGAGTCCACGCACAAGAGTTGGATCAATGACGTAAGGAAGTCCAATACGATCAAGGTGAGCCTTCACTTGTTCAAAATAGTCACTCGACTCTTCATTTAAGTAATCTAAAATAGAAGGAGCTGTACTCATTAAAGGGTGCTCACGGTCTTTTTTACAATCAAGAATACGGAGAGGATTTTTCTCTAATCGCATCTGACAATCACCACAAAACTCGTGAATGCTTGGTTTAAAGTGAGTGATCAACGCTTGACGGTGCGCCTCTCTACTTTCTTTGTCACCTAAGCTATTCAAAACAAGCTTTGTATTTGTAATGCCAACCTCTTTATAAATATCCATAACGAGTGCCAGTACTTCAGCATCAATTGCTGGATCCGCACTACCCATTGCCTCTACACCAAATTGAACAAACTGACGCATTCTCCCTGATTGTGGACGCTCGTATCTGAACATTGGCCCGTGATAGAACAACTTCGTTGGTTGTGCAGCTTGTCCAAATAGTTTGTGCTGTACGTAAGATCTAGCGACAGAAGCTGTTCCTTCTGGCCGTAGCGTTAAATCACGATCACCACGATCTTTGAATGTGTACATTTCTTTTTGAACAATATCTGTTGTATCTCCTACTACTCGCTTAAATACTTCTGTGTGTTCAAAGATTGGCGTTCTAATTTCTCTAAAATTATAGCGACGGCATACTTCCTGTGCCTTTGCTTCAATGAATTGCCAAATCTCACTTTCTCCAGGTAAGATATCCTGGGTTCCGCGTGGAATTTGTATGTTCATCCTTTTCTCCCCCTGCTTTTATCAAATAAAAAACTCCCGTCTCTGATGAATGCATGCATTCATCAGGGACGAGAGTTAGATTCCCGTGGTGCCACCCTAGTTAAGACAAACGTATAAACGTTGCCTCCGCTTTAAAGCAGGTATCGTCTGCTAAACGGCTGTTCCTACTCAGTCACTTGGACCGTTCAGAAAGCTCCTCTAAGGTGTTCGTTCATTAAGACAGACAGGAGGGCTTACAGCCTTGGCCACTCTTCTCTGGGTATCTGTTGTTCTTAATTACTCTGCCTTTTCATCGGACTCGTATAGAATTACTAATGCTATCTATCATACGAATGAATAGACGGGCTGTCAACTACTTAATAAGGATCCGATCGATCTTCGCAAGATTTTTTTCATTATGATTGTAGCCAAATTCGGTTTGACATCGTCCTGAAACATAACCTGACTCTTCTATGTGAGACAAATCAGTTACAGTTAAAATCGGATGATTGCTAACTTCAAAGAACTGCGATAACTTGCCGTTTGTGCGCATTCACTCAGCTCCCTAACAAATGATAATAGTAGGGTTACCAAATTAGGCGCTTATTAAACATCTTCCTTCATTTATTCTCCAGGAACCTCTTCAAGCGGCTTAGCATTTCCATACACAGGCTTTATTCGATTTGAAGGTTCCGCCCACTTTACCGCATTAATAATGACTTGTTGAACATCCTTGTTATAGTAAGTTGGATACGTCTCATGACCAGGTCGGAAATAAAAGATTTTCCCCATTCCACGGTGAAATGTGCATCCACTTCTAAAGATCTCTCCACCTTGAAACCAGCTTACAAACACAAGCTCATCTGGTGCAGGAATATCAAAATGCTCCCCGTACATCTCTTCTTTTTCAAGCTCAATGTACTCACCTATACCTTCTGCAATTGGGTGATTAGGTTGAACGACCCATAATCTTTCCTTTTCATTTGCTTCTCTCCATTTTAAATCACACGTCGTTCCCATCAAAGTTTTAAAAATTTTGGAGAAATGGCCTGAGTGGAGGACAATTAATCCCATGCCATCCAATACCCTTTGTTGAACACGTGTAACAACCTCATCCGATACTTCATGATGAGCAACATGGCCCCACCAGACCAGCACATCGGTTTGCTGCAACACTTCTTCAGTAAGCCCATGCTCAGGTTCATCTAGAGTAGCTGTGGTTGTAACTATTCCAGCTTGCGTTAGAAAGTTTGCAATGGCTTCGTGAATCCCCTTTGGATAAACCTCTTGTACACTCGCATTTGTTTGTTCATGACGATTTTCGTTCCATACTGTGACTTTCATAACAAATCATCTCCTTAAAATGTGGTATCGTTCTCATACATGCAGTGCTAACACAAAATCTCATGTGTCTCGCACAATCAATTCTGTTTTTAGCAATTCCGTATGTCCTACAAGGGACAGTTGATTTGTGAGGATATGAATCATATGCTGCATCGTCTGCTCTCCCATCTTCTGAATGGGCTGACGAATGGTTGTTAATCCTGGTGTAATGACATCCGCGATTTGCTGATCATCAAACCCTATAACGGATAGATCATTCGGCACATGAATGCTTGAGTTTCTTGATTCTGAAATGATACCTGTAGCCACTTCATCGCTTCCTGTGAAGATGGCATCTGGTCGCTCAGACATTCGTTCTACCTTTTGGAACACATGTCGACCGTCGTTAAAGTTTGTTGCATTTCGGAATAGCCATTGTTCGTTAAATATAAGCTGATGATCTAAAAGCGCCTTTAGAAACCCTTTTTCACGGTCGCTTCCTAGATTGGAACCAAGTGTTTCATCTCCACGACACAAACCAATCCTTGTTTTACCTTGTCTAATAAAGTGTAGGGTTGCATCGTAACTTGCTTGAAAATGATTAATGCGGAAGGAAGGTATGTCAGTCTGATCGGTATATTCATTACACAGAACAATAGGACCATACGCCAAATATGGTTTGATGTCATCCCAATTGTTTTCAATTGAAGCAAAGACAACGCCATCAACCTGCTTTGTTCTAAGTAAGTTCAAATACGTCATTTCTCTTTCTTTGCTTCCTCTTGTGTTACATAAAATTAATTGAAAGCCTGCTTCTGTAGCCACCGAATCCATTGCATCAACCAGCCCACTAAAAAACGGGTTTACGATCCGGGAAATTAAGACGGCAATTGTTTTTGTTTTACTACCTCTCAGCCGCTGCGCAGATGAATTAGGAACATAACCAAGTTCTTTCATCGCAGCTTTCACACGGATTCGCTTCTCCTCGTTCACATATGGGTGATTATTAATGACACGAGATACCGTCGACCTTGATATCCCCGACAATCTGGCCACATCTTTAATCGTTGACAACGAACCAATCCCCCTCCCCTTATATGCATAATTGTAAGCGTTATCATCATATACAGTTTATTATGTCGATTTTAAAAAATCAATCTTTTTTTAAAACGACAGCATCTAGCTAATTGTTTTTGTTAGATGCCTTAACTTAGGAAGGAATCTTCTCCCGTGAACATTTGCACCGCGGGATACAGTCTCAGCCTATGACGCGGAAGGGTATCGCTAGCGTACTGTATTCTCAGTAGTTTACATAACCTCTTACGCTAGTATAGATAAAAACGCAAAAAACTGATGACTCTACATATAGGAGAATCATCAGTTTTTTATGTTTGCAATATGTTCAAAACGCTACTACACCATTTTATTTTTCTAAAATTAATGTGACGGGACCATCATTAATTAATTGTACATCCATATCTGCTCCGAAGCGACCAGTCTCCACAGAAACACCTTTTTCTTTAAGGCGTTCATTAAATGAATCATAAAGGTCGCTAGCTACATCAGGCTTCGCAGCTTCTGTAAAGCTTGGACGACGACCTTTTCGCGTATCACCATACAATGTAAATTGAGACACTGACAGGATGGCTCCTCCCGTATCAAGTAGGGAATGATTCATCTTTCCATGTTCATCTTCAAAGATTCGAAGGTTAACAATTTTATCAACCAAGTAGTCAACTTCTTTTGGGGAATCCTCATGTGTGACACCCACTAAGAGAACAAGACCATGAGAAATGGCACCTACTTGTTCTCCATTAATGGTTACACTTGCTTCTTTTGATCGTTGTAAAATGACTCTCATCGCCTACACCTCTTGCCTTAATGCATCATACGTCTTACAGAATAAATATCTTTTAGCTGCTTTATTTTCTCTACTACCTTTTGTAGATGACCGAGATTTTGAATGGAAATACTCATATGAATTGTCGCCATCTTATTTTTAGGATCAGAACGACCTGTTACGGCATTAATGGAAGTACGTGATTCAGTCATCGTATGCAGTACTTCATTTAATAAACCATTCCGATCAAAACCAGTGATCTCAATATCAACTGGATACGCTTTGTTCTCTTGTTCCGTTCCTTCCCATTCGACATCAAGAAAACGACTTTCATCTTCCGAGAGAATGTTAGGACAGTCGGCACGGTGAATTGAAACGCCACGACCTTTTGTAATAAAACCAACAATGTTATCACCCGGAACAGGGGTACAGCAACGTGAAATGCGAATTAACAAGTTTTCTACACCTTTTACGCGAACGCCAGAGTTCGTCTTTTTCTTCGGAGTAAAAGTCTTCATATCGGATAACGCGTTGTCGAGTGTCTGATCCTCTTGCTCTTGATCCTTTTTCTTACGCACTTTTTCAGTTAGTTTATTAACAATTTGCTTAGCACTTATTCCGCCGTAACCCGTTGCTGCAAACATATCCTCTTCGCCCGCAAAACTAAACTTAGACGCTGTTTCAGCTATGTTCTCAGCTGTCAGTACTTCTTTAGGATCAAATTCAAGAAGCCTTACTTCTTTCTCAAGCATTTCTCGACCCTTTTGGACATTCTCTTCTCGTTTTTCTTTCTTAAACCATTGCTTAATTTTGTTTTTCGCATGAGAAGATTGTGTTATCTTTAACCAATCCTGGCTTGGACCATACGAGTGCTTAGAAGTCATGACCTCAACAATATCACCGGTTTTTAATTGATGATCAAGTGGCACCATTTTGCTATTCACTTTAGCTCCAATACATCGATTACCAATTTCACTGTGGATACGGTATGCAAAATCAAGTGGTACTGATCCTCTAGGTAATTCAACTACATCGCCTTTTGGCGTAAACACAAAGACCATGTCAGAGAACAAGTCCATTTTCATTGATTCCATAAATTCTTGAGCATCATTTGTATCGACCTGCGACTCAATGACATCACGGAACCAAGTAAGCTTGTCCTCAAACGAATTTGATTGATTGGAATTGACTTTACCTTCTTTATAAGCCCAGTGTGCAGCCACCCCAAACTCTGCCACACGATGCATTTCCTCAGTACGAATCTGCACCTCTAATGGATCGCCGTATGGACCAACAACCGTTGTGTGTAGAGATTGATACATGTTTGCCTTAGGCATTGCGATATAATCCTTAAAACGACCAGGCATTGGGCGCCAACAGGTGTGAATCACACCTAATACGGCGTAACAGTCTTTAATATTTTTTACGATAATACGAACAGCTAGTAGATCGTAAATCTCATTAAATTGTTTGTTTTGAAGAACCATTTTTCGATAGATGCTATAGATATGCTTTGGACGTCCTGATAGCTCACAGGTTACATCCATATCAACAAGCTGTTCATTGATTCGTTCAATAACTTCCTCAAGATAGCTTTCACGTTCCGCACGTTTCTTTTTCATCAAATTAACAATTCGATAGTATTGTTGCGGATCTAAATAACGCAGGGCTATATCTTCAAGCTCCCACTTAATCGCTGAAATTCCTAATCTATGCGCAAGGGGCGCAAAAATCTCCAGCGTCTCATTTGAGGTGACCCTCTGTTTTGCTGGAGGCATAAATTTTAGTGTACGCATATTGTGTAAGCGATCAGCTAATTTAATCAGGATCACTCGTATATCTTTAGCCATGGCAACTAGCATTTTTCGGTGGTTCTCTGCTTGCTGTTCTTCCTTGGACTTATACTTGAATTTCTTTAGCTTTGTCACACCATCTACAAGCATTGCCACTTCTTCATTAAACTCAGCAGTAATGTCTTCAATGGTCACATCTGTGTCTTCAACGACATCATGTAAAAAAGCCGCTGCTACTGTATTCGGATCCAGTTGCAAACCAACTATGATTCCAGCTACTTGGATGGGGTGGAGAATATAGGGCTCTCCTGACTTTCTGTACTGCCCACCATGGTGCTTTTCAGCATATTCATACGCCTTTCTTAAAAAGGCTATATCTTCATCACCTAAATATTCACTTGCCTTTTCAATCACCTGTTCTATGGTCATTCCATCACCTTATTCACGAAACAATATTTCCTACTATTATCCTTGATTTTAACCACCGCTGTAAAGTCATAAACAGAAGAATTTTGACAGAATCGCTCAGTTACCGTTGGAACCACCACTTGTTTTTGGTTCATAAGGAAAATAAGGGTAAAAAAAGAATGATCCGCACATAGTTCAGATCATTCTTCCTAAAATTAATATGTCATTAAGCTAAATGTATTGTAATTCTTTAAACGGTCTCTTCCGTTTAAGTATGAAAGTTCAATTAAGAATGCAATTCCTACAACGACTCCGCCTAGTTCTTCAACCATTTTAATGGTGGCTTCGATCGTTCCGCCAGTTGCAAGTAAATCATCTGTAATTAAGACCTTTTGACCTTTAGTAATGGAATCCTTATGAATTGTTAAGCTATCCTTCCCATATTCCAAACCATAATCAACTGATAGGACTTCACGTGGCAGCTTACCAGCTTTTCTTACCGGGATGAACCCTTTTCCCATCTCAACAGCTAGTGGACAACCAACAACAAATCCACGAGCCTCTGGTCCAACAATCAAGTCAGCATCAAGATCTGCGGCATAGTCTCCAAGTGCTTGAATCGCTGCTTTATACGCAGGACCATCTTGCATTAATGTTGTAATATCTTTAAAACGAATTCCTTCTTTAGGGTAGTCCTCTACGATCGTCACATATTGTTTAAAATCCATTATACTTGCTCCTTCACATTTTGGTTGGGATCGGCTGCTTTTAGAAATGCGGCTTCAAACCAATTTCTTAATTGATCATACGATGAGTAAACAAACTCATTTTCTAAGTCTGCTTGTTTTAGCTTACTACGATAAAGTAAGGACTCACTTAAATCTTTCTTAGATGGTTGCACAACTGGAATGGCGACACCATCTGAACACTCAATGAATCCAAGCTCTTCAAATACGTCAGCCATGAACTGAACTGTACCTTGGGACCAGCCTTTGTGCTGCTCAATTTGCTTCTGCTGTTTCTTATAAGCCACTTGCTTGCGCTGCAGAATAAACGCATAAAACCATTTAAAGTCGTTTCGAGTCGGACTTGAAGAGAAAAACGAATCCTCCTCTTGATAAAAAATAGAGTAAATGCGACTAGGTGTACCAGCCAATTGAAATAGTTCTAACAATTGCTTTTCTTCTCTCGGGACATCAAGTAACACAAGATATTTATCGGTTAGAAAATCGCGATTCCAGTCGGTTTCCTCGAAATGATACACTGTTGTATCTGGCACTAAAGATTGAGTAGGCTGCCCACGAAACGCAACACATACCGTTTGCTCATCTGGAAGCTCGCCCACTTTTTCAGAGATGCGAGGTGGTTTTAAACTTCTCCAATCAAACAACTGCCATTCGGCAACAGCTAAGTCCTCAATCATTAATTGAGGTTTGACAGTCCCATTCCATTCATTCACGGATAAGGTACCAAGCGCTTTGATTGCCGCAGACCGTGTAATCTCTTCATGTAAGTGACCCATTCGAAATCCGATTCCATCAAGTGATGCTCCGTGATCCGTTATGCTCAATTTCAAATGAGAGGAATCACTTCCAATACGCCTAATTTGTCCTAATTGTACATTTTCAAACATGATTTTAGGTTTTGGATTCCCCACACCAAAAGGCGCTAATTTCTCTACTTGTTTAACAATAGACAGGGTTGCTTCGTCCACTCGAGCTAACACATCAACTTTTGCAATGGGTTGGTAATCTTCTTCCGTTAACACCTCGTCCGCCTGTTTATGAAGACGGGCTCTAAGCTCATCCACAAGCGCTAACTCCATCGTCAGACCGGCAGCCATTGGATGTCCACCGAAGTGTGGCAGAATGTCTCGATTTTTTGAAAGCTCCATAAACATGTTAAAACCTTCAATACTTCTAGCAGAGCCTTTTGCTTTTCCTAGCTCTGTATCAAAGCTCATGACAATCACTGGACGATAATAGCGCTCAACAAGCCTTGAAGCGACAATACCGATGACTCCTGCATTCCAGCCCTCTTTCCCAATGATAAGTACATTGTTATCGGCAATGGGATAAGATTCTTCGACCATGTCTATCGCTTCTTTGGTCATTTCGTTTACAATGGCTTGCCTTTCTTTATTCAGAAGATCAATTGATTCTGCTAAAGCTGTTGCCATTTCAGCATCCTCTGAAAGCAATAAATCAACAGCTGGATCGGCTGAATCCAATCTGCCTGCTGCATTCATTCTAGGTCCAATTGCAAACCCAACATGATCGGCTTCCATTACGTCCGCACCAAGTCCACAAACCTTTTTAATTGCAATTAATCCGGCTCTCTCCGTTTGTTGCAGGGCAGAGAGACCCATACGTGCAATCAGTCGATTCTCATCCACTAAAGGCACCAAGTCTGCAATTGTACCAATTACTGCGATATCTAGCAAATCAACAGGTACGCGGTCTAGGAGCGCATGTGCCAGTTTAAAAGCAACCCCAACGCCTGCTAACGACTTAAATGGGTATGTGCAGTTTGGCTTCTTAGGATTTAAAATATAAAGCGCATCAGGCAAAACCGGCGGCGGCTCATGGTGATCTGTAATAATAAAATCCAGACCAATTTCCTTGGCGACACTTGCTTCATGCACAGCTGATATCCCAGTATCTACTGTAATCATAAGCGAACAGCCTTCTGCCTTTGCATGGCGAATAGCCGGCTCATTTGGACCATAGCCTTCTGTAAACCGATTAGGTACATAATATTTTACGATTGCTCCTAGCTCTTTAAGCGCATGCATTAACACAGCCGTGCTGCTTACCCCGTCTGCATCATAGTCTCCAAAGACTACTATATGTTCTTGTTGCTTAATCGCTTGATGAATTCGATTGACGGTTTCCTTCATTCCGTCCATTAAATAAGGGTCATAAAAAGCTAACCCGTCTTTATCTAAAAACCGTTGTACATCCTTTTTCTCTTTGATTCCACGGTTTAACAGAAGCTTTGCTACTAATGGCGGTAGCTGACAACTCTCACAAAGAGCGTCAATCTCAGCCTGGTCCTGAGTTTGAACCTGCCATCTTGCTCGTGGCTTTAACATAACTTCACCCCTCGACCCTCCTATTATACAAGAGGGATCAAGGGGTGACAATGCGAACCTATTTTAACTCTTAGTCGAATCTGTTACAGGCGCCTTAGGTTGACTGCTTGGTGGCGGTGTTGTAGGTGGTGATTCCTTTTTACTCACGGGTGTTGTTTTAAGCTTTTTAATCTCTGACTGCAACTTAAGAATCCGAACCATTCCCATTGCACCAGCAACAGCAGCTCCCAAAAAGACCGACCCTAAAATAACAAGGATTAATGGCCATTCAGATGTACCAAACATGTAGTTCACCGGAACTGGATCTACGTTAATCACAGCAAAGATCGCAATAATAATAGCGGCAATAATACCTATAATAAATGCACTTTGTCCTCTCATACCACTCTCTCCTTTTAAAAGCATTCTTACTACACTTAGTAAATACCCTTATTCTTCTCTTTTTAAAACTCGCGTGTAAAAATAATGAAGTGGACCAGAATTAAATCTGGTCCACTTATTATTAAACAATAGGCTCTTCCTCTTTAGGTTCAGCCGGTTTTAACTTTTGTTTCTTAATATATCTGGCTTTCATTACAAGCCAAAGCTGCGCCGCAAGAAACATGGATGAATAAGTTCCAGCAACGAGACCGATAACAAGAGCAAGCGAGAATGAGAAGATTGCGTCTCCACCAAAAATTAAAAGTGACAAAGCCGCAAAAACAACAGTAAGAACTGTATTTATCGAGCGTGATATCGTTTGAATTAAACTCTTATTGACGATCTTCGCCAGATCCTCAAATCCCTCAATAACTTTTGCTTTTTTCACATTCTCCCTGATTCGATCAAATGTAACGATCGTATCATTAATTGAGTACCCAACAACCGTTAATACGGCAGCGATAAATGGCACGTTCACTTCAACCTGCAAAAAGCTAAATAATGCAATGATAAAGAATGCATCATAGAGTAATGCAGCGATCGCTGCCACTCCATACAAAAACTCGTACCGGAATGCTAAATAAATAACAATACCGAGTGAGGCAATCAACACCGCATAGATCGCATTCTGAGCCAATTCCTTCCCTACTTGAGGAGAAACAGTACTAACGGTTGGCTCTGCATCATATTTCTCAATGAAATAAGCTCGGACTTCTGCGACCTGATCATTATTTAATACATCAATAAAACGCGCGGTGGCAATTTCATTATTCTCACCAGCCAACGTAATGTTTGGAGAATACTCTTCTTTTATTGTTGCAAAGTCCTCTTGGATCTGCTCATTTGTTAAGGTTTCGTTAGTATCAATTGTGATATTTGAACCACTTTCAAAATCTACACCTAAATTCAAACCAAGCGTAAACAAGGAGATAATACCAGCGATTACAAAAATGACCGAAGCGGCGAAAAATTTATTCCGGTGCGTAATAAAATCAAGGTTCCATTTTCGATTATTAAAGCTCATCGATATCACGCTCCTTTACGCCAAACCAGCCTGGTCGTTTATTCAAGAACTTACTGCTTACCCACATTCCAAGCAGCAATCTTGAGCCAAGAACGGCAGTTAAGAAGCTCGTTAAGATACTGACAATCAAAACAATTGAGAAGCCTCGAACGGCGCTTGTACCAAAATAGAACATCACACTTGCCGCCAAAATCGTCGTTAAGTTCGAGTCCAAAATTGTCGCAAACGAACGTCTTGTTCCCGCTTTAAAGGCAGACATCGTTGATTTACCTGAACGTAGTTCTTCTCTGATTCGTTCATACATAATAATATTTGCATCTACAGCCATCCCAATACCTAGCACCAAAGCTGCAATACCAGGTAACGTCATCACTGCATTCATTAAATTCAAAATCACGATAACTAAATACGTATACACACTAAGCGTAACTACTGCGATAAATCCTGGTAAACGATAATAGAACAACATGAAAGCAAAGATTAATGCAATACCTATTAATCCTGCATAGACCGTTTGCACCATTGATTTTTCACCGAGAGATGCCCCAACTGAATTCGAGAACATCTCATCCAGCTTCACTGGGAGTGACCCAGCATTTAAGATTTCAGAGATATGCTTAGTTTCATCTGGCGTGAAATTCCCGCTAATTTGAACGTCTTGACTATTAATCACTTCACTCACATTAGCTGCTGATAAAAATTTAGGCTCGGCACTATTCGCCTCTTCTGCATACGAATCTCCTTCTTCAAAATCCAACCAGATCACTAATACATTTTCTCCAATAGGACGCTGCGAAAGGTCTCTTGTTACTTCAGCAAAGCGTTCAGCATCCTTTAGCTTGAGCGTAACAATGGGACGGTTTGTTTGATCAAACTGACCGGCTGCACCGTTTTGCTGAAGGTCACTTCCATCAAGAAGAATGTTATCATTTACATCTCGAAATGTTAGTTCCGCCTCTGTAGCAAGAAGTTGTCTAGCGGTTTCTTGATCCTCGACACCAGCGAGTTGAACGCGGATGCGGTCATCTCCTTCAATTTGAATAACCGGTTCAGATACACCAAGAACGTTAACACGTTGGTTTAAAGCCGTAACCGTTGCGGATAATGTTTGTTCAGTAATCTCAGTATCATCAATTGGAGTCACTTCATATAAAACCTCGAAGCCCCCTTGAAGATCAAGCCCTAGCTTTGTTTCCTTCGTTATACTCATCACTGTTGTTGAAATCAATACAGCAAAAGCAAGTACAATGAGAAAAAAAGCAAAGATGCGGCCTTTTTTAACCATGTCTTTCTTTGCCTCCTTATGTATAAAGCACTCTTTCTATCCTACCACAAGTTATGGTAAATCAGAAAATTACTACACGACTACTTGTCAGACTCCTCAAACTCACTAAACCAATCTTCAGGCTCCTTGTAAGAATTCACAGTCAGCCACGTCATGTACACACTTACTTTAAGATTTAGCAGTTCATCCGTAAACGAATAAAAAGGAACGTACGCTTTTTTCTTGCGCAATCGTTCTGTTACACAACGCCAAATTTCATCTTTAGTCGCTTTATCATACCCAAGCATATGGAATTCTTCCACTTTACTTGTTAAAACGGGTTCCATGTCTTCTTTCCAAACCTCAAATTGCTGCTTCTCATCCATCTGATCTCGCCCTTTCTACTTATCATGCCAGGAAAATAGATCTGATCTTAAACGACTTGTCATGCTTGACCACTCCCTAAGCATATAAATAAACAAACCAAATTTCCATCATTTTTTTGAAAGCAGGGTGACCAATGTCCAAGCAAACTTTTCTTAAGGGAACCATTATCTTAATATTGGCTGGGTTTGTCACCAAAATTCTCGGCTTTATTAACCGTATGGTAATGGCACGCATTATGGGTTCTGAAGGTGTAGGTCTTTACATGATGGCAGTCCCAACGATGCTTCTTATATTAACATTAACTCAAATGGGACTACCTGTTGCTATCTCAAAACTTGTTGCAGAGGCAGAAGCACGCGGAGAAACAAGTAAAATTAAACAAATTCTTGTTGTATCTCTAACGATCACAATAAGCCTAGGCGCTATTTTTACTACAGCGATGATTCTTTTATCTCCTTACGTAGCGTCTCATCTGCTCACAGATGCCAGAGCGTACTATTCACTTATTGCAATTGCACCAATTGTTCCAATTGTTGCCGTTTCAGCAGTCCTACGAGGCTATTTCCAAGGCAGACAAAATATGAAGCCTACTGCCTACTCACAAATGCTTGAACAAATCGTACGCATCACACTAGTAGCCGTCCTATCAACCGCCTTTTTGCCACTAGGAATCGAGTATGCAGCAGCCGGGGCTATGCTTTCAGTCATTGCTGGTGAATTCGCCTCTCTCCTTTATATGTTATTTTTATTCAAACGAAAGAAAAGCTTCAAACTGCGTCGAAAGTTTTTTTCTTACTTAGGAGAGGGCAAACAAACATCTTCACAATTACTTAAGATCGCACTGCCGACAACAGGTAGCCGTCTAATTGGAACTGTCTCACTTTTTTTTGAACCAATTATTGTTGCTCAAAGCTTAGCCATCGCAGGAGTAGCGACCGTGGTTGCCACCAAGCAATATGGAGAACTCGCCGGGTTTATTATTCCCTTATTAACATTACCAACATTTATCACATTCTCATTATCAACCTCTTTGTTGCCTTCCATTAGCGAAGCCGCAGCAAAGAATCAACAGAATCTCATTCATACAAGACTAGAGCAGGCCATGCGACTCTCCTTTGTGGCCGGAGGACTAGCCATGGTAGTCTTACTCGTCTATCCTGAGCAAATTATGAATTTTATGTACCACGCTCCTGAGGCATCAGGCTTTCTAAAAGTAATGGCTCCTTTCTGTCTCTTTTTGTACATCCAAGGACCCTTGCAGGCAGCTCTTCAAGCACTCGATTTAGCCAAGCCTGCCATGTATAATAGCTTGGTTGGCGCAGTTGTTAAAACAGCCGCCATTTTCGCCTTAGCCACCAGACCCGAATTCGGAATAATGGGAGCTGCACTCGCTATCGTGATCGGATTCGTATTAGTAACATTACTCCACCTCGCAACCATCGCAAAAAATGCAGGCTTTAGCATCGAACTTCGAATGGTCTTAAAGCTAATCGTATTAATTGGTGGAACGATCTATATGAGTTCACTCTTTAAAACATACGTGCATGTTGTGAGCAATGCGTTAGCTGAATTATTACTGCAACTTTCCCTTACCGCTGTTTTGTATGTAGTTTTAATGCTCGTGCTGAATCTACTGAAAAAGAGCGAAATACAGCACTTTCCTCTTTTTCGAAAGTTGCAGAAAAGATGAATTTGAGGGACTCTGGCTTGAGTGGGCTGGGGTTCTTTAGTGATTAGAATTAAATCATGAGCCTTTGCTGAATCGACGTATTTTCCGTTGAACCGATGTATTTGCTCTTTTCTCGATGTATTTTCTGCTAAACCGATGAATAAACCTATCACAAATAAAAATAAAAGAAGGATTTTCTAAAAATAAAATGGAATAGATCTTCTAAAAGGAGGAGTTTTATTGATCATTTTAAACCCTCTTACACAACCATTGATCCGAACCTTTCAAACAGTAGATGAGGTTCTTCCTTACCCCCTACTGCAAACTCAAATGCAAAAACACCAATTAAAAGAATGGGTTACGTCTTTAAAATGGCCTTTATTAAATATATATGATCTAGTTGTGATAAGTGACCCGACAACCCGTTTAGTTGCTGATTCAACTAATCAGCATTTAATGTTGTAAAAAATTCATGCTGCTAGACTGCCTGAAATACTTCGAAAGCTTTTTAGCTCCATATCATCACACTCCATTTTAAGTCAAACAAAACTTTACGATCTTGCTACAATTTTTGTTCAGCATCATACCGAAATGGAATTTGCGATCATGCAAGAACATCTTCTTTTTCCCCAAGACCTTAGGAGAGGACTCTTTTGTATAGAGTGCAAAACATTCACAGTCATCCGCTTCAAACGTTCTTGGATTTGCAATCACTGCCACACCAAAAATGATTCCGACCCACTCCAAGCCCTAAACGACTACCACCTCCTCATCCACCCAACTCTTACAAACCGAGATCTTCACAAATTCCTTAACCTCACGTCACCAAAGCTTGCCCATTCCATCCCCAAATAACACTGCCCTACCTCCACTGGCTTCTATAAGAATCATACATAGACGATTCTTTTCCACTACACTAAAAAACCGCAAGAGCATCACACTCCCACGGTCCACTATCAAATGTTCCTACCAGAAAAAGAACGCTCCAGCAAGCGCTAATCCGGCAATTGCACCGAATGCAAATGGTACGACGTTTGATCCATATCCACCATAATAGCCATAACCGCCATTATATCCGAAACCACGTCCTCCACCGTTACGCCCCATGTCTACATAAACATTTTGATCGTCTACTTCTACAATTCGCCCGTAATAGCTTTGTCCGTTTTTGTGTTGGATGTTCACATAACGACCTTTGTAGCTACAGCATTGTTGATACAAAGAAGCTCCCATACTTTCCCCTCCTCATTATCAGCGTTCATGAGTAGCATATGGGGGCACAGGTATAACGGTATACGCTCATCCCCTCGGACATTCACCTAATTCTTATCCTTTACATCAATATAAAATAGTTGATCGCCTCTAACACTGCAATAAGAGATACGTTTAATATCTTTAAATCCATGATCTCGTATTTGTTTACGAAGCCAAAATTCGTTCTGATCAATCTGTTTTAGCTGCGCGTGTTGAATTTGGCCGTCCATTATGACAGGCATTGGAACAGCGTTTGTATAAACAGATTCGATTGGTTCCAGAGTGGTTTGAGTACGAATGAGCTTGATCATGGTTAGATAAATGAATGGCAGACCACTTAAGAGAAGGAGGACAACACTCATTTTAGGTGTATAAACAATTGGTTTTAGAAGTAATAGGATAAATGTAAAACTAAAAATTAATACCGGTTGAAACTGATTTTCCCGGTTCATTAATTGAAATAAACTAAGCGTACTAAATGTAGCAATTGCTAGCGTTAGTTGATGGCCCATTTCGATTCACTCCTCACATTTCTACTCTCCCCTTTTGAGAGCAAAAGCATGTGATGAAGCATCTTCCAACGGATTAATTTAGACAAAATCATTCTAAGGTTAGCCAAGCCTGAATATAGTCATAGCAATAGGTATGTAAAAGAAGGAGGCTACTAAATGAATAATCGTCTATTTTTCCCAGCAGTATTTAGTGGATTAGTTGTCATTATGGCAGGCGCTATTATGGCCAGTTTGTTGCTAGCTAGCTTTTTAAGCTTGACAAGCTATACCGAACAGTCCATAAAGTGGTTGATCCTATTTTTATCATTTCTTTGTTTATTTATTGGTGGATTTGTATCTGGGGCAAGAGCCAAAACCAAAGGATGGTTAGCTGGTGGACTTACCGCGTTACTTTTTACAACCGTTGCTTATCTGATATCCACACTGGGATATGAGGTGGCCTTTACGAGTACACAGTTTATGCTTCATGGCGGATATCTATTAACTGGTGCTGTAGGAGGAATGATTGGAGTAAACTTAATGAAGGCTTAACCATAAAAAAGCACAAGCTGAGATGAATCAGCTTGTGCTTTTACACTTTATTAATCTTTAGAAATATCACGAACAGCTGAGCGATCAAACGTTAGCTTGCGATTATCGTTTACTAGAAGGATAACCGTATCCTCGTCAATCGCATCAATCGTTCCGTGAAGACCTCCGATTGTAACAATTTTGTCTCCGCGTTGCAGTGAGCTGTGCATCTCACGCACTTGTTTCTGACGTTTTTGTTGAGGTCTAATTAAGAAAAAGTAGAAAACAACAATCATCAGCACGATGGAGAGTAGTGGTGCTAGTTCCATTTATATTTCCCCCCTTTCTGGTGTATAAGATGTCAGCTGTTCCAAACAAAGATCGAAAAGGCTATCATCTGTTTCACAAAATTTCAATTAGAAGTTTTTAGCATCCGCCTTATTGAACCCATACTGCTCAAAAAATTCTTCCTTAAAGTCGAGCAACCTGTCCTCCATAATTGCTTGGCGAACGTCCACCATTAAGTTTAACAGGAAATGCAGATTATGATAAGTAGTAAGTCTAAATCCGAACGTTTCTTCACATTTAATTAGGTGACGAATGTATGCTCTTGAGTAATTCTGACAAACATGGCAGCTACAATTCTCATCAAGCGGGCCAAAATCACGAGCATACTTTGCATTACGAACGACAAGTCGTCCATTACTTGTCATACATGTTCCATTTCTGGCAATACGTGTTGGCAATACGCAATCAAACATATCGATTCCACGGATCGCTCCATCAATTAATGAATCTGGTGAACCCACTCCCATGAGATAACGAGGTTTGTCAAAAGGAAGTAATGGTGTCGTGAATTCTAGTGCGCGGTTCATCACGTCTTTCGGTTCGCCAACAGATAATCCACCAATAGCGTACCCAGGAAAATCAAGAGAAACGAGATCCCGAGCACTCTGCTTACGTAAATCTTCGTATTCTCCACCTTGCACAATTCCAAATAACCCTTGATCCTGCGGTCTAGCATGCGCTTCTAAACAACGCTCTGCCCACCGACTTGTCCGTTCCACAGACTTTTTCATATAATCATGCTCAGCTGGGAATGGTGGACATTCGTCAAATGCCATCATAATATCAGAGCCTAGAGCATTTTGAATGTCCATAGCCCCTTCTGGACTTAGGAAAAGCTTTGCACCATTTAAGTGGTTACGGAATTCAACACCCTCTTCAGTAATCTTACGCAAGTTACTTAAACTAAATACCTGAAAACCGCCAGAATCCGTTAAAATCGGACGATCCCAATTCATAAACTTGTGTAAGCCACCTGCTTCACGAATAATTTCATGACCAGGTCTAAGCCATAAATGATACGTGTTACTTAAAATAATTTGCGCATCCATTCGATGCAAATCCTCTGGACTCATTGTTTTTACTGTTGCAAGTGTTCCAACCGGCATAAACATCGGTGTTTCAAAGGTACCATGTGGTGTGTGAACTTTTCCAAGTCTTGCACCGGATTGTTTACATGTTTTGATGTGTTCATATCGAATAGCTGTCATACATTTGTCCCCTCTTGTTACTTAATCAGCATCGCATCGCCAAAGCTGAAGAAGCGATAGTTCTCTTGTACGGCGTGAGCATACGCACGTAATATGTTTTCGCGTCCTCCAAGTGCACTCACAAGCATCACGAGTGTTGACTTAGGAAGATGAAAGTTTGTAATTAACGTATCGACTGCCTTAAAGGTATATCCAGGATAAATAAAGATATCAGTCCACCCTGATGCTTCCTTAAACTCTGCTTGAGCCGATGCAATGGTTTCAAGCGTACGAGCTGAGGTTGTACCTACAGCGATAATTCGCCCCCCTCGCTCCCTTGTTGCTTGAAGGTTTGCGGCAGTCTCAGCAGTCATTTGGTAGAATTCAGAATGCATTTGATGCGTTTCAATGGTATCCACACTAACCGGACGGAACGTTCCAAGTCCAACGTGCAGTGTAATAGGAGCGATGCTCACTCCTTTTTGTTTCAATTGATCCAATAATTCATCTGTAAAATGTAAGCCGGCCGTAGGTGCCGCAGCAGAGCCAATATTTTTAGAGTAAACCGTTTGATAACGTTCGCGATCATCTAGCGTCTCTTTGATATATGGTGGAAGGGGCATTTCTCCAAGCTGATCGAGCACTTCGTGAAAGATCCCATCATAGCTCATCTCAAAATCTCGACCGCCCTGATCTCCTTCTGATACACACGTTGCTTTAAGTAAGCCGTCACCAAACTCAACCACCGTACCAACCTTCACCCTCTTTGCAGGCTTCGCTAACGTCTCCCAACGATCACCTTCTACCTGTTTAAGTAGAAGCAGCTCAATCACTGCACCTGTATCCTTCTTCGCACCACGGAGTCGTGCAGGCATCACACGTGTATCATTAATGACTAACGTGTCGCCTGACTTAAACTCATCAACGATGGAAGAAAAAGTTCGATCCTCCGTTTGACCTGTTTCTTTATTTAAAACAAGCAAACGAGACGCCGTTCGATCGAGAAGCGGCGTCTGCGCAATGAGTTCATCTGGTAAATCAAAATCGAAATCTTCTACATTCATATCTATGTCACCTTTTTATCTAGTCATTCATAAGTCCTTCATTAGAATAACGGACTTATCTTGTCAAATCAAGCTCTTACCGTCTAAAGAGAAAGAGCAACAAACTAAGAACAACACTCACAACGATAGACGTCATTAGCGGAAAATAGAACGTCATATTCTCACGTTTAATCACAATATCACCAGGTAGCTTTCCAATAGGCAGAAATTTACCCCCTACATACCATAGCAAGCCTACAATCACTAAAACGATACCAGCTATGATCAGGAACTTGGGTGCCTCATTCATTCTCCTGGCACCTCAAGTTGAAAATGTTCATAACACGAATGTGTAACAACCCGACCTCGAGGCGTACGCTGGATAAACCCAATTTGTAAAAGATAAGGCTCATAAAGATCTTCAATCGTATCTGACTCTTCCCCAATGGTTGCAGCGATGGTATCCAACCCTACCGGCCCACCTTTGAACTTTTCAATCATTCCACGAAGTAGTTTATCATCAATGTGATCGAGACCCAGCTTATCTACTTGGAGTCTTTCAAGGGCACCCGTTGCTAGTTCATACGTAATAATTCCTTCACCATCTACCTGTGCGAAGTCACGTACTCTTTTTAACAAACGGTTAGCAATTCTTGGTGTGCCTCTCGCACGACGTGCCAGCTCTTCTGCGGCACCTTCTTCAAGCTCCGTCACAAAAATATCAGCTGTACGCCGGATAATGTCCGCTAACTCGTTTTCGTTATAATATTCTAATCGTTCAACGACTCCAAATCGATCACGAAGCGGCGCAGAAATCATTCCCGCCCGAGTAGTCGCACCAACCAAAGTAAACGGCGGCAAATCAAGTCGAACAGACCTGGCCGTTGGTCCTTGCCCAATCACAATATCTAAACAAAAATCTTCCATCGCTGGATACAGTACTTCTTCAACAGAGCGATTCAATCGGTGAATCTCGTCTATGAACAACACATCACCCGGTTCAAGAGCCGTAAGAATCGCTGCTAAATCTCCCGGTCGCTCAATCGCAGGACCAGAGGTTGTTCGCATTTGTACGCCCATTTCCGAGGCAATAATGGCCGATAATGTTGTTTTACCTAATCCAGGTGGTCCGTGTAACAACACATGGTCCAAGCTCTCTTCTCGCATCTTAGCCGCTTGAATATAGACCTCAAGGTTACGTTTAACCTTTTCCTGACCAATGTATTGACTAAAGCTCAGGGGCCTAATTCCGCCCTCAATTGAATCCTCCAACGGTTGGCTTTCGGCTGAAACTAAGCGTTCTTCCATTTGCTCACGCTCCTTTCTTTAACGTTTAAGGAGAAGTTGAAGCGCCTTTTTAATATACTCATCAATTTCTAACGTTTCCTCTTCTAGCTTAGGTCTAATTTTCTTTAATTCTCGATCTACATATCCAAGTGCTTTCAGAGCTTCAAATGCTTCATCTAAGGCATCTGTTTTTGGCTCGCTATATGGTGTGAATAAGTTTGGCTCTTTAGATGGCATTTCATCGGTAAAATCAATCAGCTTTCCTTTTAGATCTAAAATAATCTGTCTGGCTGTCTTTTTACCTACACCAGGGAATCGAGTGAGTAGAGCTTCATCCTCTTCCTCAATGGCTGCTACCACATGTTCTGGCTGACCTGATGCACAAATGGCTAGCGCTCCTTTTGGTCCTATACCAGAAACGTTTAGAAGCTTTTCAAAAAGCGTACGCTCCTTACGCGTCGGAAAGCCGAATAGACGAATCTGGTCTTCTCTCACATAATGATGTGTAAAGATCTGAATCGTCTTATGTAGCTCGTGTTGATATATATATGGGTTAGGACAATATAACTGATAGCCAAGCCCATGATGATCAACGACCACATACTGTGTGTCGATTGCAACAAGTGTTCCTTTTACGTAATCAATCAAAAGTAGAACCTCTCCTATGCGAACATTTATTTCTATTTTAGCACATACCCCTTGTTCGGTCACACCAGAATTCAGGTGTGAATACGCGCGAAACGGGTATGGAAGCATATGGATGAAACGAAAGGAGACTGCTCATGTTTAGACGGGATATGGAAAATGCCTTAATGACACTCCAGCCTAAGGAACGTTTTTACCGAACATTACTCTTAGTTCCGTTTATTCTCATTCTAGTTGCCCTGATCTTTATTGTGCCAGGAGGAAACTGGAATCTCCCTGTAAAAATCATTGTCTCTGGCATTATGATTGCCTTAGTAATATGGCGCTTAATCGTTAATTTCCGAAGAGCAAAAGCACAGCTCGAGCTTGAAAAAGAAGAAAAAAGCAAATAAAAAGCGTCCTCGCGAAAGGACGTTAAAAAGGAAATACAACCTATGGTTTCTATCTTCCAGTATCGACTTTACCTGTAATGCTTACATCCTGGACCGAATTGTTATCAGCAGCATGCACATGGTGAGAGAATCCTGTTGAAATACCGATTAACAAAATGGTCAAACAAAGTGCGCTTGTCCATTTCTTAATAGTTAATCACTCCCTAGTGTAAATTGAAGAACATTCATATCACGAGCTATCTTCATATACTTCAACGCCAATTCAAAATCTCCTCTTTTTTCATAAAAATAGGCGATTTCCTCGCAAACCTCTGACGCATCAAAATATAATTCTTCTTGGATTAGCATTTGAACGCCTTTATTTACAGCTTCCTCGTCAGGATTGACATGTAGATGGCGACAGATTAAACATCTTGCTTGATATTCAACGTTTTTATGTTCAAATGCTAACTCTTCTGCTTCCAAAAGCAAGCTCTCGGCACCTTTTTCTCCTAAACGTAATGTAATAAAAGCCAGGTCTGCTTTTGTTTTTATACTGACAATTGATTCTTTATGATCTGGAATGGCAAGAGCCTTCTCCATATAATACTTTGCTTCCTCTTGAAGGTTTTGCCGTAATCGATTAATTCCAAGCCCTCGTACAATGAGAGAATGCGCATAAGGAAGATCAAAAGAATCTTTCATAATACGTTGGTATCTGACTTCCGCTTCATCATATCGAACAATTTCCGTGTCAATGGCCGCTAAAACGAGTTCAGCGTATAGAACCTTTTCTCTATATGATTCATCTTTTAAGAAGATGGACAATGCCATTTCCAAATAGGAAACGGCAAATGTATATTGATTAATTCGGTAATACCCTTCACCGATTCGTTGATAAAATTCGGCCCGTTCATAATCATCTGTCACATGCTCAAGCAAGGCCTCGGCCCTTACATACAATCGGATCGCTGATTTAAAACGATTATGATAAAATTCGTTTTGACCGTTCATAAAATAGTACAAAAACTCTAAAAAGGGGTCAGGTTGATGTATGGTCACAACAGATGAATCTGAGTGATTTCCACTTCTAGACTCTTGTAGTAACAGTTGATGTCTGAATTCCAGCAATGAATAGTAGGCCAAGACTTTATCACTTTGTTCCATGTCTGATAGCATCATTGTAATTTCTTCTTTTATAGCAATGGATTTATCTATCTCTCTAGCGATCATAAAGCTATACCATTCTGCGCACTTTGCTCCAACCATAGCCGCCGATATTGCTGTTCTCAAACAACCACCTCCCTGCATCTATTATACCGGTAAAATTTTCATATTGACAATCACTAAGTTTTGGAAAATCTTCACTTTTTCTTGCTTGTTCATTCTATCCTGTATGACTAACATTCGTTATACTAATTAAGAATCATAGAACGTAAATGTCAGGAGAATATGAATGAATACTACTTTAGGACTTATCATCTTTATGATTGTGTATGCAGCAATCAACTTTTACATCGGATACAATGGTTGGAAATGGGCCAAGGCAACGCTAGGGTTTAAATGGTTCAAAACCTATTGCGTGATACTTGTGTTTCTGTCCTCAGCTTATATCTTGGCCATGTTCCTCACTTCAAGGACCCTAGAATTAATAGGTGGCTACTGGCTTATTATCTTCGGTTACTTATGTGTCCTGCTTCCCGTTATTAATCTAGTATATTTTCTAACTAAAAAGAATTACGCATGGAAAAAATGGAGTGGATATGTGACGCTTTCATTCCTTCTGTTTGTGATGATCTACGGTTCATTTAACGCATGGAACCCAACCGTAAGAAACTATACGATTGAGCTAAATAACCCGACTAAAGAAATAAAAGGAGAAGAAATAAAGCTTTTAATTGCAGCAGACCTACACCTTGGTGAAGTCATTGGGGAACGACACCTTGAGCGATTTGTGCAACTAGTTCAAGAAGAACAGCCCGATCTCGTACTCCTTGCTGGAGATATCATTGAAAACAGTTTTACCCCCTATATGGCTAATAATTTAACAGAAACAATGAAGCAACTAAAAGCTCCTCTAGGGGTGTATGTGTCTCCTGGTAACCACGACTACTATGGTGGCGATCTATTCTTATTACGGGATGAGTTTAAAGACATCGGCTTTGACTTTTTAATGGACGAAGCCGTAACTGTAAATGAGGACTTAACAATTATTGGCCGAAAAGATGAAACGGATGAAAATAGACGATCGATCTCTTCCTTAATGGAAGATGCAGATGATTCATTACCAGTAATCGTTATTGATCATCAGCCAAAAGAGATTACCGAAGCCCATGCGGCAGGTGCGGACCTTATCGTTTCAGGTCACACACATCGAGGCCAGGTGTTCCCTGCAAATCTGATTACAAGCATGATTTATGAAAATGATTGGGGCTATCTCCAGCGCGATCAGCTTCATTCGTTTACAACATCCGGTTTCGGTTTCTGGGGACCAGCCATTCGAATTGGCAGCCGTTCTGAAGTGATGTCAGTTACGCTTCAATATTAAAAAATTCAGCTCTCTCAAGTGATTGAGAGAGCTGAATTACTTCTTTCCTTGCATGAAAGCAGACCACACGAGAAAATAAACAGGATACAGCACAGTCATTATACTGAGTACGATTGCCATCGTTAAAGGAATTGCCTGACTTTGACCCACGACAGAATGAAGAAAAGCCTGATTTGCAAACAAGAGACTTAAACTCCCGCCGTTTTTTAAAATCAAACTCATCCGCCTACCCTTTGCGTACATTACCTGTTTGTTCTCCTCAGTAAGGCCAATGTAATTAAGGCGTTCAGGGTAACGAGTGAGTCTATGTATAAACAACCATAATCCGATTGCAAGCGTCGGCAATAACCATAACAGCCACTTGCTTTCTGTATCATTAGATTGGATCGGGACCTCTTGTGAAAGTTCAGGCCAGTAAGTTAGAAGATTAACCATATGGGATAAGAACCAAAGTAAGGTTAGTATGGCTAGTGACGTTTCAAGGAGATGATTTTTAGAAAGCTTGTTTCCAATCAAGATGTCCCCACCTTTTTCAGTTATATACAAAAGAAAATTGTCTTAACACGGAGGCTAATTAATATTAACAGTATACGAGATCAACACATTAACCCTCTATCTAGAATAGAAACCTATCGTCTTAAAATCAAAGCTAAACGGAACAAATGGTTAAAATGGATTGGATTCATCTTATTCTTTGGGTTCGCTCTTGCAATAGAGTACTATACAAAAGAATTCCTGCCAAAAGAAGACGGAGCTTTTATTTATTTTATTGGTGTGATCATTAGATCAATGACACATATTACACTGGGTTCGTTATTTTATTTGCATGTTATAAAGAAAAAATAAGGCGAGCGTATCCTAACTCGCCTTATTAACACATGAGTTAACTAATCACAGAGTTAAAAATCCTCTCCCAATCTATCTCACGCTCCATTCTTCTCTCTGGCTCTTGCAATGGCTTAAAACCAAACTGCTCATACAAACCATGAGCATCATTTGTCCCCAAGTTAAAGCGAGTGCCACTAAGCTTTGGGTGTTCAACGATTACACTAACTAACCACTTACTCAAGCCATTACCGCGAAACTCAGGAAGAATAAAAACATCACATAACCAAGAGAAGCGAACCAGATCAGAGATAACCCGAGCAAAGCCAATTAGTTTAAGATCTCCTTTATCTTCTTCGTGACTATAAACGCCATAACAAAGTACAGAGTTCTGAATGGCCTCGATGATTAGTTCCTTTGGTGTATCGTTTGGCCACCAATAAGAATCCGTTGTCAAAAAACGGTGAATGACTTCGGTGTCGAGTTGGGTTTTATCCGTAGAAATAAGAAATGGACCTTTAGTGTGGGTTTGAGATTTCAATGATTTAACGTCCCTTCAACTAAATATGAATAGAGTTTATCCTCAACTTTATTTTCAAGAATTAAGTCCATATGAACGACGTCAAGCAATTGGCCATCTTTACCCGGCATTTTTGTGTCCACTGCGCTTTCTTTTGCATAATGTGCCGTACCTAAGTAATAGAAATCTGTTCCTTCATCGTTATCCTTCTTAACAAATAAATGTAAGTCAATGCTCGCTTCTTTCGCTTGCATGATTTCGATGACTTCTTTCGATGCTTTTGTTCGTTTACTTCTTGTACTCCATCTCAACACTTCTTGATTTAAAAATTCTTCATTATAACTGATACTCTCATCGATATCTTCTTGTTTGTGATACGTTACAAAAATAGGACATGTCTGATGTTTAGTCTTATAGCCATAAATCGTTGAACTTTCATCATCTTCCCAGTTTAATAGCTTACATGCATCCTTACGAGAGTATTTTTCATACAAGGTTAGTGGTCGAACGTTTGAATACCTTTGATTTTTAATACGAGCGCTACTTAGTATATCCTTCATCAATTGATGAAGATAATAATTTGTTGAAATGCAATTAAATATTTTTTTACTAAAGGAATATCCTTCGCCTGAAGTAATAACTATTGGTTCTTCTCCGTATTTTTTTCGATACACTTGAGCATGGAAAGTTAAATCTAAATGCCTCTGTATGGAATTTAGGGTTTTATGATCTGTTTGTAAGTTATGTGTTATAAGTGCATGTTTGAATTCAGAATGAGTTACAACTTCATTTTTTAAAAGCAATTCAAGTAAAATTACTTCATGTAACCTTTTTCCATTTAAAATTTCTTGAGAAAGCATCGTCAACACTTGCTTCTCATACCCATCCAAAAATGGGATTTCTTCCTTCACTTTTTCTAGATATTCATAGTAATTACTTTTTCCAACTAAAACCTCCGGATCCACCGAATGATGTTCAAGAAAGTCTTTAAGATACGGCACTCTTCCTAGCCTGTTTTTCAATTCAATGTATGCTTCCTTTAATACCTTCATAGTAGATAATTTGCTTGTATCAATTGAATTGAAAATTCTACTTTTAGCAATAGCCTCAAAATTAATTGTAGACACGCCTTTAATATAGCTTGTATCTTTGGTCTTTCTTCTAATCGTATCTTTGTTCAAGGATTGATCTCCTGACAATGCGACTGGTATAAGATAATTGGTTTTGTAATTACCTATAAAATCAATGATTGTCACATATTCTTTTGAAGAATGTTTTCTCAGCCCTCTCCCCAGTTGTTGAATGAAGATGATGCTAGATTCTGTTTGACGAAGCATTACCACTTGATTCACACACGGGATGTCTATTCCCTCATTAAATATGTCCACAGTGAGGATGTAATCTAGTTCACCTGCTTCAAGTTCTTTTACTCTTTGTTCACGCTCACTTTGAGAGTGCTCACCTGTTAGCGCAGCCGTTCGATATCCATATATATTTAAAGCATTTGACAGGGAGTGCGCTTCCTCCTTACGACTGCAGAACATAAGACCATGTACACGCTTCCCAGAATATCCATAATAGTTTATTTTCTCAATAACGTGTCTCACACGTTCTACGTTCACTAATTGATTAATTGATGTTAAATCATCAATAACTGAACCATCAACCTCCAGCTCGGTCACACCAAAATAATGAAATGGGCAAAGCATTTCTTCTTCTAGAGCTTCTTGAAGACGTATTTCATACGCAACATTATAATCAAATAATGCATAGATATTATAATCATCACTGCGCTCAGGAGTGGCGGTCATCCCCATTAAGAAGGCAGGTTCAAAATAATTCATCACTCTTAAATATGAAGAAGCACCAGCTTTATGTACTTCATCAATTAATACGTAATCGAAAGTATCAGAGTCAAACTGGCTTAAGATATCAGGCTTTGAGATCGTTTGAATGGTTGCAAACAGATACTTTTTCTCTAAGTCTCTGGAAGTACCACTCAACACACCAAATTCTTCATCAAACCCGCCAAGTACACGTTTATAATCTTCTTTCGATTTGAGCAAAATTTGTTCACGGTGGACAATAAATAGCATTCTCTTAGGTGCAAACCTTCTCACATCAAATGCAGAGAGATAGGTTTTCCCTGTTCCTGTAGCTGAAATGATAAGACTCTTTCTTTTTCCCTCACTTCGTATGGCTTGGATCTCCATTAATGCAGATTCCTGCATTTTATTAGGTTCAATACGAAGCGCTTCTTCAATTGAATTTACATACTGTCCTGGCATTTCAATGACTTGTTCAATTTCTTGTCGTTGTTTTTCCAACGCGTAATTTTTTTCGTACGTTTCTATCCACGAACTAGTTAAGCGATCGGACATACTCCATACATGTTCAAATTGATCTTGAAAATGATGAATGATTTCTCCGTCTACATGGGACGTAAGCTTAACGTTCCATTCATAGTTAACTTTTAAAGCATGAGCGGTTAAGTTAGAGCTACCTACTATTAAAGAATAGTGAGTATCTTTCTCAAAAATATACCCTTTTGCATGAAACCCTTTAAGGGTAGTTAATCTCACTTCTACATTTTCAAGTTTCTTTAATTCTCTAAAAATTTTTGGTTGATTAAATGTCAAATACGTTGAAGTTAATATTCTTCCTTTGACCCCTTTTTCTTTTAAATCCCATAAAACAGACTTCAGAGTAGCCAGACCACTTTCAGTAATAAATGCTACTGAAAATAAGAATGATTGACTACTTTCAAGCTCGCTGACTAACGTGTCTAATACCGTTTTACTCACACTTGAATGGTTCACTAACAATTGAGGATGGTAGGTTGTAGCTTTTGTATGATGCTGATTGACAAACCCTTTATGTAAAGATGCCTCTAAATTCTCCAAGAAGTTAAACATATTCACCCTACCTAACTCTGTCTTTAAATCATCTCATCTGATTTATTATCTTTTCAATTGCAGGAATATCGGCTGGTGCCCAGTCTAGTTCATTCAGTTTAGTAACAGGTAACCACCTAATTTCATTATGTTCGGTTAAAACAGGAGTTCCCTTTAATAGTTCACAGAAAAATGTTGTTAAGTGAACAATCCCAAAGTCATATTCGTATACAGTCGTTTCAATCTTATCGTTTATTTTAATTTCACAATTCATTTCTTCTTTAATTTCTCTTGCTAGTGCTTCTTCTGGAGTTTCTCCCTCTTCTATTTTCCCGCCAGGAAACTCCCACTTATATGGTAGTGCTTTTGAATCTCCTCGCTGTGCGCACAAGATAAGTTGTTCTTTAACTATGACCGCTCCAACCACGTATATATTCTTCTTCATTTTTCACTCTTCCTTTTTCTTAAGATCGTTACTCATTTTAACATATTAATCCATTAAAAATTGCATAGTAATTCAAAAAAGGAGCTGGGACAAAACTAATAATCAAAAAAAATGGCGAATGATTCTACTGTCGAATCATTCACCATTCGTTTTTTTAAAATGAGCGGAAGGAGAACCCGAGACTCCCTACGGAACAGAACGTGGTGAAGACACTGTAGCAGCGACCTTTCCGCGGAGGGGGCTGAGGCCGTTTCCGCGGGTGGGAGGGATTCTCCTGTAGCGGATATTGTGCTATGTTCGTGTTTTGCTATCTCCATTCATGTTATGTCCCAGACTCACCCCCGTCATGTTCCACAGAATGTCCGGTAATCCTTTCCTTCATCGCCCGGTCCTTGTTTGTACGACTCTTGTTCAGAGGAATAAGCGAATGGTTCCTTTAAAACATGTAACAGCTTGTTTAATACTGTATAGTCATCATCCTCAACAGCAGCGTCTAATGCTTCCTCAACGCGATGATTCCTTGGAATGATAGCCGGGTTGTTCTGCTTCATAAGCTGTTGAACGGCTTCATCTGACTGTGATTGTCGAGTCAGTCTTTGATTCCATTGATTATGCCATTCGGAGAACTCTTTTGAACACGATAGTGCAGGTTCTTCACTGAAATCGACTAAAGTTAATGCTCTGAATGTGTTTGTGAAGTCAGCCTCTGCAGACTCCATTATGGTGAGAAGCTGATCAATTAAGTCTTGATCACCCTGCTCAATAGTAAATAAACCCAGTTTCTTGCTCATTCCCTCATACCAGTGATTCAAATACGTTGTTTTAAACGTAGCCAGCTCTTCTTGAACACGCTCAATTGCTTTTTCCTGGTCTTTATCTATAAGTGGCAGTAGTGTCTCAGCAAAACGAGCAAGATTCCAGTTGGCGATATATGGTTGATTTCCATATGCATAACGTCCTTGAACATCAATCGAACTGAATACGGTATCTGGCTTATACGTATTCATAAATGCACACGGCCCATAGTCAATGGTTTCCCCACTAATTGTCATGTTATCAGTATTCATAACCCCATGGATAAATCCAACCAGCTGCCACTTGGCAATTAACTCTGCCTGACGCTTCAACACGCTTCGGTAAAAAGCAAGGTAGGGATTCTCTTCTGATTCAAGAGCCGGATCATGACGCTGGATGGCATAATCAGCTAGTTTTTTTAACTCTTCTACATTCCCATTAGCAGCAGCGTATTGAAAGGTACCAACCCGCAAGTGACTGGAAGCCACTCTTGTCATAACAGCTCCTGGTAATCCTATTTCACGGAGAACAAGTTCACCAGTTGTTACAACAGCTAGGCTTCTGGTGGTAGGTATGCCTAAGTGATACATCGCTTCACTGATGATGTACTCTCTTAGCATCGGTCCAAGCGCAGCCCGTCCATCTCCTCCCCTTGAGAAAACGGTTCGTCCAGATCCTTTTAACTGAACATCAAATCGCTTGCGATCAGGTGTGATTTGTTCACCAATTAGTAAAGCTCGTCCATCGCCTAACATTGTGAAGTTGCCAAATTGATGCCCTGCATACGCTTGGGCAAGCGCGTGGCCCCCTTCAGGAATGTCGTTACCTGCTAATACGTTGACTTGCTTGTCTTCTTTTAGTTGATCGGCTTCTAAGCCTAACAACTCCGCAAGACGCTCATTTAGTAAAACGAGGTTAGGTTCCTTCACTGAATTTGGTTCCAATTCACTATAAAAATTCTTTGGTAATTGGATGTACGTATGATCAAAATTCCAGCCTACATGTTGCCCAAGATCTTGTTTATACATGTAATCCCCTTCTTTTCAATGAGTTAATGTTAGCTTAACAGGTCTCCCCCTTACAATTCACACATTTTGGCTTATTATCCTTTATTGTCTGTTATAATGAGAAAATAGTAACCAGAAGGAAGATAAGAAACAAACCGCCAAAAATGAATCCCCACATTGCTCGTTTGTATTTCTCGTGCATCCATGAATTAATGCTTAATGCAACGATTAAAATTAAAAGTCCAAACGAAACAATATAACTACTAACAGGAACTAAATGTTCACCCTCTATATTCATATAAATAAGTAAGATTGTAATAAGTGGTATGCCAATTACTAGTCGAATGATGAGATCTCTTTTACGCCATTGACTCAATTTTCTGTCTCTCCTTACATGATCAGATTTGTTAAAAAACAAAAAGGGTGATCCTATGTCTTTAGGTCGAATCTATTTAATTTGTTTAGGTCTAGCGTTGATTTCAGTCTTTATCGCTCCACCTAGTCGATATGTAACCGAACATTTGACAACCATTTCGTACGGCTTTCCCGTTCAGTTTATCGTTTATCATAGTTTTGAAGGAGAAGAACCAGCAAGGTGGGAGCTATTTACCTTTCATCGTACTTCTTTTCAACTTGTTCAATGGTTGCTTTCTGCTGCAGGATACTTTCTAGTCTTTGCTATTGTAAAATTGTTTAAGGATAAGTTTAAAAAGGATAGAGAAGAAACCGTTTGATCGCAAAGGATTTGTAAGCTTTCTGCGGTATCACCAAAATACTCTGCCTTCATTCGTCTCACTCCCATAAAGAATCACCTTCTAAAACTATTTACGTAATGTGAGTGAGAGCGTTTCAATTTTTGAATAGATATTTATTACTCCCTGGACCCTTCTTCATTTCCTTCCAGCCCTGAATTGCTTCCTCACGATTTTTCCCCTTGTTTGCCGGATCAGAAAAAAAATCTCGAATATATTGGTTGTATTCAAATTGCGGAGAGATTTCTTTTTTGTAAGAAGGATTCTTTTTACGCTTTTCTTCCTCATACCAACACTCCACCACATCACGATACGTTTTTCCTACATTCGTTTTGAAGTATGTCTGAATAGCTGTAGAAAAATGAAAGGAGGGAATGACTGATTTAAAGAAAGCTCGTACCTCTTGGCTGCAGCGATGATCTCCCATAATGACTGTATCCAAGCTTAATTCAAGAGTCCTCACATTTGTTTTATGTACTTTTGCTTTTCGTTGCGGCTTTAAGATTTCTCCTGTCTCTAAGAAATGTTCAATACGAGTTGAGATTTCTTGCTTAGAACCAGATGTACTTAGTCCATGCTCTCTACAAAACGTTTGCAACTCTTCTTTTAACCAATAATACTGTTTAAACTCTTCTGATCGACAACTTTTTGTTAATTCAGGTCTCATATGTATCTCTCCTAACTCATAGGTTTAACAGCAACTAGACTTAGTAATAAGATCTCTTCTAACAATAATTCGTCTTCATGATAGATTTTGATGTAATAGGTACTCTTAATGGATAACCGCTTATAATAAATCATAGCAAGCTCTCTACCCGAATCTGTTCTTAGAATGGTTTGATGGTCAAGAAGGCTTTTTGAAAAGAAATAGGTACGACTGCCTTTGTAATAAGCGAACTTTGGATTAAGTGTGGTTTTGGATTCATTTACTAACAAGCCTTGTTTTTGCATTGTGTGATCATAAAAATGCCATCGTAATTTAAATAAGGTTTCTTTAAATGATAGTACCTGTAAATCCATTCCATCCCTATATTTAGTAGAGTTAAATGTATAATTTTATTTATCTAAAATGGCTAAGTACTTGCATAAGACCTTGTCTAACGTACCTTTAAAATATGGTTGAATCTGTCCACATTCGTTTCCCTTCGCATCATAAATCTGTATGGAATTTGTAGATCTACGAAGAGCAGGCAATGTATAAGTGTAATCATATTCCATTAGACTTATCTCCTTTTGCTTAACTACCCAAATGCTTGTGATGCAAGAGCTACTAGCTGATTGTTTCGCCAAGACAGAATTCCTTTTCCGAGTACCATTAGAGGTGGTTGAGTAACTTGTTCAAAGCCCATTCCTTTTAAAAATTGAATGATCTCTTGATCAGGATTCGTTAGGTCGATGCGGACATTTCCTGATAAATTCACCAGTTGCTCTTGGATTAGAGCCACTGCTTGGGATCGGTTTTCGCTTACAACAGGTCCTATAATCGCATTTTGAGACGTTTGTATTAGAAGTGAATAGCCCTTCATCTCTCCAGCTTCATCCATTAAGACAACACTTTTCTCAGATTGCTTTATTCGCTTTCTTAAAAATCCTTCTCTTCTGTCCCCAAAGGCTTTTTCATCTATATCAACCATTTGATGAAACTGTTTATCTTGATACGGAAGGATCTGTGGATTACCTTGCACATGAATCGATTCTCTGATCGTATGTGTGTATTTGTAGATAGAATGAACCGTTTTAAAGCCTATCTTTTCATAAAGCACCTTGCCTTCCTCGGTGGCAACAAGGATAACAGTAGACTGAGATAAGTTAACAGACTGAATACAAGCTGTCGTTACCTTTCTCCCTAGCCCTAACCCCCTACATTCAGGGTGGACAATGACTAGGCCTAGTGATGCAATTGTCTGCAGATCATAAGGAATAATAGCGGCACAGGCTATGAGTTGATCTTCTTCCTTGCAACCAAACACCATTCCTGTATTAAAAATCGTTAACAGCTCACGTCTGGTATAATCCCACCCTACTTCTTCTGATAGCCTGATCAAACCGGGGATGTCCTGTATTTGTAATCGTTTAACTTGAACCATAATCAGTCTCCTATTCTATGAATCCATTTCCTAATTTTATCACAAGTGGTATAAATAGAGTGGACTCAAGAAGGAGGAATTCGTTATGTATAAAATTGTTTTCTTTGATGTCGATGGAACATTAACGGATCATAGAGATGGCTCAATCCCTAAAAATACTCAACATACTGTGCGTGCACTACTTAAAAGTGGAATTCATGTTGTTGCAGCCACTGGAAGACCTTTGTCTATTTGTAACCAATTAGTAAGCTTAGGCATTCAGACATTTATTACTGCAAATGGCGCATACGTAAAACATAAGGATACGGTGATACATAAAAATGTGGTGGACCCGACGACCTTAAGTGATGTCAGTGACTATGCAACAAAACATCATTCAGGGCTATTGTTTTTTACTGAAGAGTTAAGTATGAATGGGGTTAAAAATGAAAGAATTCAAGCAGCGCTGCAAGAAACATTGTTATTAGAGGACTATCCTGAGTGTGATCCCTTCATTCACAAAAAAGATGTATACTTAATGTGCTTGTATGAAGATCATGCAGGCAGCAAGCATTTTGAGGATCGGTTTCCAGATCTTACGTTTAGTCGCTGGCACCCTTCTATTTGTAATGTTCTACAAGAAGAGGTTGATAAATCAATTGCGATTGACAAGGTTCTATTTCACTTCGATCTTGATGCATCTGAAGCCATTGCATTTGGAGACGGTTCAAATGATATGGATATGATTAGAAAAGTTGGAACGGGTATCGCGATGGGAAATGCAAACGATCAGCTGAAATCAATCGCCGACTTTGTGACGAAATCCTCAATTGATGACGGAATCACGTTTGCCCTACAGACATTTAAAGTATTACCTGTTTAGGAGGAAGATGATGCAAGATACTTTACTAAAGATCACCGAACACTTAAATAGCCACAATATAACATGGGCAGTAGGTGGCTCACTTATGCTCTCAATTCGGGGACTTGAAACCACGCCAAATGATATTGATTTGTTAGTAACCGAAAGCGATGCACCCAAACTTATTCAAGTACTAGAGACCATAGGACCAAAACAACAGCCGAAGTCTAGTCATCCTCACCTTTTTTCAAGTTATTTTTCTCAGTTTCATATAGATGAAATCGGCATAGATGTTATGGCTAACTTTGGTGTAAAACATGAAAAAGGCATGTATGTCAGTCCTTTACACGTAGAAGCGCTGGAACAATCCCCATTTCCACTCAGCTCGCTTGAAGACTGGTATGTTCTCTACCTTCTTATGCCAAATAGAGAAAGCAAAGTAACCTTAATTGAAGATTACTTTCAAAAGCATGGCGTATCAAAGTCCTACCTACTAAAACAGGCACTGACTCAGTCACTACCTTCCTCTGTTATAAATAGAATCGAACGGGTGCTTACTCATTCGCAGATGGACTTGAATGCTCGTGAATGAGGCTCCACTTACCTTCAACATAAATAAAAACGTTTGTCGCTCTACCACTGCCAGCTCTAAAAGCTCCACCTACATGTCCCTGGTAGTGGTATGTGTAAACACAACTTGCACTTGTCGTCTCTTTAGAGAGCCAAACTACCTCTTCTGCACGATACACTTCATCCGGTATCGCACTCCAACTACGCTCAAAGTACAGTTTAATCGCTTTTAAACTAGTACATGTTTGATCACTAAACCAATACACCGCATTCGGGTGCAAGCATTTCGCAACCTCTTGAAAATCATGGGTGTTTGTTGCTCGGATATACTCCTCAAGTGCAAATTCAACCATATTCTTTCCCCCCTTTTCTATGACAACCACAGCTTACTAAAATCCAGATGTCCATACGAATGATGTGTAGCATTCTGAATGATTGGATCTAGTTTTCGTTTTATTACTGGATGATATAAAAAAATCAGGTGAAAGCCTTCTTTTAATAATAATTCAACGTCTATGATGATTTGTTCTCTCTCTTGATACGAAGTAGTTTCTTCAAATGTTTGAATCAATTTCTGTAATTTATCTTTTTCCGCTTCTTGTAGGTACGGTAGAAAATAGAGTTGTTCATTTTTGAACATACTTAAAAACGATAAATGCCAATCAGCAGAAAAGACCACTTTCATAAAGAGGAGATCTACCTCATTCATGATTGTCGGTTCATAAAATTGGTCGTGAGCAATCGGATTGAGGATCAAATTTATACCATATTCTCTTGCTTCCTCAATCAACCATAATGCTTCTCTTTGAGTGAGTTCATTGGTAAGATAGCCCACTTTTAATACTTCTCCACGATAAGTAGATCGTATCAGTAGATTTGGTATACTCTGTTTTTGTTTAATAACCTGATTTGAACGATTCCCACTAAAGGTGCTTGCTTCTTTTACATCAAATGATAAGTCTGCAGCTAATTTTGAAACGTCTAATAGTTGGTAAATCGCTTGTCTAAGTAATGTATCTTGTAGCACAGAATTTGTTCGCTGATTAAAGAGTACACTCACTACACACATGTCATGCACTAAATACTCTTCAGGCTGCATTGTCTGTTCGGGCAGATGCTGTAAGTACATAACATTCTCTGCTTCTTTTGAAATGGTATGAAAATGTACTTCGTCTATTAAGGCTCGTTCTTTAAAATAATGTTCGAATGCTTGTAATACTAACTTGGTTTTTGTTCTTTCTTTCAGCATAAAGGGACCCGATCCTAGCCACTCGTACTCATTAAATGAGTTAGCCTCAGGCAGGATAACAAGAGTTGGCGTAGAAAGCATTTGCAAAAAGAAGGCATTCTTTTTTCGCAGATAAAAGCTCACTCTATATGGTGACTCAGCTTTGACTTCCTTTATGGAATCAACTAGCCAAGAGTAACGTTTGCTTTTTCTAAGTCTACGAATGGTATAAACAATATCTGCGCTACTCAACTTTTCCATATTGTGAAAATAAATATCTTTACGAAGATAAAAGGTATAGATATGCTCTGATGCATCTACTTTAAAGTGATGCGCCAAATGTGGAACGATCTGGTTCTGTTGCGCGTCGTACTGAACGAGCGTATCACCGAGCTGCCTAATTAAATGTACTTCCAAAGCAATAGCTGAACGTGCTGGATCAAGCGAGGTAATTTCACGTGACTTGAAGGTATAAAGAATGTCCTTTGATTCTTCACTTCTTTTAAATCCTAATAGCTTTTGAAATTCTGCGGAGACATCAATAATCCATGATTTAGGTATAGGCAGCCTTAAAATGAAGGCTAGCTGATCCAGATTATTTGTTTGTAGATATTCATTTACATAATCCCTAATTTCATCTCTAAAAGGTTTATGAAAGGTTACAGCAGAATAATGCCCTCGGCCTTTACCTGGCAAGTACAAAATATATCCCTCTGATTCTAGCTGCTTAAGGATTCGTTTCACATTCCTCTTAGTACAAAACCACAACTCCTCTAGCATTTCGTGTGTAAACTGTACAGATAGCGTAACTTCCTTCTCATATAAAAACGCTCTAAGTAATAAATACTTCTCGTCCACATTCTTCACCTTCCTAAAAGGGGACATCAATCGCTTTTCTCTAGTCTTTTTACCTCTTTTCAAAAAGATGATAATGAAAACGATTAAACTAGATGGGAGAGATGTTGAGTGATTAAAAAGAACTATATCCTGTATTTCTTAGTGACAATTCTGTTTAAACTAAGTGACAAAATGTATGTCATTGCTATTCCTTGGTTAATCTACGAGCTTACACAATCCTCAATAAGCACTGGACTTATGTTTTTTGTGCAAACAGTACCACTTATATGTATGGCTCCTGTTGCTGGTACTCTCGCTGACCGGTTTTCCAGAAAGAAGGTTATGGTATACAGTGCCATGTTTCAAGGGAGCTTAGTTTTGCTTATCCCAGTCTTGCATCAATTTGAGCTTCTCCAGACTGGATTTCTTTATCTCATTGGCTTTCTGGTGGCAAGCGCAGGTGCTTGTTTTAATGTGACAAATAGCACCGTCATCCCACAGCTGTTCAAAAAAGAATCGTTGATGCGTGTAAACTCTCTTTTTCAGATCATTGATACCAGTTCTGTTTTATTCGGAAGTATGGCAGCAGGAATTCTTATCAGTTCCTTGGGGGTGTATTCATTATTTGTTGTGCTAGGCGTAGCTTATATTCCAATTGTGATCTCGTTGCTTTTCCTAACGATGATTCACTCATTTAGTCAAAACAGTAAAAAGACAAGCTGGCAATCCCTTAAGGAGGGCGCAAGTTATCTTTGGTCACACCCTATCCTTCGATCATTAACCTGGCTGATCTTTATTGTAAATATCGCAAACGGCGCATTAGTTAGTATGCTCGTCTTTTATTCACGTGACGAGATTGGTGTTACTTCTACTGAGCTAGGTTGGATCTACGCAGGTGCCGGTATCGCTCAGTTTGCTGGGATCTTGTTATTAAACGTTGTAAAAGCTTCAAAAGAGACGATCCAAGCAATGGTGACTGTCCTTTTTGTTAGTGCGATTGGCATTATACTAACAGCTTTCAGTTGGAATTGGTTCAGTTTGATGATTTGTATTTCCATTCAAAGTGCACCAGTCATTATGTTTAATGTCTTAAATAAAACGTTTAGACAACAGATCGTTCCTTCGAATCTTCTTGGAAGAGTTAATGGTTTAGTGATGATGATTGGACTCGCCTCGTTGCCTTTGGCCGGCTTCTTCACAGGGCTTCTTTCTGAGATTATCAATATAAGATGGATTTTCTTTACTCTCGGCCTCCTGTCGTTAGGAGCGGTGATTCAATTTAGAAGATTAGGCAACATGCACAGGATCAGATCTCCCCATTCAAAGGCTGAGTTAACGTCCTAAAAAACTAGAGACTTAAAGGGAGTTAATAATTATTCTTTAAGTCTCTAAACGATTTCATCCTTTTCTTGCCTTCACAATAAACGTTGCAGGAAGCAGAGCTGCTTTTTGCGTGGCATACCATTTACTTGGATCACCTGTGCTAGTTTCTTCAGGAAGGTACACATCATCAAGAATCTTTTCAATCTTAAACCCACATTCAACCAAAGTATTTACATAGGTGCTTAGCTTCAAATGATGCGTAATGACGCGATCTGGCCACGCTTCATTCCACTCAGGCCCTTCTTCGAGATATGATTTGTGAAGAATGTAGTTCCCTTCTTTATATGAGACGCGGTCATGCATTGGATGCTCCCAGCTAAAGATAAATGTGCCATTTGGTTTTAGATAGCTGTATATATTAGAAAGAGTTTGTTTTAAATCAACTGTCCAACCATTTTCCATCTATGATTCTCCTTTTGCTATAGTCTCTTTTCAAATACAACTCGGTCATTACCTGTCCCGTCATAATTTGTTTGTACCTGTATCCCGTCTACAACCTTATCACCTAAACAAACCTCAAAACCCATTCTTTGATGATAGGCAATTGAGTTCTTATTTTGTGGAGAAGTAATACAACGTACGATGCGACGTTTTTCTTTTTGAACCTTCTGAAAATAATGCTGATACAGTGTCTGTCCTATTTTTTGTTTACGATAATTCGGATGAACTCCAACAAAGTGAATATAGGCCTCAAGAGGATGAGCCTGCGAGAGAAAGCCAATTAAAAAGCCAACCATCTCTCCCTCCACTTCCATGATAAAGCTTGTTTGATTAAAGTGATGAAAGAATAAAGCTGGCAGCATTTGTTCCATCTCTCTTCCCCCCCACCACTCATTTACAACAGAGATGATTGGTTGTTGATCACTGATTTTTAGTGTGCGAATCTGCATGTTCACTTCACCTCATTGGATGGTAATTCTATACTCTTTTCTTAATTGATGTAATTGTTGTGTATGCGTTAAGGCACGTTTTGTGTGTGACATATCTTCACCTAAAACCAATGGGAAGCGATGGTATACTTTCCCTTTTTGGACATGGAGACCTTCAGATGAGATTCTATCTGATACTCGAATACGATACGGCTCAAACAGTAAGGTATGTATGATGTCTTGCGCTTTCTGACTAGGTGATTGCAAAAGCCTGGCAGTCAACTGAGCATCAACTAAAAAGGAAATATCATCCTCCACCAGTTGCTGGTGCAGTCGAACAGCCTCACTAAGTAATTGATCAACTGCTTTTAACAATGGCGCATGCATGATGTGATGATCTTTAAGAATGAGGTCAAGGATCCACTCTGCCGTTTGAATATCGGTTGAAATTCCTTCATCTGTACATGAGAGTGTTGAAAGCAAATCGAAGGAACTGCCATCTAATTCACCCATCATATAAGTGTCTCTCACAAAGCTGTCCAAATGATCCAACCCTAAGGTAGCCTTCGTACCCGTTAATGGGGACTGCTTATTTAGCAAATCGCAGATCTGATTAGATGTTATCTCAGCTTTATGTAAAAGGTTTTTTATTTCATCACGTTGGATGTAGGTTTCTGTAAGCTGATGATGATCGTAACCAAGTGTACGCTCAATCGCATGAGAAAAAGGCAGGTGTCCAATATCATGTAATAAGGCGGCCGCTCTGAGTTCAACCCAATCGGAAAAAAAATGTGCAGTAAGCTTCCAAACACCTACTGTGTGCTCCAATCGACTGTGAGTAACGGAAGAAACTAAGGAACCGGCTCCGTAGTGTGCCAGGTGCTTTAGTCTCTGGAAATAAGAAGATTGCATGATCTCAACTTCCCAAAAGAAGGGTGTGACATCTGGATAAAGGGGTTCCTGTAAAAGCATCATGACCATCTCACTTTACTAAACTTCTATTCTGTTAAAGTTCTTGAAAAATGTATAAATGCTTCTGATTCGAGAATTGACTCGATAAATGCAGATTTTTTCTGACGATAGTTGTCCATCGGTTGACCATTATTAGATCGTTTAAGTTGATTATACTGCTCTTGAATGGTGGGATTTTCTATGAGGTATTTGGTTACTTTCCAAAAGTGATCAATTTCTGAATCGATGACTGTTAATTGAATCCCGATTGGCAGGGTATCATCTATTTCAAATGCGCTAAAGAAAGATGTCTGAGAGCTACCTGTATTTAATTCATAGAGCGATAGTAGTGATTGTTTAGCTGGTTGAAAATCATCCTGTTTTACTCGTACTTGAAAATCAAGATCACCCTTTGTTAATGAATTTGGTACAGCCGTACTGCCAACATGATGAATATCAGCGTTCGGTATCAACCGTTGAATCTGAATCGAATGCTTTTTCACCATTCGATTCAGTATCGTTTGATCCACTGACTTCAGTTCAAAGGTTTGCATCGATTCCGCCTCACTTTAAATTCGGTACGTGAAATTTATTATTCTAAGCCCCTGTAAATGAAAACTGAAATTTCATTGGTTCCCCTACTGATTCTCCAGTTGTTTGATTTGTTGGTGCATCTGTTAATCCATAAATTGAATAAACATCTCCTATGCTCACTCCATCTAGCATATAGAATAACGTAATATGATGCTCTGTATAGGGCTGAAGGTCCCCGTAACCTCTTCCAGACCCACTAAACATCTCGTTAGCATAAAAAGACTGGCTTCCTGAATCTAACCTTGTATTATCAAGATAAAATAAGATCGGATCTTCACTTTTATTAGTCACAACCGCATCTAATTGAATGTACTCGACGTTTTCTCCCGCTACTCCGGCAAGGCTTGGTTCTGTAATTTCACCACTGATTTTACTCGCACTCTTTAACTGCACTTGTACGGGTCCAGATTGAAGCGTTTGAATGTTCTTGAGAGAAGCTTCAACCGTAAATGTTCCAGAGTCTGTTTGAACAGTCGCACCAGTTGATCCATCTACAGTCAAAGCCCCTCTTGTATGATGAATAGTTTCATAGGTTGGTTCTGGTTCTGATTCTTGCTCGGGTTCAGGTTCTTCTTCCTTTGTCTCTGTTTCTACATCTTTCTCATCATTTTCTTTCTGATCTGCAACGGATGTTAAATCATCTTCAGGTTCCACCTGCTCCTCTTCCTTTTTTGTCGTCACATTCTCTTCGGTCTCTTTTGTACTTTCTTCTGTAGACTCTTCTTTACTCTCTTCTTCAGATTCTTCTTCGTTTTCCTGAAGAGCTAGCGACTCTTTCTGTTCCTGAGCAAAGGTTTTTGATTCGGAATTAGTAGCCGATAAAGGCTCTGTTTCCTGTTCACCACAGGCTGCTAGTACACATGTAAAAGCGATAAGAAAAGTCATCGAATGTTTCTTCAAAATTCTCATCCCCCTTTTCTAATATAAGAGTAACAAATGATCCCACATTTTCTCAAGAAAGGATTTTCATTGTTTACACTTAAGAAGAGAATAAGAAGACTAACAAAAACATGCGTGAGTCTTCATCCCCCTTTTCTTCACTTTCTTAATGACACTTCTTTTCAGAAAAAAGGATTTCCTTTTATTCTGTTGCATATATATGTTCACGTAGATAAAAAGGAGGTCCTCCCATGGCAAATAAACCAGCTCCCTTGCAGTCTGGTGATACGATTGGAATTGTGACTCTTGGCAGCCCCCTAGATCCAACTATCATTAATGCACGTGCAGATTACCTCAGGTCACAGGGATACAATGTTCTATTTGGTGATTATGTGTTTGAGCAAGATGGATTTCTTGCAGGAACACCGCAGCAGCGCGCCTCAGATCTTATGAGTATGTTTCGAAATCCAGCTGTTAAGATGATTTTACCTAGTCGGGGTGGGGTTGGAGTGGCAGGGATCCTGCCTTATCTAGATTTCGATACCATTAAAGAGAACCCGAAAATATTAACAGGGTATAGTGACATTACGGTCTTACAAAATGTTCTGTATCAATATGCGGATCTTTTAAGCTTTCAGAGTCTTTTACTGATCGACTTCCGACCAACTACACCTGTTTATAACTTTGATCAGTTTTTCGGAGCTGTTTCTGCACCGATTCCAAGCAAGCTCTTAACAAACCCTCCAGATATTCCTTTAATCAGTCTAGTACCAGGCAACGTAACGGGAGAATTAATTGGAGGAAATTTAACGTCTTTTGTGGACACTCTTGGAACAGAGTTTGAGATTGATACGAAAGGAAAGATTCTTGTGCTTGAAGAAACTCATGAACCGATAAATACCGTCTATCGATACATGAGTCATTTAAATGCGGCAGGCGTTTTTGATGATGTGGCAGGGATCATTATGGGGGAATGCACAAATTGCCAGGAGGCTTACGGCGTTAATTACAATGAACTCATCCGCCGCTTTTTAGTCCCTTTAGGAAAACCTTTAATCACAAATCTCTCTACCGCTCATGGATTCTACAAAGCGTGTGTGCCCATTGGAGCTAATGTAAACATGGATGCGGTAAACTCGATTATTACAATTCTTGAGCCGACTGTCACTTAAAGTGATACGTTCTCAGTCGGCTGTTTCCATTCGGTCTTTAACAATCCGTATAATGTATGATCAACGTACTGATCATAGAGTTTTTCTGCTTGTCGGATACAGCCTTCATTCACAAACCCTAATCGCTTTGGAATGCTCTGACTCCTACTATTATGAACAGCTACTCGTATCTCGACTCGGTTTAGCTCCAGCTCATTAAACGCATAATGGATTAGTTCTTTTACAACAGCTGTCATCCATCCCTTACCCTCATATTTCAGACCCCAACCAATAACCAATTTTGGCCATTCGATTTGTCCAATCAAATTCGTTAAAGCCGGCTACTCCGATGATCGAGTTATCAAGCTTAATGGCTCCAATTAAACGCTTTTGAGCCTCTTTATCCATTTCAGCAAATCGAATGAATTGCCTTGTGTCTTCCACTCGTTGGATTCGATCAACCCATGGTAACCATTTACGCAAGGAAGCACGAGACTCGTCCGTTAATTCAAATAATGCTTGTGCATCTTCTGAAGTAAAAGGTATGACACTTAACTGATCTGTTATATCTAGCTTCATTGATTTATTTCTCTCCCCTTAAACTTGAAGAATTCCTTGACCATTCTCCGCACAAATTAAATAAGCTAATCCATTGACGGCAACGGCCAATGCTCCCTCATCAAAATCAAATAACCGATGATGGTGCCCCGCTGCGAGCGGTGTCCCATATATCATATATGCGGCCTTTCCACCTACTTGCTGGGTAGCTCGCATCATGTAGGTCACATCCTCTGAACCATTTAATTCAATCTCTGGTTGAATGTACTTAACCACAGTACTATGCGCTAAGGCTTTTGGAATTTGCTTAGCCCAATACGAATCGGTTTCTGCTGTTACTCCTTCTCCAACAACCTCTACGTCTACTTCAACACCGTACATCAAAGCTGCTCCTTGAACTCGACGAATTGCCTCTTCTTTCATGTACTGATTTTCTACAGTTGTCGCACCTCTTGTTTCCAGTTGAAGCGTCGCATCCCCGGGAACAATATTTCTGCCTGTGCCAGCTTGCAAGGTTCCCACGTTTATTCGAGTAGCCCCTTCCCCATGTGGAGCAATCGAATGAAGGGCTAAAACCATAGTTGATGCAGCCAAAAGAGCATTTTTGCCCTCATGCGGACTCATTCCAGCATGCGCCGTTTTCCCTTTAATCTTGACATCCAACTTTGAAGTAGCCAATATACCTGTCGCTCGTGCAACAATGGTACCAATTGGCAATGATTTAATGCCTAAGTGACCACTTAAAAAAAGGTTGGCATCCTTAAGCCACCCTTTAGCAACCATTGCATTCGCTCCTCTGCTTCCTTCTTCAGCTGGTTGGAAAAGTAATGTGTACCGACCATTTAATTGCTCCTTATGTTGATGAAGGAACCGTGCAATACCTAAACCAATAGTGGTATGACCATCATGGCCACACGCATGCATCATACCAGCATTGCGTGAACGGAATCCTTCTTTGCTCGGAATATGAGTGCGCTCCTCCGCTTCCTCTATCGGAAGCGCATCAATATCAAACCGCAACACAATATGGTTGCCTGGCCGACCAGTATCCAGTGTAGCGACTACACCCGTGTGACCGCTTTGAATTTGATCTAGAAAAGCTCTAGGTACACCTTGAACAAGCGCCCTCTTCTCATGCTCCTCTAACGTCGCTTGACTAGGCACACCAAAACGCGACTCCGTGTCGAGTGCATCTTTACCAATATGTAACGTAAAATCTAGTGCTAGTAATTTCTTATAGATATAATAGGTTGTTACATACTCGCAAAAACCCACTTCCGCATGTTGATGTAATTCACGTCTCCAGCACTTTAATTCAGGTTCAATCATCCCTGTCCAAGTGTGTAATATGTGTCTCAAGACTCGCAGTCTCCTTTACTGAGTAAGCTTATATTCTTATATAAATGGAAAATTAAAGTCTATAATTCAGAGTATAGCATGTTTCACAACTAACCGTTTGTTACCTTTATGAATATATCGTATTTTCTGATAAAAGATTTAATATGAAAAACCCGTGAAGTGTTATTCACAGGTTCTCTTGTCATGCACCTTACGAAGTTAATAATACCCTTGTACCTTCCTCTGCAGATTTTTTCGCTGCTTCGTTTAGTTTGGTTAATTGGATCATGTCATCCCTAGTAATTCGTGGAGTCTGATTGTGCAGGATTTCATTGATCCATTGTTGCATAGCACTACTTTCTTTTTGAGGAAGCTTAGGGGTCTGCCATCCATCACGTTCCAGCTCACTTGAACGAATTCGTAACTCCTGCTCCTCAATTAAAATACTACCCTTGGTTCCATGCAATTCGAGGATAAACGGACTGCCACCGGCAACAAAGCCAGCTTCAATCACTCCAATAACACCTGATTTATGACGAGTAATGACCGACGCATGATCATCAACATCTTTATCCGTAAAGCTCCCCATCTCACACATGACCGATTCGATTTCACCAGCCAACCGATTTGTTAGGTAAATCGGATGAGCACCTAAGTCAATTAACGCACCCCCGCCACATTGTTCTTTATTAAAAAAGTGCTCAGGTAGCCAACCATTCGGATTTGCTTCTGTTGCTACAGCACCACCATGTGCTAATCTACAGCGGATCGATGTTAACGATCCTATAAGTCCTTGTTTCAGAGCTTCTTCGGCATAAAGGTAAGTCGGATCGTTTAGTCGTGGTAAGGAAAGCATTAGAGAAACACCTTGATCCTTAACCACTTCTAGTATCTCTTCGCATTCAGCAGTTGTTAGAGCTAATACCTTCTCAGAAAACACGTGTTTGTTCGCCTTAACTGCCGCTATGATGACGTCTCGGTGCATGACCGTTGGTGTGTCCACGATGACCCCCTCAATATCATCTTGTGCAAGAAGTTTATCTAGATCAGCAACAAAAGGTACGTTAAGTTCATTTGCCCAGTTCTGGCCTCTTTTTGCGTCTTCATCCCAAACGGCAGTGATTTCCAAGTCCTTGTGTTCAAGTGCTTCTCTTGCATAGTCATTTGCATGAACATGCCACCTACTCAACATTGCTACTTTTACCATCGAATCACTCCCATTACGTAATCGCTTTCATTCTTATCCTAATGAGAATGCACAAATGATGTCAAGACAAAAATCTGATATTTATTTTAAATCGTTTGCTTCAAGCTTTTTTCTGAATTGATAAGGTGAGCTTTTTTTTAACTGTTTAAATTGCTGGATAAAGTAGCTCGTACTAGAATAACCAACCGTCACAGCAATTTCTGTTATGGTCGCACTGGAGGTAGATAATAGCTTTTCAGCTTCTGTTATACGCACATAATTTAATAGCTCTGTAAATGATCGTCCAGTAATTGCTTTTATTTTCCGGGAAAAGTAACTGTAACTTAGTTTGCATTCCTTTGCAGCGTCCCTCGCCGTAATGGATGAAGCGTAATTTTTTTCGATTAGATCAAACACTTCACGCATCAGTGTAAATTCGGTTTCACTATAAGGGTCCGTTTCTCTGACGACCACCCCTTGATTCCGCCAGTAACGAAGAACCTCTAAGAAAATGGAACAAATATGAATACGTATTGCAAAATCATACCCATACGCTTTCATGTAAAACTCTTTCATCATCTCTTCAATTATGATCGCAATGCGTGTAGCTGTAGTTTCCTCTTTAGTAAGTAGCGTTTGTGGACTAGTCTTAGCCATAGTAAACGGGAGTACATATTTTGATTCAAAGATGGAGCGAGAGGTTGAATACAAGACTTCAGGTTCTAGCTTAATAACTAAATAACGAGTATCCTCTCCTTCATCTGCAAAAATAGAATGAACCTCATTAGAGTTTATAATGACTAAATCCCCTTCTTGCATAAAAAACGTTTCACCACCAACAAAGATACGGGCCTTTCCTGAAAATGAAAAGAGCAATTCAATTGCTTCATGAAAATGGGGCTTGGCAATTTGAAGCAATGGAGAGCTATGCTCCATGTGACATTGAATGGGTTGCTTTAAAGTATTTTCTTCTAAAACAGGTTCATGCTGTACCTCACTATTAGACATTTATTATCGCTCCTTATATAAGAATGACAAATATCTGATACTTTATAATAGTTTCACTATATCACCTACATCGTCCTCGTGATACATTTTTACTGAAGCAAAGATCAGAAGGGTGTGTCTGAATGAGTAAAATTGGATTACAGCTTTATTCGTTAAAAGAACGTTGTGCAGAGAATTTAATTGGCACGCTTGCAGATGTGGCGAAAGCAGGATATGACGGTGTTGAATTTGCTGGATATTTCGGTGTTTCAAGCAAAGAGTTAAAAAAGCAGCTTGATGCAAACCGTTTACAAGTAGCGGGTAGTCACATTGGCATCAATGAGCTTGAATCAAATCTTGATCAAGTCATTGATTATTCGCTCGAAATTGAAAACCCTTTCATCGTTTGTCCTGGCTTACCTGATCATTATCGTAATTCTTTGGACGCCTATAAAAAAACAGCTGAATTATTTTCCAGCATCGGAGAGTCGTGCAAGCGACAAGGTATTACATTCGGCTATCATAATCATGACATTGAGCTTCAAACATTTGATGGTCATTATGGTCTTGACCTCCTCTTCTCTCACAGCGATGCGAAAAATGTTCGAATGGAACTTGATACGTATTGGCTTGAAGTGACAGGATTAAAAACGGTTGACTGGATGAATCTTTATCAGGAGCGTATCCAAGCCCTCCATATAAAAGACATGAATAATCTAACTGAAAAACAAAATGTAGAGATTGGGTCTGGCGTCATGGACTTCGAATCCATTGTCTCCGCTGCACGCCCCTACAACATTAACTGGTTTATTGTTGAGCAAGAAGAATTTTCAATCGATCAACTAGAATCCATCACTAAAAGTGCTTCATATTTAAAAACAATCTTATAATTAAAGGAGAGTGTTCATAATGGAAAGAGTTGTCCGTGTTGGAATGATTGGTTGCGGTGGAATTGCGAATGGGAAACAAATGCCAAGCCTTGCAAAGGTGAAGGAAGTCGAGATGGTTGCATTCTGTGATATCGTTTACGAAAAAGCTCAAAAAGCTGCTGAAGAGTATGGTACAGAAGAAGCTAAAGTATACACAGACTACACGGAACTATTAAAAGATCCGTCGATTGATGTTGTTCACGTTTGCACACCAAACAAATCACACTCTTTTATCAGTATCGCTGCTATGGAAGCTGACAAGCACGTACTCTGCGAGAAACCAATGGCAAAAACAGCTGAAGAAGCTCGTAAAATGGTTGAGGTTTCAAAGCGTACTGGTAAAAAGCTTACCATTGGCTACGACAACCGTTATCGTAATGATTCACTTTACCTTAAAGAGTTAGTAGAGCAAGATGAACTGGGTGAAGTATATTATGCAAAGGCGCACGCTGTAAGACGAAGAGCTGTTCCAACCTGGGGTGTGTTCTTAAATGAAGACGAACAAGGTGGCGGTCCACTTATTGATATTGGGACTCACGCAATCGATCTGACGCTTTGGACCATGAACAACTACAAAGTAAAAAGTGTAGTCGGAAATGTATACTACAAGCTTTCTCAAACAGAAAATGCAGCGAACGCTTTTGGACCTTGGGATCCTAAAGAGTTTACGGTAGAGGATTCTGCGTTCGCATTCATTACAATGGAGAATGGAGCGACCGTCACACTTGAAGCAAGCTGGGCTTTAAATACATTGGATGTGGACGAAGCAAAAGCAACGCTTTGTGGAACAAAAGCTGGTGCAGATATGCGCGATGGTCTTCGCATTAACGGTGAGAAGCTTAGCAGACTTTATGTAACGAAACCAGACCTGAATGCAGGCGGAGTTGCTTATTACAGTGGAGGCTCAGAAAGCCAGGCTGATCGCGAGGCAAGACTTTGGATTGAAGCCATTCTAGAAGATAAAGAACCATTTGTAAAACCGGAACAGGCACTCGTTGTCAGTGAAATCTTAGAAGCGATCTACGAATCATCTAAAACAGGGAAAACGATCTATTTTGATCAGAAAGAAGAATCCACTACTTCCATCTAAGGAGTGATGCCGCTTGGCTATGATGAACGTAACTGCTTATAAACGTTCCTTGTATTGCATTGGATTCAGTACAATCTTAATCACTGCCGGCTGTCAAGCTCAAGAGACTACAGAAGAGATTGAAGCACCTATTACTGTAGAAGGTAAAACAACGGTTTCTTATTGGCACAACCGTACAGGGTCAGGTCTAGAAGCTCTAGAACAAGTTGTTGAGGATTTTAATAGGAGTCAGGATGAGATCTTCGTGCAAGCTATATACAGCGCCTCATCTGAAGGAGACGATCAACGGTTACTAACGGCTATTGCCGGTGGTAACCCTCCTGATCTTGCTCATTTCGATCGATTCAAGGTGGCTCAGTATGCTTCGGAGAATTCACTGGAATCCTTAACACCTTTTATAGAACGAGATCAATTTGAGATGGAAAAGTACTATGATTATGCCTCACTCGAAACTATGTATGAGGATGAATATTATGCCATCCCCCTAACAACTGATTCACGTTTGCTGTTCTATAATAAGGATCGTTTTGAAGAAGTTGGACTTGATCCTGATAACCCTCCAGCGTCCATTAGTGAATTAGAAGATGCAATTGAACGTCTCACTGTTTTTGAAAGCGGTAACATAAAACAAATGGGTATGGTTCCATGGACTGCTCAAGGATGGTTCTATACATGGGGTTGGGGCTTCGGTGGCGAATTTTATGATGAAGAAACAGGTGAATTAACGCTTACAGATCCAAAAAACGTTGAAGCACTTGAATGGTTAGTCAGCTTTGCAAATAAATATGATGCGGCTACGATCACTAGTTTCGATACTGCTCAAGGAAGCAACGAAATGGACCCATTTAATCTTGAATTATACAGCATGAAAATTGACGGTCCTTTTGCTATCTCTAACATCAAACAATACAACCCTGATTTGAATTTTGGAGTCACTCCAATCCCTACTCCTATTGGTGATCAGTTCTCAACTTGGTCTGGAGGCACGTCATTAATTATGCCAAAAGGAGCAAAGAATAAAGATGAAGCCTGGGAGTTCATGAAGTATTTTGGAAGTGAAGAGGGTCAACGAACAAATAGTGAAATCGATAACCAAATGTCTGTAATTGATACTGTAAATGAGGAATTATATCGAGATGACCCTATTATGAGCGAGTTCATTGATATACTACCTCAATCGAATGCGCGCCCTCCTATTGCAAATGGTCAGTTCTTATGGAACCAACTCGACAAAATGGTAGAATACGCAATTCATGGCAGAGGAGAGCCCGAAGAGTTGCTGGAAAAGGTCCACAAACGAGTAAACGAGAGACAGTAGTCGTCACTCGCTAATTTTGAGTGGAGGGATTTGAAATGAAAACTGATCAAAAGCTTTCCGTACATAAAAAAATTGCTCGTGCTCCTAAATCAAAACGTTCAAATGAGACCTTAACAGGTTGGTTGTTTGCTTCACCCTGGGTCATAGGGCTTTTATTGTTTTTTGCCTATCCGCTGATCTCTTCTATTTACTACAGCTTTACGGATTATAGTATTTTTCAGGCCGGGGATTTCGTTGGGATGAGTAACTATAAAGAGCTTATGACTGATGAATTGTTCTGGATATCCATAGGTAACACCATTTATTTTGCAGTACTTTTTGTTCCACTAAGCATTATATTTGGCGTTGCTTTAGCGATGGTGTTAAATATGAAAATTAAAGGAATGTCGGTGTATCGGACGATCTTTTTTCTACCGACACTTGTTCCACATGTCGCCCTCGCTATTCTTTAGATATGGTTGTTAAATCCAGAATTTGGTCTTATTAACGCAGGTCTTGGATTAATCGGAATTGATGGTCCCGCTTGGCTGGGCAGTACATTTTGGTCAAAACCTTCATTAATACTTATGTCTTTATGGGGCATGGGCCAAGCGATTATTATTTACCTAGCTGGACTAGGCGATATCTCAGAAGAATATTATGAAGCTGCAGATGTCGATGGTGCAAGCTTCCTACAAAAAACCTTCAAAATTACACTCCCACTCTTAACTCCAGTTATTTTCTTTAATCTTGTCATGGGATTCATAGGAGCATTCCAACAGTTTACACTGCCTTACACAATGACAAACGGTTCGGGTAGCCCCGCCGATTCTTTAACATTCTATGTCATGTATCTTTATGATAACGCTTTCAATTATTTCCGAATGGGCTATGCTTCAGCAATGGCTTGGATCCTTTTCATTATAATCATGGGTTTAACAGCTTTTGTCTTCTGGACATCAAAACGTTGGGTACATTACCAAGGAGATTAAAGGAGGTTCAAGAATATGAGTGCGATCACCCAGAAAAGAATGAAGACGAATTATGCTCATTCCGTGTTAATCTTAGCTTCCATCCTATTTCTTGTTCCTTTTATCTGGATGGTATCGACTTCACTAAAACCTCTTACACAAGTGTTTAGCTTCCCTCCAGAATTTATCCCACGTCCTGTTCAATGGGAGAATTATGTTGAATCTACAAAGTATATTCCATTTTGGAAATATACATTTAACACGGCGGTAATCACCATATTAAGTACGATCGGCGTCATTATTAGTTGCCCTCTCGTCGCTTATAGCTTTGCAAAACTAAAGTGGCGTGGACGAAATGTTTTGTTTGTCATAACTATTGGTGTGATGATGATACCTGCCCAGGTTACAATGATTCCCCTTTTTCTGCTTTTTAACCAGCTCGGATGGGTAGGGACAAATTTACCTTTAATTGTCCCGGCATTTTTTGGAGTTCCGTTTTCAATCTTCTTGTTGAGACAATTTTTTAAGGGGCTACCCGATACTTTACGCGAAGCTGCAAAAATTGATGGAGCCAGTGAATGGCGAATTTATTGGCAAATTATGTTCCCGCTCGCAAGGCCAGCAGTGTTAGCTATCGCTTTATTTCAGTTTATGGCATCCTGGACTGATTTTCTTGGACCTCTTATCTATTTAACAAATGAAACGTCTTACACACTTTCTTTAGGACTTCAACAGTTCCAAAATCAACAAGGATCACAGTGGCATATGATGATGGCTGTATCAACGTTAATGACTCTTCCTATCATTATTTTGTTCTTTTTCATGCAAAAAACCTTTATACGAGGGATTACATTCACTGGTATTAAGGGATAAAAAAATCGATGAGTCACCTCATCGATTTTTTTCTATTAACGACGCATTCCTTCAAAAGGACGTTTTGCAGCATCGCCTAAATCTTTCATCATGTCGTCCATTGTGTCACGGACGTTATCAAACGCTTCGCCATTGCGCAGCTTATCGTCTGCATTTTGTACTTTGTTAAAGGCTTCTGAGTCGGTTACTACACGAACATCTTTTCCATTCGTTAAGTCTTTGACTCCATTTTTGATCTTCTCAGTTACGTCTTCTTTGTGTTTTCCGTCTTGCATCACAGCAATAACAACTTGGTCGCCGTAAGATACCACACGTGCATCTTTTACGCCATCCATTTTCGCTACATGTGCACGGACGTTTTCAACCGTTTCGCCATCATAACCATCAGCATAGTTCATTGAACGCGCGCCTTGATTATGCATATTGTCACGGCTCTCTACTCCAAAACGATCGTCTCTAGGAAGTTTTTTCCCATGACCTGTTTCCATTCGCGTAGCACCACGGTAGATCATCCCGTTATCATCAATCATTCCGACACGGTCGTTACCAGTAATTCCACGTGAAAGACCTTTCATGTGGTTGCGGTTTTCGTAGTTAGAACGTTTGACACTTGTCCCGTCCATTTTCAATCCACGATTTTGGTTTTTCCCATATGCGCCACCATGATCGCTTTGACCATGCATGCCACCTTGATCATTTGTACCATTCATTCCGCTATAATTCCCTTGTCCGTAAGTGCCACCCTGATAGTTTGTCCCATAACGATTTCCGCGCATTCCTGCGTACCCATCATCTGGGGTCATCATATCTGTTACCGGACCTTCTGAATTCATATGCGTACGATTCGTCCGGTTCATCCCCTGAGAGTTTACACCTGAATCATCGTTATTACCACACGCACCTAAGAGTCCAGTTGATAAAAGCACGGCTGTTGTGACTGTAAGCGTTAGTTTCTTCATATTTGTTTTTGCCTCCTTTCGACATTATTTTGTCTAAAGGAGGCTCATCTTACACTGTTAGTTCTTGGGCACACTGTAAGGATTAATGATTAATCCTCATAATCATCCTGTTCCTTGTACTGATTAATTTGTTCAGGCTGCTGATATCTAGACATTGGAATCATCTGACCTTGCGGATTCATCATCATAGGTTCAGTTGGTGCATAGCCGAACCCTTCAGGCTGTTGATACCCATTCTTGTATGATTCGGGCTGCATGTATGAATTTGGTTGATTGCCATACATTGGCATAGATCCCATATTCCATTGACCATGATGGTGGCCCGAATGATGTGGTCTAGGCGGTGAGCACGGAGCACATCCTGGCATCATTGGACTAATTGGTGTATAGGGCTGTTTAGCACCATACTCCATCCCACCCCATGATTGATTTGGAACTGGCATATTTTGTTGTGCCATTGGCATTGGTTGATTCGGGTACATCGATCCTTGTTGTGCAGTTGGCCATCCTTGGTTTGGATTCATCGATCCTTGTTGTGCGGTTGGCCATCCTTGATTTGGACTCATCGATCCTTGTTGTGCGGTTGGCCATCCTTGATTTGGACTCATCGATCCTTGCTGTGCGGTTGGCCATCCTTGGTTTGGATTCATCGATCCTTGCTGTGCGGTTGGCCATCCTTGATTTGGACTCATCGATCCTTGCTGTGCGGTTGGCCATCCTTGATTTGGACTCATCGATCCTTGCTGTGCGGTTGGTGCACCCTGATTCGGTTTCATTGCTCCTTGCTGTGCGGTTGGCCATCCTTGATTCGGTTTCATCGATCCTTGTTGTGCAGTAGGCATTCCTTGGTTTGGCTTCATCGCACCTTGCTCAGCAGTTGGCATACTTTGGTTTGGCTGACTCGTTCCTTTTTGAGCCGTTGGCTTTCCAGTAGGCTCTGCACTCCCTTTTGTTTGAGCAGGCTTTTGAGCGGTCGGTTTTTCTGCTGCTTTTTTTGGGGGTGGTGGTGTATTTGCCGGTTTCTCCTGCATATAAATGTTCATATTTGCTTGATAATTTTTCGTTGGTTCTTTAGCTGGTTTATGTGGCATCATAACTGGTGGTGCTTTAGGCATGGATGGTTTTTTTACTTCTTTTTTAGGCGCTTCTGTTTTTACTTGTTCTTTTTTACTTTCTTTAGGTTTAACTGTTTCCTTTGAATAATCCTTAGCAACTCCGGCTTCTTTTTTTACAGCGACACTGCCTGAAGGAATTTTAATTTTCATTCCAGGCATGATCATATCAGGATTAGCCAGCTGTGAGTTTGCTTTCTTTAATTCCGTGAAATCAACACCATACGCTTTCGAAAGCTTCCAAAGCGTATCTCCTTTTTGCACGATATGAATTTTCACATGATCAACCCTTTCTTAGTCATCCGTTTATTGTATGCGGGACTTGGGCATATTGACACATTCGCTTAATTTCCTACCGCCAATAGTGTATGTGATCCATTTTTAAAATAGACCATGTTATACTGATAACAGAAGGCTAAGGGGAGTTGTGAAAATGTCAAAAGGTGATAAATTAGTTGGTGACACTAGGCGTACAGCCATTTTGAATTGGTTATCAGAGGATTCCAAACCCATTACCGGAAGTGAACTTGCAAGACGATCAAATGTAAGTAGACAAATTATTGTTCAGGATATTTCTATATTAAAAGCTAAAAACCATGAAATCTTTGCAACAGCTCAAGGATATATGCTACTTCCCAAACCCAAGACATCCAAAGTAACTCAGTTGCTTGCTTGTAAACATGACCTTACACAAACAAAAGAAGAATTATACATCATGGTTGATCATGGACTAACTATCCGTGATGTCATTGTGGAACATTCATTATATGGCGAATTAACAGCCTCACTTATGATCAAAACACGCGCTGATGCAGACCTCTTTTACCTCCAGATAAGCCAATCAGGCTCGCAGCTTCTTTCAGCACTCACAGAAGGTGTGCACTTACATACCGTTGAAGCGGAAGAGGTAGCGCAGATAGAGCAGGCTAAAGAGGCTTTACGCAATAAACACATCTTACTCGAAGACAATTAAAAAAATGGAGGGGGTCCTAAATGACCTCCTCCATTTTTTAACGTATAACCGAATTTTCTTTTAGATCACTTAACGAATAGCACGTATAGCTTCCAAGTAATTCTACCTTGCAACCAAGAACCTCAAGCTCAGAAATGGCACCGGGGATTAGTACATCGTCCATCTTTTGATCAATGTCAATTATAAAATAATAATTCCCAAGCCCTGTTTTTGTTGGTCTTGATTCGATCTTGGACAAGTTTAGCTTACGCCAAGCAAAAGCTGACAACACTTGATGAAGTGCCCCCGTGTAATCCTCTGGTAACGTAATCATTAGAGTGGTCCTGTCACTGATTTTGTATGGGCCAATCACATCATGTGATTCATCGTGACGTCCAAGAACTAAAAAGCGTGTCCGATTACTGCTATAGTCTTGAATGTTCTGGTGGACCATCGTTAAGCCATATTCTTTCGCAGCCAATTCATTTGCTATACATGCAACAGGCTCAGCTGGGTTTGCCGCAAGCCACGCAGCTGCCGATCCGGTGGAATTTGTGTATTCAACCGTTGAGTCTGGATAGGTCTCTTTTAAGAAATCATGACACTGTGCAAGGGCATGAGGATGTGACAGTACACGTTCCGGATGATTCCCTTTTTCAATCTGTACCGGGTGCATCAGAAATTGCTGAGCAATTGTAACTGTTACACCAGCAATAATTGGCAGTCTTTGCTTATGAATTAAATAATCAAGCGTAATATTAACAGATCCCTCAATCGTATTCTCAATTGGAACAACCGTTACATCTAGATCGCGACTTGATACCTTATCCATACTCAAAGGAATTGTTTGACAAGGAATCAATTCTTCTTCAGGAAATAAGGCGGTAGCCGCCATTTCTGTAAATGTTCCTTTTGGTCCTAAAAAACCGACTTTCATTTAAAAACTCTTCCTTTCTCAACCTGAACCAGCAAGTTCCACTTTCTCAACAGCCTTCAGTTTTTTCATTTGCTCAAATAACTCATCGAGCTGCATCGTTATCGGAGCCGTATCAATAGATAACGTAATATGAGCTCTTCCCTGTAATGGGATTGTTTGATTAATCGTTAAAATATTTGCACCCGTATTGGCTACGATCATTAATAATTCTGATAACGTTCCTGACTTGTCCACCAAATTAATTGATAATGTCACGATTTTTTCCTTTGCCATTGCATGAAAGGGGAAAATCCCGTCTTTATATTTGTAAAATGCACTTCGGCTTAATCCGACTTTCTGAGCCGCTTCGTTAATTTTCTTTGCCTCTCCAGACTGTAGCATGGATTTAGCTTCTAATGTTTTAATCATTGCATCTGTTAAGATATCTTCTCTTATAAGGAAGAACCGTCTCGCTGACATGCCACTTCATCTCCCTGATTTATACACTGTTCACTACGGGTGTACAAAAGTACTCTCCCCTATTATAGGAGGTACATCTACATTTGACAACCAAAAAAGGAGATGCAAGCACCTCCTTTTCTGCTATTCGATAAATTCAAATTCGTAATTTAAGATTCGTACAAGTTCTCCATGTTGAGCTCCACGTTCACGTAACGCAGCATCTACGCCCATTTTACGAAGTTGACGCGCAAAGCGACGAACCGATTCATCACGTTGGAAATCAGTCATCTTAAAGATTCTCTCAAGCTCCACACCAGCAATATCATATACACCGTCATCAGCACGAGTAATGATAAATGGATCTTTTCGTTTTTCATGCTTATATAAAACACGAGTTTCTTCATCATCTTCTTCATATAAAGGAAATTCTGGAGCCCCTTCAAGCTCATCAGCAATTTTTGATAACAGCGATTTTAAACCATCTTTTGTCAATGCAGATACAGGGAAAATGGGTGTATCTTCTGTTAGCTGTTCACGAAACTTCTCAAGATTGTCACTAGCATCAGGCATGTCCATTTTATTAGCAACAATTACCTTTGGACGTTCCGTCAAACGCAGATTATACTGCTTTAACTCATCTTGGATGCTTAGATAATCCTGATACGGGTCACGTTCCTCCATAGCTGCCATGTCAATAACATGGACAATAACTCTTGTACGCTCAATGTGTCGAAGGAATTGATGTCCAAGACCAGTTCCTTCATGTGCGCCTTCAATTAATCCAGGCAGATCCGCCATTACAAAGCTTCGATGATCCACTGTCTCAACTACACCTAAGTTAGGAGCTAGCGTTGTAAAGTGATAATCTCCAATCTTAGGCTTTGCCGCTGATACAACAGATAATAATGTTGATTTACCTACACTTGGGAATCCAACCAAACCAACATCCGCGAGTAGCTTTAGTTCTAAAGTAACTTCACGCTCTTGTCCCGGCTCTCCGTTCTCCGCCGTATCAGGAGCAGGGTTTGCAGGTGTCGCAAAACGAGTGTTTCCACGTCCACCTCGACCACCTTTTGCAATAACAGCCTGTTGACCAGCTTCTGTTAAATCAGCAATAATTTGACCCGTTAATTCATCCACAACAGTGGTACCCGGTGGAACCTTAACAATCATATCATCTGCGTTTCTACCATGCTGGTTTTTAGGACGACCATTTTCTCCTTTAGGCGCTTTAAAATGCCTGTTGTAGCGGAAATCCATTAACGTACGTAAGCCTTCCTCAACTATAAACACAACACTTGCTCCTCGACCACCATCTCCACCAGCTGGCCCGCCATCAGGAACGTATTTTTCTCTACGATAGGAGACTTGACCGTTCCCGCCATCTCCTCCTTTAGCATAAATCTTTACTTTATCTACGAACATGTTTTTCACCTCGAATACGTATTTAACGCGTTTAACAAACGTTCTTGCTATTCTTTACACTTTCTTTATCAATATAGTAATTACGCATTCATACTCATCTTGATGCAACAGGGCACATATTAAGTTTGAATCGTTTGCTACTTTTAATAAGTCTTTCCAATCGGCTTCTTTTAACTCTGTTTCCCCAATAAAACGGAATGTTAGTAAGCAATCTTGCTCCGAATAGTCAAACGTTATCATGACGCTGTTCTCAGATGTAAAAGAAGACGATTGATCAAATTGATTCATAATTGAGCGAGTCATTAAAAGAAGGGATTCTCCCCAGCTTTCAAGTGACCATTCCTCGCCAGTCATCTCATAATTTAAATCAACCTTTTGACTACCCCAATTATAACCGATCAGAAAAAGACTCAATTCAGGAACTCCAATATTACAAAGTTTGCTTTCTGAAATTGACTTTTGAGTTGTTTGCTCAATGATTTCTTCAATTCGGTGATAATGACCAAGAGCTAAATTTCCTTTTATCAGTTGTAGAATATTTAACCAATCATGTCGTGTATGTGTAAGTGTCGATAAAAGATCCTCATGTCGGGTCATTCAAACTCTCCTCGTTTTTCACCTTGTATGAACAGAGTGTATAAAGTGTACAAACCATTTTATCATAGAATATCCCGTACAAACAGCAAAGTTCGGAATCTGTGTATAAGGACTTAGTGAAATTCGTCATCCACATCCATATATTTACTATCTTAATATAATTTAATTTTAAGTTTGTCAACCCTTTTTATAAAATTGTCAACTTATTTTCACAAAAAACCTTTACATTGTGTCTGTTATTAGCTATACTTTGAAACGTATTAACAAATCGAAAGGAGCTGAGTACTATGACTAATCTACATCTAGATCCAATGATGAGAACTTCTTCACAAACTAAATATTCATATGCTCACGCCCATCTGTTTTCGATAGAAACTGGCTATTAAAAGACCACTAATCCAATGTTTAGGATCTTGATATAGTCGCAGGGATGAGATCATTCCTGCGGCTTTTATATCTTGTGAAATCCGCGGTGTGTACGCTGCGGATTTTTTGTGCTCTTTTTTAATAGAAATTATTAGAATAGGAGGAAGAAAATGTGACGAACATGATGAAAGGCTCACTCGTATTAGATTGGTATAAGAAGGTGAAAGGCTTAACCTGAAGGAATTGACTTAGACAGGAGGAATTGAACATGAATTTGCACTTTATCTTTTTTACAATTGTGATAAAAAAGCGCGTGTATACAGATGCTGAATTAAAAGAAATTGAACGTCAGCAGAAGCTTTCTGAAGAATTAGAAGCAACGCGCACAAAATATCTTACGTATACCCGCTAATTTCGGTTTACGTAAGGAGTTTGGAACACAACTAAAAAACAATGAAAAAATGGCGAATGATTCGATTGCAGAATCATTCGCCATTCGTGATTTTATTGGACAAGCGAAGGGAGAACGCGAGGGATTCTCCTGTAGCGAATTTGTTGCTATGTTCGTGTTTACATAGGTAATTGATTGTTATGTCCAAGCTTTATTTCTATCGTTCTGCCTCAATAATCGCTTTTGCACTAGCCTTGCCTTGATCAATACAATCAGGTAGACCGACGCCTTCAAGTCCAGCTCCTGCGATGGCTAGTCCTGGCAGGAATGCCTCAACGTCCTCTTTCATTTTGTCTAGCTTGAACGTATGACCCACTTGGTATTGTGGATTAGACCAGCGACTCACATAATAAAATTCTGGTTCTTCCTTAATCTCTATTACGCGCGATAAATCGTTTAGCACCGTTTGAATGATTTCTTTATCAGATTTGCGGACAATTTCACTGTGCCCCGGACGTCCAACATAACAACGGAGGATCACTTTTCCTGGAGGAGTGGTATGACGCCATTTTTTACTTGTCCACGTACAGGCTGTAATGGTGTACCCACTTTTTCTAGAGACAACAAAACCTGTTCCTTCTTCAGCTTGAACAACCGCTTCTTCTGGGAATACCATAGCCACTGTGGAAATTGAGGTCATTTCCATTTGCTTAAAGTAATCAAAATAAGGATAGTGAGCTAATAGATTTGCAGTGACTGGTGGTGGCGTGGTCACAATGACGTAATCAAACACTTCTTCTTTGTCATCTTCATATTGAAGGATAAAGCCTGCTTCTGTCTTTGTGATACTTTTCACATTTTCATTTAGGTGAATAGCCTCTGAATCAAGCTTATCAGCAACTGCTTCAACAAGCGATTCGATACCATGTTTTAACGTTTGGAACATACCTTCTTTTTTCTTTGGTGCGCCGTTTACCTTTTGTGTTTTTGGACGACTTTTCTTGATTCCTTTGATCAAGCTGCGATTCGCTTCTTCCATTTGTTGAAAGTGAGGAAATGTAGCTTTTAGACTGAGCTTATTCATATCTCCACCATAGATTCCGGATAGGAGAGGTTCGATGAGATGATCCACCACTTCATTTCCTAGTCTCTTTCTAAAAAAGTGCCCAAGCGAGATATCTTCATTATGTCCCATTGTTTTAGGAATAACAAAGTCACCAAGCGCACGAATTTTCCCTAATGGACTAAACAAACCTGTCTGGACGAATGGTGTTATTTCTGTAGGCACACCCATTACGGCTCCAGCAGGAATCGGGTACAGACTTGTCCCCTTTAAGATATAGGATTGTCCCGTATCATTTGTAGTCAAATCATCTTTCAAACCCACTTCTTCAATTAAAGTGGTCATACTCGTTTTTCGCTTTAAATATGAATCAGGACCCGCCTCGATTACGAAGCCGTCTCGTCTATACGTTTGAATTTTCCCACCTAGTCGATTGGACCCTTCAATCACACTGTATTCTAGTTCAGTTTCTCCACGCTGGTTTGCTTTTTCAATCTCAAAGGCAGCGGCAAGACCTGTTATGCCGCCACCTATGATTGCTACTCTTTTTTTCACAAAGAGTCCCTTCCTTCTATTAGCTTTTTCCGAATAACATTGGCTAAACTAGCTAAAAATTCAGGATCTGTGTTGGGCATTTTGGGTCTAAAGTAATCAACACCCAGCTCGTCCGTAACAACCTTACACTCATAATCGTTATCAAACAAAACCTCTAAATGATCAGCTATAAACCCTACCGGACAATATACGAATGCCTTATATCCCTTATCGTGATAAAGCGTTCTTGTTAAGTCCTGAACATCCGGTCCGATCCATGGATCTGGTGTATTCCCTTCACTCTGCCAACCAATTTCATAGTGCTTGATCCCTGTCATTTCCGCTAAAAGGTCCGCCGTTTCCTTTAATTGATCTGGATAAGGGTCACCAGCTGCAATGATTTTTTCTGGAAGGCTATGCGCTGAAAAGATGACACAGGTCTCATTTGGATTTGGAACACGGTCCATCGTCTCTTTAATTTGACTTGACCAATAATTTAAGAATCCAGGTTCTTTGTACCAGCTCTCCACACTATGGATCGTAAGCCCACCCAAACGCTCCGCTTCTGTTTGCGCACGCTGATTATACGATTTCACACTAAAGGTTGAGAAGTGAGGCGCAAGAACTAAGCTAACCGCTTCCTCCACTCCGTCCTGTACCATTTCTGCTACCGCATCTTCAATAAATGGTTCAATGTGCTTCAGACCAAGATACGCCTTTACTTCATACTCATCAAGCGTCTCATTTAAAATATGTTCAATTCCCTCGGCTTGCTCTTCTGTAATGACTGCTAAAGGACTTAAGCCACCTATGGCTTCATATCGATCCATTAAATCTTGTAAGGCTTCTTCACTTGGCTTACGCCCACGTCGAATATGTGTGTAATAAGGCTCAACCTCTTCTTTTGAACGCGGAGTTCCGTAAGCCATAATTAAAATTCCTAATTTCTTTTTAGCCATAACAAAACGCTCCTTCTAGTCACCTATAATGTATGTGTTTGCTTATATTGAGCTGAATATTCATGTACAAATGCTGTAAGTCGTTTTAGGACCGCAGGATCCACTTCAGGGAAGACACCATGACCAAGATTAAATATAAAGTGGTTTGACTTCATTCCTTGGTCCAAAATAGCCTTTGCCTTCGCTTCAATGACCTCCCATGGAGCAAGGAGAATAGCAGGGTCTAAGTTCCCTTGAACCGTTTTCGTCACACCAAGCTCTCTTGCTTCTGTTACAGAAAGTCTCCAATCCAGTCCGACAACATCAAGAGGAAGTGAATTCCACTCTGTTGCTAGGTGGCTCGCTCCGACACCGTGCATGATAAGAGGTACATTCTCGGAACGAAGTGCGTTAAACACTCGCTCCATTACCGGCTTAATATACGTGACATAATCCTCACGACTCAACGCACCCACCCATGAATCAAACAACTGAATGGCCTCGGCCCCGGCCTTAATTTGAGCCTTAATATAAGAAATGGTAACGTCACCAAGCTTGTCCATTAAAAGAAACCAAGCTTTAGGATTTGCGTACATAAACGCTTTTGTATGATGATAGTTTTTAGAAGGCCCGCCTTCAATCATATAGCTGGCTAGAGTAAATGGTGCCCCGCCAAAGCTAATAAGAGGCACATCGAGTTGTGTTCTAAGCAGCCTAATCGTTTCTAACACATAGTCTACATCTTTTTCCGGCTCTATCATGCCAAGGCGCTCCACGTCCTGTAACGATGTAATCGGGTTATGTATAACTGGACCAATTCCTGACTTAATTTCAACATCTACCCCAATGGCCGGAAGCGGCGTCATAATATCCTTGTATAGAATGGCTGCATCATTGTTATACTGATCAACTGGAAGCTTTGTCACATAAGCACATAGTTCAGGCTGATGTGTAATCTCAAACAAAGAATACTTTTCTTTAATTTTGCGATATTCAGGCTGAGAGCGCCCCGCTTGTCGCATGTACCAAACCGGGACGTGTGTATGATCCTCTCCCCTGCATGCCTTTAAAAACGTATCATTAAATTGATTTTCTCCCATAGTATGTATCCACCCTTCTCTCTAACTAAAAGCCGAACGATCTTTTATCCACTCTCTAGTTTACTTTATTTCAATAAGAAAAGCATTCCACGCGAATCATAATCTATCATTCACTATAATAACCTGAATTTGCTATGTATACACCCACCACTCAACTGTCATAAATTTGATGAAAAATAGGAAGGCTGCGGTGTCTCATTTTGTGTGAAATGGATTATGTGCAAGCTCTTTGTTGATTCTGTATTCTCTTTGTTGATTCTATCCTCTCTTCGTTGATTCCGCGCTCTCTTTGTTGATTCCGTCCTCTCTTTGTTGAATTATCACAACCGCCCCCTACTCTACTCCTTTAAAATAGTTTGACGTACTATTAAAAGCGGACGGGACGAGCGGACGACTCCCTAGGGAAAAAAGGGCAAAGCTGAAATGAACCTGGCGCAGCCGGTTTAGTTCAGCGCCCTCCCTAGGAAAGCGTTCCGCTCGGCACGGGAGCGAAGACGAAGCTCACAATCAATCCTTTCTCGAAATCCATAAAAAGTATGACATGCTATTAATAGCGAACAAGACGAGCGGACGACTCCCTTAGGAAAATAGGGCAGAGCGAGGCCGAAGCTCCCATCCCCAATCCAAAAAAACTGGAGAGCTCACTCCCCAGTTTAAAATGAAAAGCCAATATCAAAATCAGCTTCTGCGATATTTGATGCGTCTCCTTCGATTCCTGCGTTTTCATCGTAGGGTACTACCTCATATGTTTTTGAGGAGAATGGGTTTAATCTAGAGTGAGCGTAGCTACCACCCTGCACATCTGAGGCAATGAGCTCTTTCTCGCCTTTGTGTACTTCGTAAATGTTATAGCGAACACGCTCATCCTCAGAAGGGGTCCATTGTAGATCAACGGTAAGTAATCCTTTTCCGCCCACTCGCATTGTTGCGTTCAAGTCATCAACTGCTATTAGAGGAATAGGCGGGGCCAAATCTTCTACATCATCTGGCTTCTCAAATGCAACATTACGCATCTCGTCAGGTAATTCATTGACGATATTTTTAAACAATACTGTTGGATAAGAGCTACCTTCCTTTAAGTATTGTGTCTTTGTCGTAGAATCGTACCCCATCCAGACTGCCCCAACAACGGTTGGTGTGTATCCAACAAACCATGCATCCATTGTTGCACCTGGCACACCGGGATATGTCGTAGACCCTGTTTTCCCGGCGATCGGCGTTCGAGCAGTTCCTGCTTTAGCCGTTCCATCTGTCACAACTGATTGAAGCATTCGTGTCATGTTCCAAGCATTTTGCTTTGACATCACTTCCGTTTGAACTGGGCTCGCGCCACCTATTTTTTCACCGCTGCGGTCATAGAGCTCTTTAATAAAATAAGGATCAATAATTCGACCTTCTTCGTTAAACGCACGATATGCTTTTACAAGCTCAAACGGAGTAACACCTTCTTTTAATCCACCTAAGGCGATGGATAACCCTCGATCTGAAATCTTAAATCCAAATTCCCCTACCTTCTGCAACGATCGGTTTACACCAATTTCATTTAACAACCATACAGCAGGCGCATTTGCCGACTGAACTAACGCATCATACATCGTCATTTCTCCGCTATACTGGTCGTTAAAGTTCTTTGGCATAAACTCATTGTATGCAAGTCGCTCATCGCGAAGCATGGAATAAGGACTGTATGCACCCGATTCTAGCGCAGGTGTGTATACAGATATAGGCTTAAACGTCGATCCGGGCTGACGCATTACATTTACCCGATTTAATCCTAAGCGGACGTAATCTCTCCCGCCTTGTACAGCCAGAACGCCACCCGACTCACTATCCATCATCATAACGGTTGCTTGCGCATCTTCATTTTCTTCTGGAAAATAGATAGGGTCCTGTAGTTTGTCATAGGTGGACTGCTGCAATGATTTATTCATCGGTACAACAATTTGATAGCCACCTGTCATTAATTCTTCCTGAGAGAGATGATAGCGGTTCTCCGCTTCTTCCATAACCATATCGATATACGTATACAACGCTTCGTTTTCAACTGGAGTTTGCACATCAAGAGCAATGGTTCTTCCCTTTAATCGCACACTCTCATCCGCTGTAATAAAGCCTTGATTTTCCATTAACGTTAAGATTAGATCCCGTCGATCCTTACTCCGGTCTGGATCATTAATAGGCGAATAACTATTTGGTGCTTTTGGTAGACCCGCAAGCAAGGCCCCTTCATCAACCGTAAGCTCACTAACATCCTTATTAAAATACAGCTTAGATGCTGTTTGAAGGCCATATGCACCATGGCCAAAATAGATTTGATTTAAATACATTTCAAGTATTTCATCTTTGCTGTACCGTCGTTCTAAATTTATAGAAATAAAGACTTCTTTCACTTTACGAAGCCATGATTTTTCATTTGTCAAAAATACGTTTTTCGTTAATTGTTGAGTGATCGTGCTTCCACCTTCAGCCTTTCCACCCGATTCAATGTTCTTGAAGACAGCTCGTCCAATCGCACGAAAATCGATACCAGAATGCTCATAAAAACGATTGTCCTCTACAGCTACAAATGCTTCTTGAACATGTTCGGGAATCTCATCTATAGACACTGGCTGACGGTTCTCTACATATAATCTAGAAATCAGTTCTCCTGATTCGTCAACTAATGAGCTAGAATTATTCATAACTAGCTTCTCGTTATCAATGACATAATTACCTGCTAATATGACAATGGCATAGACAAGAAGACCGGCTAATAGTGCAGAGATAGCCAGTACAACGTAGGTTACTATTCTCTTGAACACGTTTCTTCCCTCCCTCTGATGCAGATGCCATTAGTATGTCCCAATGTGATCTTATTCCATGTAATGATTTATTTTACCAATCCATGGCGATGAGCATAGATAGCTAGCTGTGTACGATCATCTAGATCTAGCTTGTGCAAAATATTGCTTACGTGCGTTTTAACCGTTTTAATTCCAATATATAAGTGCTCTGCAATCTCTGAATTTGTTTTTCCATCACCAATTAATAAAAGAACGTCTAGCTCTCGCGCCGTTAGTTCTTCATGTAAGAGCTTCACTTGATGGGATCTCATCTTATTCATCATCTTTGTTGCGACCTTTGACTCAACAACAGGCTCTCCCTTAGCTGCGGCACGGATTGCTTTGGCAATATCAGCTGCAGAGGTTGTTTTCAATAGATAACTAAACGCCCCAGCTTCAATGACCGGGATCACCATTTCATCGTCTATAAAACTTGTTAGAACAATGATCTTACTTTCTGGTTTTTTCGCCATAATCCTTTTAGTCGCTTCAATACCATTCATTTTGTCCATTAATAAGTCCATTAGAATCACATCTACATCGTTTTCAAGTGCTAGTTTTGAACCCAGCTCTCCATCGCTTGCTTCGCCAGCCACTTCAATGTCCTTTTGCGTTGAAAGATAGGCACTCACACCCATTCTCACCATTTCATGATCATCAATTAATAGCACCTTAATCACTAATATCTTCCCTCCAGGCGAATGGAACCTTTGCCTCAATTTGAGTACCTTTACCGATCGCAGATTTCACTTGAAGGATCCCCCCGATCTCATTCATTCGTTCCTTCATCGTTTGAAGTCCATATGAACCTTGATTAACCTGAGTTGGATCGAATCCCTTCCCGTTATCAATTACAGAGAGCTTCCATTCTGTTTTGCCTGCCTTTAATCGACATTCGATTTTTGAAGCTTCCGCATGCCTTAATATATTTGAGAAGGCTTCTTGCACCATCCGAAAGAGTTGATCTTCAAATCCTTGAGGCATGTTTAAATCTGGTTCAATATCATGAATAATTTGAATGCCTTGCTTTTCTTTCATCTCATGAAAAAGTTGATTGAGACCCTCTTGTAGACTTCTTCCTTTTAATTGAGTCGGTCTTAAATGCAAGAGTAGACTTCTCATTTCAGATTGGGCCAAATTGGCCATTTTTTCTACACTTTGAAGCTGAGTTAGATTCATTTCCTTGTTTAACTCTGCCCCTTCTTTCACAGCAGCTGTCATCATTGAAATTGCAAAAAGCTGTTGACTCACTGCATCATGGAGCTCTCTGGCTAAACGATGTCTCTCCTCTGTTATAGCAGCACGCTTGACTGTGTCCTGCATCGTTGCATTTCGAGCCGAAAGACGTTGCAAAGACGCCACTTGCTCTTCCACATGTTCAGCCATTGAATTCATTTTGGTGACGAGTTCTGTTAGTTCGTCCTCACCTTCTATACGAATGCGATGAGAAAAGGTTCCACGATCATATAAAGTGGCTCCATGCAGAACGGTTTCCATCCTGCGCTTTAGCGGATCTGCTTGTAGAAATCCACTTAAGAACCCAGAAGCGATCATTAAAAGCGCGAGCCAGCCAAGGATCGGAATCCCAAGTAACTGATGATCAAAAATAACGAGAAACCCACGATTCTCGTTATTCGTTATAAGTAAAATAACAAGAATGGTTACTAACAAAGAATGCACGAGTCCATGACCAACAAACTGCCATAAAAAGCTTGAGAATTGTTTCTTCATATCTCACGCACCTTCACAGACCCTATCGCGCAGGAAAGAACGAATTTGACCTTGCGAACGCCGCTTTGATAATCTTCCGAACGTAAAAGGGTGGTTTGATTAAATCCACCTTGTTTTGAATGTAAGATCGAGCTATCACCGACCAATACGTAAGATTGAATGGTATACGCAAGATCCTCTGGCATGTATATTTGAACATCACCAATCACATTCTCTACAATGATTAGCGTCTCTCCCTCAGGAATAATTGCATTTGTTAAATCAATGCGTACATCCCCCACCCCATTCCAAATTTGCATATCGGTTAACTCAAATGGGGTAGACGTAAAGCGAACCTCACCAACCAAATTTCGTTTAATAAACGTTTGGTCATCTCCGAGATTTTGGTGACGCAATTTTTGATGTTCATCGATTGGAACGGGTTTTGGAGTTTTGTGCTTTTCTTTTTTTACTTTATTACCTTGTTTTTCAGAACGAACCAGCTTCAAACCAACATAGATAAAAATGAGTGCAAAAACAACCGTAATTAAAGAGATATGAAATAACTGACTAACAAAAATGATCAACGCAATCATCATAAACAGTTTGCCTAATCTTCGTCTCTTACCTCGAACGAAAAATACTCCTAAGGCGAGGAAGATCAACGGCGCCAAAAAGGAGTTTGAAAAGAAAGCAAGAATATTAAACAAGATCAGTAAACCAACAATGGCAAAGATACTTCCTATAATGGTTTTCCGCAAGATCTTCCCTCCTTTATGCTGACTGACTTTTAATTGAGTGTAATGTCTCCGGATAGGGTGGATATTTCAACCTCAGCATTTCCATTACTAATTGAACTGCTATATTCTCTCGCTTTAATTCGAGTTCCCTGGTCCATAATTGTTCCACTTAATGTATCAAGATCGTACTCTGCGTTCCATGTAGGAGATGTTACATCAACCTTACCAGAAACGGTATCAACCGAAAGATCGCCTTGCTCTCTGTCATACTGCACCGAAACATTTCCTGAAACGGTATCAGCTTGGATCTCAGAGCTTGTTACCTGTACCAAATGAACATTACCCGAAACGGAATCAATATCAATTTCATCCGTCTGTAGATCACCTGAATTCACAAGATCACCCGAAACCATTTCCATCGTCAGCTCACCTAAAGTAAAGTCTCCATCAAGTGTAATATCGCCGGAGACAGTCGAAATATCCAGGTCCTTTGTAAAGCTTTTTGGTAGGTATACGGTTGCTTCACCTTTCTTAAACGAGTTAGAAAAAGAAGGAAACCAACCAAATCTCTTATGTTCCGTTTTAACCTTTAGCTGACTACGTCCCTGCTCTACTTTAAAAGGTTTACCAGTTTCACCTTCAGACAATTCAATGCGTAGTTCATTATCATCAACAGGTACAATGGTCCAACGAAAAGCTTTACTCTCGAGTGATATGTCATTTATTCCATCAAGTGATTCCGTAACATGGTCCACCTGAGAATTTGCAAAGTTTGAAAAGAATAGCGGAAACGTGGTTAGTACGAGTAAAATGAATCCAACAACGATCATAGCAAAACCGATTAGTTTTTTCATCCGGCCACCGCCTTTATCTATTAGTCACTATATCTGTTTTCTTTCGTTTTCACAAGATCGAAAGCGAGGTCTCCCCCGCTCTCACGCTTGCAACTATCCTTGTTTTGATGCTTTCAGTTGAGCTAGTTCAGCTTCAATTTCAGCTTTTAAATTGTCATTTTCAATCTCAAATGCTGCTTTGCTCCATTGGTCAAGTTCCTTTGAGTCATTTGAAGCAAAATGACTGGTTTCGGCAAACATTTTCTTCAACTGCGTTCCTGCCTTATCCGCTTCCTTTTGCTGTTCAAGTTCTTGCTTCTGTTCAGCCTTCACTTTAAGTGAAGCTTCAAGCTCATGAATGTCCGTCTGTAAATCTAAGATCACTTGTTTATTCTGGTCGATTAGTGCTGTGAATTTTTGTTGTTCGTTAAGGGCTTGGCGCTTATCAATCAGAGCCCTTTTCGCAAAATCTTCTTCCTGTTTTTCAATGGCTATTTCAGCTTGTTGTTGTCTTTTATCGGCTAATTTTCCTGCCGTTTCAATCGCACGTTCAAATGTTTGAAACATTCTTTCCTGTTTCGTTACCTGCTCTTTTTTCTTTACAATAGAATGTTTGGTATCACGAATTTCTTGTTTAAGTAAAGAAAGTGGATCTTCCATACGCTCTAACCCTTCGTGGATTGATGCCTTTACCAGTCGTTCAACTCGAGTAAAAATACTCATGTTAATTCCTCCCCTATGATTGTTTATTCATTAGATGATTAAATTCTTCATCTAACGTTTTTTTTCTTTTTACATCTTTCATTTGATAAGGTGAATAGCTTGTGTCGTCTGAATCATCATCTGATTTGATAGAACGATAACCAAAATACAAAAGTAAGCTAGCAATAAAAAATGGGATCAGCGCACCAACTCCACTTAAGGCGAACAATCCGCCGATAATAAATAGAACGATACTGCCTGCGGACAGGCCTCCTACTCGTTGATACTTCTTAAAACCCCAATACATAAGTGCTAGACCCAAGGCTAACGGAATAAGTCCACCTAGGTGCACACCAATCAAACCAAGTAAAATGATTACTCCTATTGTCATTAAGACAATACCGAGTCCTGAATTCTTACGGTTACCCATCGCAATCTCTCCTTTCTTTTTGTTATCTTTATTGTAGGAGAATCATGTTGTTATTACGCCGAGCTAGAGCATGGTTTTAACTCCGCCCTAAGGCTGATCCTTTCATCCGCCTCAATCTGTATCCGCCTTCATTTTGTCATAGTTATATGCACAGAATTTCGTTATACTAAGAGTTCAACGACCTACATAGAATGATAGAATGGCAAGTGAGAGAAGGAGTGAAACATATGGAGGTTTCGATATGGTTAGCGTTTTTCGCTGGCATGATTTCTTTTTTGTCTCCATGTATTTTTCCATTGGTACCTGCCTACTTAGCTCAGTTAACAGGAGCTTCCATATCAAATGGCCAAGTACAGGCTGAGAGACATTTAATCTTAACAAGAAGCGTTGGGTTCATCCTGGGCTTTACGATTATCTTTGTCCTGATGGGAGCGTCGTCTTCGTTCCTCGGGCAGATTTTCTCAACAAACCGCACACTGATTGAACAGCTTGGTGGTATCTTTATCGTATTGTTTGGTTTGCAGATGGCTGGTATTATCTCATTACGATCGCTTTTAACTGAGAAAAAACTTCCGATTAAACCTCGGAAAACAGCCAGCTTCTCTAACTCGCTGATGATAGGTTTTTTATTTGGTGCAGGTTGGATGCCTTGTATTGGTCTGGTTCTAGGCTCCATCCTAATCATCGCCGGAAGCAGTGAAACCATGGGACTTGGAATCTTATTATTGTTTATTTACTCAGCAGGCCTCGGGGTTCCGTTTTTAATCGTCGCCTTTTTCTGGTCCAAGTCCCTTTCAAAACTAAAGATCATGAATCGCTGGTTACCAACGATTCAACGAGTAAGCGGTATATTGATGATTATTCTTGGAATTATGCTGTTTACTGGATATTTCCGAATTCTATCCGCATACTTTGCACGTTTTGTACCATTCTCCATTTAACAAGTAAAAAGAGGCGAGGGATCCATCTGCGGATTACTCGCCTCTTTCAGTCGATTATTCAGTTGGTTCGTTTAGCATGCGCATACGGTAACTATTCATGGCAGTGGTCTTTAGAATCTCAAGAAAGTGAGAATTGGCTGCAGCACCTACAATGGCTCCAAAACCCGGTACAAGCTGGAGCATCTTAGGTAAATCAATAAAGTCCCGATAACTTAACTGAAATGCTTTCCAATCCATTGCAAGCGGATCGTTTGGATCTTCCGGTAACTCTTTAGCATAATCTTCCCAATTCTCCACTCTCTGTAATAGCAAAGCTCGCTCTTCTCCCTCAGAAAAAGCTAACTGAAAAATGGTGAGAATGAAAAGTCTCTCTTTAAATGTCTTGCAATCATAGCCATACGTGATGGCTGTATCAAACAAAAACTTCATTTTAATGCTGAGAAGCAAAGGGAAATCAGCTAGGCCAAGCATAATACCACCCGCCCCTGTTCCAATCCCCTCTACTACAGCCGTGTTTTTGTACGTTCGAAAAAGCTCCTGTACTTGATCTTCTCGTTCTTCAAAGGTTGTTGTTAGATCTAATTCTCTTTTAGACACATATTCTGACCCAGTAAGCGCGCCTTGTACCATGTGTTTGACGCTCGCTGTCACTACGGTATGCACCTTTTCTGGAATAAAGGTATTCGCCTTCTTTTGCCACTTTTTTGCGAACCGACCAGTCATTGATTGACTTTTTCCTAGCTTCCTCTTCCAACGAATCATCTCTTCCTTTGCGTCTTGCTCGTAGACAGATACGATAAGAGTCCCCTCCTATACAGCTTGTTTTTTTCGGCGATGAATTAACGATACACTTCCGACATATGCAAAAAGAAGTCCTGCTGCTAAAGCAACGACTGCTACTAGTGGATCTCCACTTAATAGAAGAACAACGGTTAACACAATAGCCATTACGGTTAATAGCTTTAAACTTAAGTGAGTGAGCGCTTTTTGTCTTCCATCCGGCTCAATTGGATAAATATCAACCCACATATTCATATCATAATGGTACCAGATGGTAGAGAGCTGCATCATGACCATATGCATGAAGACAAGGAATACCGGAACCTGAATCCATCCATTAGGGATAATCGTTAACACAAAGGCTCCCACTGCTACAAGTCTTACATAAATGCCTAGGTAATCATTGGCTCGAACAAATGACCTGGCCATTAAAAACGAATAAACTGACTGAGCTTTCCCCGCTAATAAAGGGATAAGCCAGCTTAAGTATCTACGCTCTCTCACTTGATTACGAAGCTTAGGTACATCCGTAAACGCATTTGCAATCCGGTAGAAGAACATAACCATACTTTCTTCTACTTCAATTAAATGATTCCACTTGATGGAGTATGCCTGACCAATCTTCCTCCAATAAAAAACGTACAATCCCAACATGAGTAACAATATGATGACTACAAATGAGACTCCTGCCTGTGAAAAGAGTAAGTAAAGTAGTACAACATTAACTAATCCACGCAGGAGCATGTGAGAAATTCGTTCTTGTTTGCTTTGTAGTCGTTGTTCTTCCCAGCTAGATAGAATGTTCCATAGCTTTGCAAGCACAAGCACAACGAGAGTTGACCAGAACACAATACCCGTTCCAATTCGAAGCACAAATAAAGGTCCTAAAAGTAATAGCACAATTAAGATGACACCTACTTGCATAAAGAAGGAGTATCGGATGGCTGAACGGAAATAGTCACCCATTTTTGCTTCAAATGGCAATAAGAAAACAACATCGGCTTGTTTGACAAAGGTTCGTACTCTACTTCGTGTCAGGATAAGTAAAAATACAACCGTAAATAACTCCACAGTCGGAAACTCTGCTGGTAGCTGCTCTAGAATTTGTTGATAGTAGTAGCTACCAACAATAAATAGAAAGTAAACAGTAAATAGAAACCCACTGTTTCCTATCAACTTTAAATAACGACCTGCTTCCTTCCAATATGATCGGACTCGTTCTTGCCATAAGCTTTGTCCATTCATAGGATTTCTTCCTTGGTCATTTCTATATAAATGTCATCGAGCGTCGCATTTGGCTTTCCAATATGCTGCTGCATTTCTGAGAGCGTTCCCTCTAATACTTTTCGACCGTGGTGTAAAATGATAAACCGATCACAATAACGCTCAGCTGTAGCTAATATATGGGTGGACATTAGAATAGCAGACCCTCTTTTTTTCATGTCCGAAATAAAGTTTAGGAACGATTGAATCCCCAGCGGATCAAGACCCACAATCGGCTCATCTACGATGTACACGGGTGGCTCGATGAGGAAGGCACTCATAATCATTACTTTCTGGCGCATGCCTTTTGAAAAATGACTTGGATACCACTTCTTCATTTTAGTCATCTTAAATTCCTTTAAAAGCTTTTCAGCACGTTCTTCAAAATCCTTGGAATCAAGTCCATACGCAACCTTTGTTAGTTCAAGATGCTCCCAAAGTGTTAATTCATCATATAAAACAGGTGTTTCTGGTATGTATGCATATGATTTTCTATACTGATCAGCATCTTGTTTAAAGCTGATCCCATCTATTGTAATTTCACCTTTTTGTGGTTGTAGAAGTCCTAAGATATGCTTAATCGTTGTACTTTTTCCGGCACCATTTAAGCCGATCAATCCAACAATCTCCTGTTTATTAACAGAAAGATTCACATCATGTAGGACGGGCTTCTTAGGATGATACCCACCGGTTAATCCAGTAATTTTCAAAAGCTCTGCCATAGTGAACACTCCTTTGTGTATCTATCTTACCAAAATTGCCTAATGAAAAACCAGCAAACACATGTAATCTTTTAAAAGATAAAAAGACTGCCCGTAGACAGTCTCTAAGTCGTATTATTCTTTATCCGTCTCAGGATCGGTGCCCTCACCGTATTGATTCACAACCATCTCGCGAATTTCCTCAATGGATGAGCCGTTTTGCCACGCTTCTATGCTGTAGGCCGCTGAATCAATACATGCGTTACATCTGGCTCCATGATCATTCCATGTTACACTTCCATCCTCTTGGTGCTCATAGACAAAGGCTTGGTACAAATGATCAAGATCACTTGGTTCCCCATCTACACCATAGCTTGGGAGCTGCTCTAACACTTCTCGAAAGTCCGGGATGCCTTTATAAAGATTTCCAATATTATCAGGATAGTATTCCAAGAAGCTGGGTAGATTCGCAGCAGAAGCTGTTTCTTCATGTACATCTTCTTGAACTTGCTCAGGCTGTGCCTGGCAACCAACTAATATACTTACCAACATCAAGCCCATAAGAAATAATCGTTTCATTTGTCCACTCCATTCAACTAACCATTCGCTTAAAAGTATATCACATGCTCACTGTCTCACTTTTTACAATCTAACGAATTCTAATTGAAAAACCTCAAGTTAGAGAGTAAGCTAATTGAATAATCGAAATAACCAATCGGAAAGGATGAACTGATATGTCATCATGTATATTTTGTAGCATTGTAGCTGGAGATATTCCTTCAAAGAAAATCTATGAGGATGAGGACACCTATGCTTTTTTTGATATTAGTCAAGTGACAAAAGGACATGCTCTTGTCATTCCTAAACACCATCATGAAAACCTGTTTGATTTACCTGAATCAGAGTTAACAAGCGTGTATCAATCAGTACAAAAAGTTGCTCACGCATTAAAAGAAGCGTTTTCTCCTGCTGGCTTAAATTTAGTGAATAACAATGGACAAGCAGCTGGGCAAACAGTATTTCACTATCATGTTCATCTCATACCAAGATATGATGTAACAGACGGATTTGGAGCAAAATGGGAAGAACACGGATCTGAGTATTCCGAAGAAATGTTTGAAGAAATGCGTGTAGACGTATTAAAAAGAATTTCTAACTAGAGGATTTTTGTTAGGTAACTAAAAAAAAGAAACGAGCCTTCATTTCTATGGTAGGATAGAGTTACAATGACACGCACTAAAGTGGTAAAGGGGAGAGTACGTAGATGAATACAGTATATAATTTTAATGCAGGTCCTGCAGCATTACCAAAAGCTGCTCTAGAAGCCGCACAAAAAGAATTGTTAAATTTCAATGATACAGGTATGTCTGTGATGGAGCTTAGTCATCGCAGCCAAGATTACGATGCCGTTCATCAACAAACAAAACAACTGTTAAAAAAGCTACTTTCCATTCCAGACACTTACGATATTTTGTTTCTTCAAGGTGGAGCGAGCCTTCAATTTGCAATGACCGCTTATAACTTGTTACCACAAAACAAGGTGGGCCAGTATGTTCTCACTGGCTCTTGGTCTGAAAAAGCGCTAAAAGAAGCGAAGTTAATTGGCGAGACAAACGTCCTTGCTTCTGCAAAAGAAACAAATTACTCAACAATCCCTGATTTAAGTGATGCTTCGTTTACTGATAACGACGCTTACGTACATATTACGTCAAACAATACCATTTACGGAACTCAGTGGAAGGCATTCCCGGACCTCTCGCACGCTCCGCTTATTGCAGATATGTCGAGTGATATTCTCTCAAAAAAAATTGACGTGAATCAATTTGGAGTGATTTATGCTGGTGCCCAAAAGAACTTAGGTCCCTCCGGAGTAACTGTAGTCATAGCTAAAAAGGAACTGGTTCAACAAGCACAAGTTGATCATGTTCCAACCATGCTTCGTTATCGCACGTATGCAGATAATGACTCCTTATATAATACACCACCGACTTTTGGTATTTACCTACTCGGGAAAGTGCTCGAGTGGGCTGACTCAATTGGAGGTTTAGAAAAGCTAGAACAGGTGAATGAAGAAAAAGCAAAGATCCTTTATGACACGATCGATTCAAGCGATGGTTTCTACAAAGGACATGCCCATCCTTCTTCTCGCTCATCCATGAACGTAACATTTACCCTGCCGAATGAAGAGCTTAGCAAGTCCTTCTTATCTCTAGCAAAAGAACGAGGATTTGTCGGGCTAAATGGACACCGCTCAATTGGCGGGTGCAGAGCATCCATCTATAATGCAGTTCCATTAGAAGCTTGTATTGCTCTACGTGACCTAATGAACGAATTTAAAAGCACTCACTAACGCAGCATAAGAGCCACGGCACAAGCAAGAAAGAAAACAACCGCCACACTGTAAGCAAGAAGCAATGGGCGGTGTTTTCTTACATGCTCTGCTTGCAAGATGCAGTAAAGCCCCACAAGGCTAAACGCAATAAACAACATGATAATTCCTTCAATCATACGTATCACCCCTTTGGTGATGTATATGCAAGGGCTTGGTTTACAGACTACATTTAAGGGAGCGTTCCATTATGAATTTTAAATCAATTGGTGTTGGGTTACTCGCAGGTACTCTTGTATCTGGAGTAGCTGTGTTACTTACAGCTCCAACTTCTGGAAAAGAACTCAGAAACAGCTGTCAGAGTTCAGTGAATTCATTGCGTCAATCCGCAAAACAATTGTCTAGAGAAGGAATTGAGATCAAAGAACAGGCTGTTGAAACCTTTAAAATGAGTGGAGATATTTTAAAAACAGCAGGTAGTGAGATCAAGCATTCAATCGATCAATGGCAAGAAGAAACAGCTCCTTCTATTGAACGAATTAAGTCAGAAGTTGAAGACGTACAAAAAAACGTAGAAGAATTGCAGAAGCTAGTCAAAAAAGATTAGGTAGGATTTTTGTATATTCCGAAAATTAGTACTTTATTTCTTACCCATTTCTTGTCATAATAAAAGTATTCAAAAATAATGATAGAGAGATATACGCAGGGAAGTATTGTGACGGATTATGGATGGAGGAGATTACATGGAACACCAAACGCCGCACTCTTTAAAGCAATCAGTTATGTTTAGTCATCGCCTGGCCCAATTAAGTAAAGCTCTCTGGAAGTCAGTTGAAAAGGATTGGCAGGCATGGATAAAGCCTTTTAACTTGAACTTGAACGAACACCACATTCTTTGGATTTCTTATCAGTTAGATGGGGCTTCCATTACAGACATAGCTAACTTCGGCGTTATGCACGTCTCCACTGCTTTTAACTTTTCAAAAAAGCTTGAAGCTCGTGGTCTTCTCGCCTTTTCAAAAAAAGAAAATGATAAGCGAAACACTTACATTTATTTGACGGATGAAGGAAAAGAATTATTGCTTGAAACCTTTCGTAGCTACGATGAACATACGTACAGTGTATACGGTGGTGCTTTACCCATTAAAGAGCTATACGGGAAGTTCCCTGAATTCTCTGAGCTACTTAGTATTGTGCGTCATGTATACGGGAGTGACTTTGTTGATCGATTTGAGAGTTCCCTCCTCAAATTTGAAGATTGCCTGAATGAAGAAGATGGGCATCTCTGTATAAAATCATTATCTGATAATGAACAAGAGGACATATCAAAATCTTCGTAACAAAAAATAGGCTAGAAACTGTATGTTTGTTTCTAGCCCCTCTATTTAATCCCTGTTCATAAACATTTCTACTTGAATCTCATCACGAGCTAAGTCAAACTCAATCACTCTAAATGAATAAAGGTCATCGAACCGCGCATCAGTTAATTGAACCTCAATAAACGATTCAGATGGATGCACAACAATCCATTCAGGTAATTCTGTGTGATTCTTCACCAGTTGCATGGCTTGTTCTGATGGAATCGACAAGAATCCGAATGAAAGAGAATCGGCTTGAAGAAGTAAATCTCCATTATCTGCTACCTCAGGATCAAAGTTAATAGTGATTGGGATCGACTGTCCTAAAAAACGAAACGTTGACTGAAATTCAACCGTGTCTGATAAGAGTTCAACTGTGTAAGGCGTTTCTTCTTGAAGTTCACTTGTCGCTTCCTGAATGAGTTCATTCAGTTGTGCTTTCGTCGAACGGATTTCCACGAGACCTTGTTCATCTGTTAGCTCACTTTCGGTATATGGCACGTCTTCGGCCTCTGGTAAAATGCTCCTCATCATAACAAACAGAGCAATAATAGCAACAACTACAATAACAGCTAAAACAATAAACGCTACTTTCCATTTGTTTCTTATCATCACCTCAACCACCCTTCTTTATGTATGATACGGGTAGTTCGGACTCCGTGTAAAGGCTTGTCCAAATGCTTGCAGTAATAGAAAACTAGAGAAGTTAGATCATTTTTCTATCTTTTTCTTAGCTTTTTTGATAAAGTTTAAGATAATACAAGGTTAACAGGAGGCAGTCTTATGCTCTTCCCTCTTATTATGTTTGCGGTCTTTATTCTTTACATCATTAACACGATGGCAGATGCGTTCTGTGCAAGAAGAGAAGTTCCGACCGAAAAACAGGCGAAAGTGTTTCGCGTAACAAATATATGTCTAACGATTCTTTTGACATCTACGTATGTAAAACTGTTTTTCACTTAAAAAGGTGAGGGGGCAACCCCTCACCTTTTCTAGATTTCTAACTTAGTAAACCCAAGAAGCTCCAATGATCACTAAAAGAATAAATAGCACCACGATTAACGCAAAACCATTATTGTAACCAGACATAATGAACGCCTCCTTTATTCTTTAGAAAGCATCATGAAGCAAAAGACCTTCATGCGCTTTGTTAATGTATACTATGCACTCCTGCACAATTGGTACTGGGCTAAAGCCTTTTTTGCCCAATATCGTTTTTTTGGAATGACTTTCTATTCATATCCTCAATATGGTATAGTAAGGGTTGTGTTGACGGCTGATGGAAGTTGGACAAGTTAGCCATAGTGATGAGATTACAACTTTGAGGAGTGTACGTAATGAAAAAAATAATTGTAGCGATTGCAGGATTAGCAAGTATTGCGGTTTTTTCAGCTTGTAATAATGAAGCTGCCCCAGAGGATGCCGTTGTTAAGGTAAATGGCACAGATATCACTGAAGCAGAATTCGTTGAATCACTAAAAGAAACAGCTGGAGAACAAAATTTACTTTCCCTCATTCAACTTCAGCTATTAAATGATAAAGCAGACGAGATGGGAATTACTGATGAAGATATCGATCAAGAAATCGAAAAATTCAAAGAAAACTTCGGAGCAGAATCCGATGAGGATTTGTTAGAAGTCATTACTATGCAATCTCAAGGTCAAGTTGTGCTTGAATCAAGAGATGAGCTTATTAATGAATTCATTAAACCTCAGCTTGTTATTGAAAGACTTGCTTCTGAAGGTGTGGAAGTGACCGAGGAAGAAAAGAAACAAATGTATGAAGATCAAGAAGAGAGCTACCCTACACAAGTTCACGCTCGTCACATCTTAGTAGAAGACGAGGATGAGGCGAACGATCTAAAGGCTCAACTTGATGAGGGTGCTGACTTTGCTGAGCTGGCTGAAGAGAATTCAACCGATGCAGGCACTGCACCAAGTGGCGGCGATCTAGGGTTTTTCCCTGAAGGTCAAATGGTTCCCGAGTTTGACGAAGCAGCTTTCTCATTAGATATTGATGAAATTAGTGCCCCTATTCAATCTGATTTTGGCTATCACATTATTCAAGTGTTAGAGCGTCGTGATTCATACGAGGACTATGCTGAAGCGATTGAAGACATGTTAATACAGCAAAAGTCTAAATCGTCTGCTGACGTCTTCTCAGATCTTGTAAAAGAATCTGATATCACGATTGAGGATTCTCGTTATGAGGATTTGCTAACTCCATTTGAGCAAACGGATGAGGAACCTGCTGAAGAAGAGGAAGAAGAAGCACAAGGATAAACAAAAAGGATGCCGAGATGGCATCCTTTTTTCATTATGATTTACTTTCTTTCTTTTGTCTTGCTTCTTCAAGACGTTCCATGTACACGTGACCCTCTTGCTCAATCCACGCTTGCTCCTGTCGTTTATCTTCAAGAAGATATTTAAGGCTAAAATATCCACTAATCACAACACCAAGCATGACTACGTATATCCACCAAGGATCTTGTGCAAGAATGGATAACACATTAGTTTGAGTTGTGATAAACACAATCACTAAAACAACTAAAAAAGCGATGGCTAGTCTTTGTTTTAACTGTTCACTCATTCGGTTTTCTCCCCCCGCTTGTCTACTTGATAGATTCTATGAGAGAAGAAGAATGATTAGAACTAGCTATTCTCGTCTAGTGGAGGTGCTTGAAAGCTCGGCTTGTAAAAGCTACGATTTTCAAGTGGCATCACTCGTTCAGAAAAAGCACCTGGCATCACTCGATCAAGCGCCCGGTCCATCATATTAATCTTTGCATCCACATTATCAATCAGATGTAACACTTCTGCTTCACGTATGATTGGAACCTTAGGGCTTCCCCACTCACCTTTACCATGATGACTTAAAACAAGGTGTTGAAGCACAGTCACTTCTTCTCCTTCAATCTTAAGTTCTCTGGCTGCAGCATCAATTTCATTTGATATGATAGAGATATGACCTAGAAGCTTTCCTTCTAGTGTATAGCTCGTATCAATTGGCCCGGATAATTCGCGAACCTTTCCCAAATCATGCAGAATAACGCCTGCATATAATAGGTCTGTATCTAAACTTGGATAAAGCTCAGATAGATTTTTGGCCAGTCTTAGCATCGACACTACGTGATAAGCTAATCCCGAGACGAATTCATGATGATTTCTGGTAGCTGCTGGTGATTCTAAGAATTCCTGCTGGTGCTTCTTTACTAAATGCCTTGTAATACGCTGTATATTAGGATTCTTCATTTCAAAGATAAATTGAGTTATTTCTTCATGCATATCCTCAGATGAAATAGGAGCTGAGCGAACAAAATCACTAATCTTTACATTATCAAGGGCTGAAACAGGGCGAATGCTTGATAGTTTCAACTGGTTACGTCCACGATAATCGATCAAATCTCCCTGCACATAGATTAATGCTCTACTTGCGTAGGCTGCTTCATCCTCAGGCGAGGCACCCCAGAGCTTTGTTTCAATATCACCGGTCTTATCACTCAGAATTAACGTCAAAAAAGGCTTGCTGTTACTTGCAATACTTTTTGTGGAAGACTTAATTAGAAAATAACTTTCCACCTTTTCTCCGACCTGATAATTTCGTATTCCTTTGCTCATTCCGTCACCTCTTTAACTTGTCATCAACGTCAGTATACCATACCCTCTACTACTCATTACACCAAAAATACAAGAAAAGACCAAAGCAACAATGCCCTGGTCTTCTTACTAATCTGTTTTTTTCTCTTTTTTACGATCTCTTTTTTTAGACTTTGATACCGTATCAACTAACTCTTCATACGTCTCATTTGGGATCGTGATCACAAAACGTACACCCTTTTCTGTGTTCTCAACCCGAGGTGATCCATGATGAAGCTCTGCAATTTGTTTCACAATCGCTAAACCAAGTCCAAATTTCCCTTTGTTACCTTTATAAAACGGCTTAAACAATTCTTTAATCTCATTGTCATCAATCGCTTCACCATTGTTCTCCACACTGATGGTAACACCTGTTGTGTATGGTTCTGCTGATATCCAAATGCTTGTTTCTGCATATCGCAATGCATTTTCAACTAAGTTTTCAAGCAAAACTTCAAGCTGATCCACATCTCCATTGATTTCAACCTCTGGAGAGACCACATGAATGGTGACATCCTCACGTTGATAGCGGAACCGCTCTTCAATTTGATAGGCGAGGCTACCAAACACAAACGTGCTTCGTTTTAGCTGGTTCTGCTTCATTTGCTCAAGCTTTGTAAAATAGAGCATTTCAATGACGCGTCGCTCCATGCGATTTGCTTCTTCGGTGATGACTTCCATCGTCTGCTCCAAACTATCCTTAGGCATAATACCATCTTTAACGGATTGAGCATAGCTTTTAATCACCATAATTGGTGTTTTTAACTCATGCGACGTGTGCTGGATGAACGTTTTCTGTGCTCGGTCATAGCTATTCAAGTTTGATCGCATTCGCTCAAATTGAGTAGACAGTCGTTCAAAGTCTTCATCGCCCTCCAATTGAAGTGGCTCCTGCCAATCCCGGTTTGCAATTTGATCAAGGTGATTCCCAAGAATCGTTAAAGGCTGTTGTAAGTAGTATTTTAACCAAATCGCTGGTAAAAGGGCTAGAACACTCGTAAGCATCAATAAATAAAGAAGGCGTTCCCACAAACGATCTACCATCGAATTACGATATTCATCAAACATGTAGGAGATCAAATAACCAGATTCATTTGACTCAGGGTTTTTTACCTGGCTAATCACATAAAAGATGGTCGCGTCACCAAATTGAATCTCATATCTGCCACGCTGCGGCTCTTGATTCACAGCATTTGTGACCATTTCCACATATAATTCATTTGGTGGTGGCGAGCCATATTGCTGACTAATGGATTCAGGATAAACAAAATGACTGACAGCTCTTGACTGATTTTGTGCGTCAATGAATTCATATTGATTCGCTGGCGGATTAAAATCCGTAGGACTGTTAATGTTTTGAGCCTGAATTTGCTCAATCATACGATAGGTTTCTTCCGTTAACGTTCCTTTGATCGATAATGGATAAACAATCGCAATGGATAGTCCAACCAGCAGAATAAGCGATATAAAGGCAAGCCAAATCCGCTGTGTCAGATTAACCTTTATCATGAGGATAGGATCCTGTACCCATATCCATAAAGTGTCTCAAGATGAATTCGATTCATTTTTTTACGAACTCGGCGAACGACATCATCAACGGCGCGTTCAGAACCAAAGTAATTTTCGCCCCAAACAAACTCAATGATCTTCTCACGAGAGAATGCTTTCCCAATATCCCCTGTTAAAAGAAGAATTAAGTCCATTTCTTTTGTCGTCAAATCTACAAGCTCTTCTCCAGAAGCTAATGTATCTGTAACTGTACGTCCGATTGGATCGATCAAATATTGATTAAGCTCGATCTTTTTCTGTTCCTGTGTGGACGTTCCATAAATACGATTCAGAATCTTTTTCGCACGAATAATTAACTCCTGTGGAAGGAATGGCTTCGAAAGATAATCGTCACTACCCATTTCAAGTCCCAACACACGATCAAGATCCTGATCACGAGCTGAAATGAAAATAACCGGACGATCTTCTTTTTCTTTAATGGCCTTAAGTAACTGATATCCATCTGTTCCTGGCAGCATAATATCTAAAATCCACAAATGAGGCTTGTCCTCAATCGCCTCAAGCGCATCATTTCCATTATCAAACACCTTTACATTCCAGTTCTCTTTTTCTAAATAAGCTCGAAGTACAGCTGATAAGTTCTCTTCATCTTCTACAAGGTACACCAAATATTGTTCCATTGTTTAAGTCCTCCTTTTTCAACAAACATCATATCATGTAATCATATAATAGCTATATCTACCTATTTTAACCCATTAAACCACTGATCGCGAGTTTCGATGACTTTTTACGAAATGTACCACAACATTTACATGAACCGTGTGTAGTTTAGAAGGGGTTTCCTGAGGCTTTGAATAAGAGGATTGAGGAAAGGAGGAATGAGTACAACACGTGGAATCCCGCTGCAAAGCGTAGAACCTATTTTATATTTATTCATATCTAGCTCTCTTCTGTTGATTGAAATAGAGAGCAAGTCAAAATAGTGACAGTGCTCTCCACTGTAATGTAAATTAGTTTAATCTATTGATTGCATGAGCAAACTCCCAATATCTCTCGTCTCTCGTTCTCAATCACGATATCTACTATCATCTGAATGCATTTCGATCTACCCTTTTTAATAATCCTTTTGATAAGTAAGCAAGTTTAGATTTTACCTTCTACAACCTTTAACATGATTATATCTTTTTGTATTTCATCACCTAAATAAAAAGAATGAAAACCACTCTGTATAAAGCCCTTCTTTGAATAGAATTGTATTGCTTTTTCATTTCTTTCCCAAACAACTAACCATATTTTTTTCATATTTAACTGTAATAATATTTCTTGTGAATGTTCAATTAAATATTTTCCTAAGCCTTTACCCTGGTAGATTTTTTTGATGTAAATCCTTTCTATTTCCAAGCATTCAGGTCCAATATCTTTTGTTTGAGCATCATTATAATTAATCTTAAGATATCCAGCTATCTTATCATTCATAAATATGAAATAAAATTCTGTGTTCTTACAAGAAATTTCAATCTCTAGTTGATTCAAACTAAAAGCTTTTGAAAGATGAAGCTTCATATTTTCATCAGTATTTTGATCTTTATACGTATCAATAAACGTTTCTATGCTTACCTCGCGGAGTAAATTAACATCTTGAATTGTACATTGTTTTATTTCAATGTTCACTTTTTAACCCCTTCTTTCTCGCTTTTGGTCTGAAATCTCTAAAAATCGAAAACTCCTGAAATATAAGATCAATGAAGCAGTCATGATTTACAGGGATCCCATTGAAGTTAGATTAGAAAATCATCCTAATTATTTGTTTCATTATCTTTTACGTTTTTATCTAACATCGTGCGAAGTTCGTTGATTTCATCATTAGATAACGTTTCTTCCTCTATGAATTGAGCAAGCATGGATTTTAATGTTCCTCCATATATTCGCTTTATAAATGATTCGGTCTCTGCACGCCGACACTCTTCCTGAGTGTAGAGAGGGAAAAAAGTGTAAACTCTTTGATTTTTATTCACTCCAACTACATGTTTTTGAACCAAACGATCCAAAAGAGTTCGAATGGTTTTTGGCTTCCAATCGGTATTCTCCTGTAAAGAACTTATAATATCACTAGCTGTTTGAGGAGCTTTAGTCCAGAGTACATTCATGATCTCCCACTCTGATTCAGATATATTAGGGATGTTTATCGCCATATTTATCACCTTCAATTACTTAATAAATTCTTAATTCTTCCAAAATTTGTAATGTCATTTCTACAGCCTTACTTCCTGAAGCTTGATCTTCGTTCTGTAGATTAGTGGCAAAGAAATAAGTATTATTCGCCGTCTCAACATACCCGACAAACCAACCATTAATGTCTTTTCCATTTACTGCTCCTGTTCCAGTTTTTCCGGATATTCGAATATCTTTTTTCTCTTCAATGAGTAATGATTCCTTGACAGTTTGTATATGGAAATCTTTATACCCTAATTGATTATAATAAAAGGCTTGTAACAATTGTACTTGCTCAATTGGAGATATTTTTAATGAAGATTCTAGCCAGTATTCACCTAACCCACCTGATATATCAGAGTTCCCATAGTTTATATTTTTAAGGTTAGATTGTATTGAATCAAACCCCATTCTATAATCTAATTCTTTGAAGTACCAGTTTACAGATTTTTGTAATGCAGATGAAACATCTTGATCCTTGTTCCAATCCTCAAAAGGTTGCTTCGTTCCATCCCACATAAGGGTTGATTCCTCGGGAGCTATCACCTCTTTTTCTAATGCAAATAGGGCACTGTAGATTTTATAAGTGGAATTTGGTGATACACGTAATTTACTTTTCTCCTCATTATAAAAGTGATATTGTTGAGCATTTTGATCAAATAGTACAAAGCTTCCCTCGTACCCCTCAAAATGTAACTGCAAATCCTCGTTAACTGCTCTATCGTAATCGAAATAGTATCGATCGTTCTGCGTTGAAAAAGCAGATACTACTGGCAATTGAACGAACATTACCAAACTCGCTACAAAGTATATAAGAACATTTTTACTTCGTGTTTTTTTAAAGCTTGGTTTAAAGACAGAAATTCTTTCAATTCTTTTTTTGATTTGACTTTTTGAACCATTGATTTTAGTTACTAAATGTAGTTTTCTTGAGCGCTTCGAGGAATCTATAAAATTAATAATGGTATTACCGTATGCACTAAATGAGTGTTCATCTAGTAAGTATAAAACAGATTCATCACAGGCAATTTCTCTATCTAATCTCATTTCTCTGAAAGCAAACCATATTAAAGGGTTAAACCAATAGATGATTTGATAAAAAACTATCACGTAATTTATCATCAAATCATTATTTTTATAATGATTTAGTTCATGAAGAAAAATGTATTCGTAATGTTTTAAACTGAGCCAATTTTCATGTTGAGCAGGTAACATGATATATGGTTTAAATTGTCCAACGATCATTGGAGACTGAATTTGTTTTGATCTGAACATTGTGATTGATTTCTTAACCCCAACCCTTTTCTTACATTCTTCAAAAAGCTGAAGAACTTCTTGGTTCGCAAAGACTAAAGAATGTTTCTTTATCCTTCTAAGTGTGTTCCATCCCAAAATCATATTAAACGTAAATAGTAGCACGCCCAATGTCCATAATACCAAAACAGTGATACTAACAAAGGATAGATCTAGACGATTTACAGATACCGAGAAGTCCTGAATAAGTTTAAGCCCTTCTACCATATTTGTTCTCGTTAATTCCTCATTCGAATGTAACGTGCTCATACGATCTGTACCCCTTGCATCAAAGAGAGAACTAGAACTATATATATGAGTAGGAATAAATGGAAGTAGCAACATAATTAATAGGAACATCCATAAATGATAACGCCATTTTGCTGTTAGTTGTTTTCCAAACCATTTTTTTATAAATAGTATGACAACGATGGAAAAGGTAGACACACATAATGCCATTATAAAATGATTTAAAAACATAGCTTTATAACACCAACTCTCTTGTTCTTAGTCGCAACAAAAATTTCAATTGACTTCCTTTGATTACACATGTAATATCATATCAAAAGCAAAACAAGACTACAAATGTAATCTTGTTTTAGAATTAAACTATTTGGAGGTAAACATCATGAATAAAAGACATTTTTATTACATGCTAGTATCAGTAAGCTTAGTTTTTATCATCGCAGGTTGCTCAGGGGAGCGGCAGCAGGACAAACAGCAAGTAGAACTAGGAAGCCAAAGCGTAAACAATTCTTTTGAAGATATAACTTTAAAAGAAACGCCCAAAGAGTCCTTTGAACAACTTGAGAAAGAATATGATGCTAGGCTAGGAATCTATGCAATAGACACAGGAACGGAAAAAATGATTCAATTTCGTGAAGACGAACGCTTTGCATACGCTTCTACAATTAAAGCTTTGCAGGCTGCTATTCTATTAAAAGAAAATCCGCTATCAGTACTTGATGAAGTAAGGACATTTACTGCGGAAGATATTGTTACATATTCTCCAATTACTGAAGAATTCGTGGACGAAGGGATGAGTTTAGGAGATATAGCCAAAGCAGCTGTTCAATATAGTGATAATACAGCAGCAAACCTTCTCTTTGAAGAATTAGGAGGACCTGAAGGCGTTGAACAAGCGTTACGAGATAGTGGAGATACTACCACCATGGCTGAGCGTATAGAACCAGAGTTAAACGAAGCCGTTCCAGGAGATTTACGAGATACGAGTACCCCAAAAGCACTCGCAACGAACCTAGAAGTTTTTGGAGTCACTGAATATCTTCCTACTGAAAAACAAGACATTTTCAAAAATTGGTTAAAAGGAAACACTACAGGGGATGCTCTAATTCGAGCTGGTGTACCAGAAGATTGGGAGGTTGGAGATAAAACTGGAGCCGCTGGATATGGAACTCGAAATGATATAGCGATTGTATGGCCACCAAATCGTGACCCCATTATTATGGCTATCCTGTCTAGTCGCGAAGAAGAGGACGCCAGTTATGATGATGAATTAATTGAGAAAGCTGCAGAAGTAATTGCTCATACATTTCATAATGACTAAAAGAAACAAAATTAGATTATTAAAGTGCTTCAAATGGAAAAGGAAAAGGAACTATATAATTTATTGTTGGTTCTCTCCTCCACCCACCAAAAAAACCAGCCCACTCCGGCTGGTTTACTCTTTCCCATATATCTCTATAAAATAGCCAATGCCGTCAACGCCGCTAGTGGGAATACTAGGCGTCTCCAGCCGTAAGGACGTGGACGTGGATAGTATGGATAATATCCTGGATAGTACGGCTGATATGGATAACCATAGCGTTCTTGCCCGTTCATCATTTGTTGCTGTTGCTGCTGTTGTTGTTCTTGTTGCTCCTGCTGCATTCCGGCCATTACTTCATACATACTCATGAATTGTCCTTGCTCATCCACCGGCACCATCATGTAGACGTGGTTGTCATCCACCATTTCAACGACACCTTCATAATTCATTCCATTCGCTTGCATGGTCACGGCTTGATTCATATGTTGCTCACACATTTCCTTCATCTGCTGCTGATAAGTAGCTTGCTGATCCATGGCAATCGCCTCCTTTTTTCTTAGTCTATTCACCCATGCCCAATTGGTGCATTCGAACATACTCCGAAAAAAAACAGCCTCTTATTTGAGACTGTGTCGATCCAGGTTTATGCGCAGCTGCTTTCTGAATACTTCATGGATCATATACGAGACCCCGTCTTCATCAACAGAGCGCGTAATCCAGTTTGCTTTATCCTTTAGTGGTTTTGGAGCATTCCCCATTGCCACACCAAGGCCAGCCATTTGCATCATTTCAATGTCTTCTTCAAATGCACCAATCGTAATTAACTCCTCGTTACTTACACCTTTGCGGTGGCAGAGCCATTGAAGAGCTTTTGCTTTTGATACATCTGAGGAAACGATGGATAAACGATCTTTACCAAGGCGCTTCACCAGAACGTCATCGTTTTGTTCTGTTAATAAGTCAAGCGCTTGTTTTCGTTGGATCGAGGATTCAAATTGAATTTGCATAGTCAGAGGTCCTTGACCCTCATCCATCACATAATTATATAACGAATCAACGTACGTTAACGGATAGTATAATTGATCGGTTGTACCAAGTGTCATTTTCGCAATGAGCTGATTTTTTTGCTTTTCTTTACTCGTAACTGCATGTGTTTCATACATTAAATGAGTTCGGCAGCGAAAGCGCTCAAGCCCTTCCATCATATTCATGACACTAGCTTCTGGAATCTCTTTAGACATGAGCTTTTTCTTTTTAGTCTCACTCACGTAAGCTCCGTCATGTGCAATTAAGTAGCCATCAATTTTTAAGCTTTTAGCAATTTTTTGAGCAGATAGATACGGTCTTGACGTAACTAAGGCGATATCTACTCCTTTTTTTGTTAAGTATTCCATCGATTGTCGGGTAGATTTACTTAACTTTGAATTAGATCTGAGTAGTGCACCATCAATGTTTACTGCTAAAAAAGTATACGTCATACATGCCTTCTTCCCCTCTTGTTGTATTCTCCATTGGTGTCTCTTAGGAGGCTCGTCGTATCTGATTTAGCATATGTAGTCCCGTCCCCCATCAGAACATGAATGTAGAGAAAGCACAAAAAATCCCTCCGATTTCTCGGAGGGAGCTTCTCTTACTTATTGTTCTGGTGTACCGTAAATTTCTTCTAATGGCTCTGTGATCACTTTGTTAATGTCACCAATGATGACGCTAAGCTGTTGCTCCGCTTCCATCAATTTAGAAATTAGTTCGTGCTGTTGAACAAGCTCAAATTGCTGTTGTGCTTGTTGTGCTTCTTCCTCTGAAATTTGAATGCCTTGCATTTGCTTCTGTTGAAGCTCAAGCTGCAACTGACGGAAGTTGTCCAACATTTTTTTAGCAATCTCATCTTCGTTGATTTGATTGTGTAGAGATTGAAGTGATTTGAACTCGTCACTTTCTGCTAATGCTTGCTTAAGTTCTTGCGCTTTGTCTTGAAGTTGTGCCACAGTTAATTCCCCCTCTTAATAGTCTACACGACTATAACATGTTCAGAGTGAGATTTCACGGAAAGTCATTCAAACCACTGAAAAAAACTTAAAGCGAGTTGATAAGTAGAACGAATAATCCTTGGAATAACCCCACCACACCACCAATGAGCGCACCTAGATACGTAATTAACTTAAGCTCTTTATTTGCCACCGACATCACAAGCTCTTCTAAGTATTTCGTTGAAAATGCAAGAACTTGATTGCTGATCACCTGTTCAATTTGGAATGCTTTTAAGAATTGACCAACCTGCTTGCTCGCAACACCAATCATTCCATCTGTTACAGTAGGGATCCACGTTTGTACGATTCGATTCTGATACACTGGCATCCATGTATGTAACGGCGCAGTAATTGACCGTAGGACAGGCGCTTTATCCTTTACAAGCTGACTTAAAAAGTGGCTAACTTTTTCTTCATTAATAAATGCATGAAGTTCCCCCAGAGGACGTTCTTTTACTTTATTCCATTCTTTTTCAAGCAACTCACTTACTAATTGGTTTGTTCGCTCGTTTTGCAGAAATCGTAAAATCTCAGGCTGTACCTTATCAACTAATCGTTCATTTCCCATAAACATTGAGATCATGCTTCCTAGTCGACCTTTATGATCTAAAAACTCTTCAATCATGCCGCTTAGTTTTTCTTTTCCTTCCTTGCTTTCAAAATAATCTGTTGCCTTAGTCAACACTGCCCGTGAAAGCTCCGGTAGATAGCCTTCTACCCGGTCAACAAGGGCCTCAGGCAATAACTCAACAATCGTTTTCTCTTGATTATTTGTTAAAAAACGACTAATTCCCGTTTCAATGATACGATCTGTACGATGATGAAGAATCTCTTGCAGATTCTTTACTCCAATCATTTGTTCAACATATGTTTCTAACGATTGCTCACTGTTTATCGCTTTTGTTGCTTCCGCTTCTAGCCAATCAGACACTCCCTGTTTAAAGGCCGTTTGTTTGATTTGTTTCTCTAGGCCTTCTGCTGTAAGCAGGTAGGTTCCCACCATTTCGCCCAATTGAATTGCAATTTCTTTATGTCTTTTTGGAATTAATCCAGGGGTAAATGGAACCCTCCACTTCCCAACGTAGTATGCCTTATGTGGTTTAAATAACATTCGTATAGCCATTGCATTAGTAATTCCACCTAATGCCGCTCCAACAATCACCATAAAACTAATAAACATCCATGGTTCCACTGTGTACACTCCTTCACTTGCTAAAAAACTTTGCTCACCTAGTATAATCGATTTTCTTCCCCGAGCAAAACACTTGGTCACTCTGTTTAGAATAGCACCTAAATGTTGAAGCATACTACGAACCAATTCAAATAAAAGGAGTTGCCAAAATGAAGGAATCTAAGCATAGAAAAGAGTCTGATCAAGGAAAAGAGCACTACTTTATGGACGTGGATCGGATGATTAACGAAGGGTTAGGCGGAGGCCGGGTTGCAGGACATCATGCTGGACGAATCGAACAAGCACGAGAGCTTGAAAAAGAAGATCCCCCATCCATTCAGGATTAATTCTTTACCGACACAACGCGCAAACGATATACTGGAACTATTCTACAGTAGTAAGGAGCGTTTGTGTATGATCACGGAATCGTTAAAAAGACAATTCGGATCAGCTATAACAACCAACCCATCTGATTATCATCGCTTTGATGTTCTCTGGCTACAAGATGAACAATCCAAGCCAATTGGTTTTTATAAAGAGCATTTATCTCAAAGAGAGCAGCAGCTTCTTATGCTGCTCTTGCCTGTTTGGAAACCATACCCTGTGCCCGAGACCGTATCCGAGAAACAATGGAAAGAATGGCTTTTTCAAGATTCATCTCAGCCTGTTGCTGCGCCTACTAATGAATCCATTCGCTTTGTGCATTTTTCACTTTCTGAGAGTATTGATACGTATACTGACTTTTATGAAGCGTGGCAAAACCTATTGCCAGGCTTACACACAATGATCTGGATGGATGCCTTAAACGGTGTTGTGATTGATCGGGTTGATGAAGAGACAAATGAGTTCTCTCATTTCATTCAAGCCATTGCGACTGATTTCTATGTAGATCTCACTCTTTTAATTGGCTCAACCAGGTCGATTGAACAAGCAAGGTCAACATTTACCTGGGAACAAGCCTGTTTCCGAGCCGCCTTACCACATGTAAATGCGCAGCATATCTTTAAAGAACATGAAGCGATTCCCTATTACCTTATTCAATTTATCCCTGAATCGGAAAACACCTATATACAAACTCAAGTACTGACAGATGAGATATTGCAGGATTCAGATATGATGAAGAGTATTTCAAGTTATCTTCATCACCATATGAATCTTTCATCCGCTGCAAAAAGCTTACATATGCATCGTAATAGCCTCCAATATCGAATTGATAAGTTTATTGAGAAAACCGGAATTGATATTAAACAATTTCAGCATGCAGCTTATATGCACTTTGTGCTTTTGTTACAGGATCGTTAATATGCTTGTGCACCTTGCCCAGAAAAAAGGATGAACTTTGTGCACCTTTTCCATATTCGAAAACAATGAAAAGGCTTACAATTCATTTATACTTACAATATGGAGGGGTTAAGCATGGCAGAGATTAGCTTAGAAAATATCTATAAAATTTACGATGGTGATGTAACAGCCGTAACGGATTTCAATTTAAGTATTCAAGATAAAGAATTTATTGTATTTGTTGGTCCATCTGGTTGCGGTAAATCAACAACACTTCGAATGATTGCTGGACTTGAAGATATTTCGAAAGGTGACCTTCATATTGGAGACAAGCGTATGAACGATGTTGCTCCAAAAGATCGTGATATCGCGATGGTATTCCAAAACTATGCCTTATATCCACATATGAACGTATACGATAATATGGCTTTTGGATTAAAGCTACGTAAGTTTAAAAAAGATGAAATTGATAAGCGAGTGAAAAATGCTGCCCAAATTCTAGGACTAACTGAAATGCTTGATCGTAAACCAAAAGCAATGTCAGGTGGTCAGCGTCAGCGGGTTGCTTTGGGACGCGCCATTGTACGTGATCCACAAGTATTCCTTATGGATGAGCCGCTTTCAAACCTTGATGCAAAGCTTCGTGTTCAGATGAGAGCAGAGATCACAAAGCTTCATAAACGCCTGCAAACAACAACGATCTACGTAACGCATGACCAAACAGAGGCTATGACAATGGCCACACGGATTGTTATTATGAAGGACGGACTCATTCAACAGGTTGGTTCACCGAAAGAAGTGTACGATAACCCTGAGAATGTATTCGTAGGTGGATTCATCGGCTCACCTTCTATGAACTTCCTAACTGGTCGCCTGAACGGAGATCAATTTGTTGTTGGAGATATCTCTCTAAGAGTACCTGAGGGAAAACTAAAAACACTTCGTGAAAAAGGCTATGCTGATAAAGATATCATTCTTGGTGTAAGACCAGAGGATGTACATGATGAGTTGTTATTCCTACAGTCTTCTCCTGATACAAAGCTAAATGCTGTCATTGATGTGGCTGAGTTAACAGGAGCAGAAACTGTTCTTTACTCAAGTGTAAACGGGCAAGAGCTTGTAGCTAGAGTCGATTCTAGAACAGACATCTCTTCTGGTCAGAAGCTTGACTTAGCCCTTGATTTAAACAAATGTCACTTCTTCGATGCGGATAATGAGCAACGTATTCGTTAAGTTGACTGCGGGAAGACGTTCCAAGATGGAGCGTCTTTTTTTTCGTTTTACGAAAAAGGGATGGCGCTAGGCCATCCCCTTATATCCATCATTATTAACGTTGGTATCCACCAAGTTGTTGTTCAGCAGCTTGTACTAAACGTTTAGTGATTTCACCACCAACTGAACCGTTTGCACGAGCAGTTGTATCAGCTCCAAGAGTTACTCCAAACTCAGAAGCGATTTCGTATTTCATTTGATCTAGAGCCTGTTGTACACCAGGTACAAGAAGGTCATTTGAATTGCTGTTGTTGTTAGCCATGTGTTTCACCTCCTCCTTGTGTAATCATAGTGTAGGTTTTTTTAGTTTGAAGTATGTATCGAAATATTTGGTAAAACTTAGATTTTTTAAAGGGTCATTATTTTTGTTCATCCTTCTTAATTTTCCATGCTACACTGATAAATGAAACCAAAGAACGTGTTTAATCGTAACTAACTAATCAACGTTGATCAGAAGGGATGAAGAAGATGGGATTTATTATTGCAGGAGCCATTATTGTAGTCATAGGACTGTTTTGGATTATGAATTACAACGGCTTAATTAAGTTAAGAGGTTGGAAAGAAGAAGCATGGTCACAAATCGATGTACAACTAAAAAGACGATATGATTTAATACCAAACTTAGTTGACACCGCCAAAACCTACATGAAACATGAAAAAGAAACATTAGCTGAAATTGTAAAAATGCGAAATCAAATTGTTTCACCTGATTTAAGTCGCGAAGAACAGGTTCAAGCGGATAATGAATTATCAGGTACACTAAGACAGTTTTTCTCCTTAACCGAAGCTTATCCCGATTTAAAAGCAAATGAGACGTTCTCTAAAGTTCATGAAGACTTGGTTGCAACTGAAAACAAGGTTGCTTATTCTAAACAGCTATACAATAAAACTGTCATGCAATATAACAACAAGGTTGAATCGTTTCCAAGTAACCTCATCGCATCCGTTCATAACTTCCGTAAGCATGGATACTTAGAAGCCTCAAATGAAGAGCGCCAGTCCGTTCGTGTTGATTTTGATTAAATTAGAGATGAGGGTAGCTCATGCATCTATATCAACAAATCAGTCAAAATAAACGTAAAACCATTTTTATCGTAACTGGATTTGTTCTATTTGTTCTGGCCGTAGGGGCTGCTATTACCTATCTTTACATAGGTGATTACATTAGTGGTCTCATCCTTGCCGCCCTTTTGGGTGGAGGCTACACCCTTATCATGCTCTTTAGTAGCACAAATGTTGTGATGAAAATGAATCATGCAAGGGAGATTCGCAGCTCGGATGACCATGCGTATTTGTGGAATACAGTTGACAGTCTCTCCATGGTTGCACAAATCCCAAAACCAAGGGTATTCATCATTCATGATCAAAGTCCAAATGCGTTTGCAACGGGCACCTCCCCTAAAAAAGCGGCTGTTGCGGTGACAACAGGTTTGCTTGATCAATTAAACAGAGAAGAACTCGAAGGCGTTATTGCACATGAAATTGCTCATGTACGAAATTATGATATCAGATTGGCCACCGTTGCTATTGCTTTAGTCTCAGTTGTTGCTATTTTAAGCGACATTGGAGCACGTTCCATGTATTATGGTCGCGCTAGAGGGAATAGAGACAGTAAACAAAATGGCATCATCATGATTTTGTCTCTACTTCTTATCATTATTTCGCCGATTGTCGCCACACTAATTCAGCTGGCGATCTCACGTAATCGTGAGTTTCTCGCTGATGCCACGGCTGCAGAGCTTACGCGAAATCCACATGCTCTGGCAAATGCGTTGAGAAAAATTACGAATACTTCTACACCGGTGAAAGAAGCATCGAATACGTCTGCTTCTTTATACTTTGCGGATCCATTAAAAAAGAAAGCAGCTAGTCTTTTTTCGACTCACCCACAACCTGAAGCGCGAATTAAACGATTAGAATCGATGTAAGCTAATGTTTCCAGTTTCGCTTCATTGCATAAAAATGCAAAAGAGGGTGGATAGCAAAATACGAACATAGCACAATATCCGCTGCAGGAGTCTTGGGTTCTCCCTCCTCTCGTTTTATAAAAAATAAGAATGGCGAATGATTCAACAATTGAATCATTCGCCATTTCCTTATTGATTTTAAGTTATGTCCCGGTCTCTATTACTCTTAACTTATTCGTTCTTTATTAAATAACTGTTTTCACTTGATCATCTGTGTGTGTAAACACATCTGATAATAAATGAATTCCTTTTTTGATTTCTTCGTCTGTCGCATGTGTAAAGTTTAACCGCATTGTATTGGTTTTTGGGACACCAGCGTAAAAAGGGGCTCCAGGAACATATGCCACTCCTTTTTTTACGGCTTCGGTTAGCATGGATGTTGTGTTCACTCGTTCATCCAGCTCGATCCACAGGAACATGCCTCCTTTTGGTTCGACAAAGTGGACATTCGGTAGATTGGAGTTTCTAATGCAGTCCACCATCACATCTCTTCTTTGCTTGTAGAGGTTGGTAACTCCTTGAATATGACCATCAAAGTCAAAGTGTGTACATAGCTGATAAATAGCTTGCTGAGACAGCGAATTTGAATGTAAGTCATTCGCTTGCTTAGCCTGTGCCATCATTCGAATTACCTGGAATGGACCGACAATCCAGCCAGTTCGAAGTGCTGGGACAGCTGTTTTTGAAAAGGTACTTGTATATAATACTCTTGATCCATCATCTAACGCAGCGATGGGGGTGTACGTTTCGTTTTGATTAAATTGAATGTCTCCATAAGGGTCATCCTCTAAAATCAGACAGTTGTACTTGTGAGCTAATCTGACAAGCATTCTCCGGCGTTCAAGCGACCAGACCTTTCCGGCAGGGTTAGAGAATGTAGGAACCACGTAGATACACTTTGGTCTTAAGCTACGCAGCTTTGCTTCTAGGTCCTCTTCAATCATTCCCTCATCGTCTGATTCAACAGCAACAGCTTCTGCTTCGTACGATTGAAACACTTGAAGGGCTGCAAGATAAGTTGGGTCTTCTGTTAAAACGATATCTCCCGGACTGAACATGACTCTTGAAAACAAATCAATAGCCTGCTGTGACCCTGTTGTAAGTAATACATCATTCGCCGTAAATCCTGTAATATCTTTCCGACTCATCCGTTCTACAACGAGTTCACGCAATGGAGCATACCCTTCTGTTTCAATATATTGCAGAGCTTTTGTGCCTGATGCAAACGCACGTGAAAATGCCTGCTCGATCGCTTCAACTGGAAACAAATCATCAGCTGGAAGACCTCCAGCAAACGAAATTACATCTCCGTTTCCCACAACCTTTAAAATATCTCGTACTGCAGACGATTGTAAATGTCTTACCCGTTTAGAAAAAGCGTATCTCATCTCTCAACACCTCAGAATGTTCTCTCTATTTAGTCAAATGTAATAGTTTTTATTTTATCTGATTTATCAGTAAAGTCAATCTTTAGATTTTTTATTTGAATATGAAACATTTTTTGCTATTGCCCGTATATACAGTTAAGAAAGTATTACAGATAAAATAGCCTGTGATAAACTTAGGTTATTAACAATATTAGGAGGGATTTGTATGTTTCGTTTCTTTTCTCGCGTTCGTACCATTGTTTCATCAGAATTAAATTCTTTGTTAAATAAAGCAGAGGATCCGGGCAAGATGCTTGATCAATTTATTTATGACATGGAAAATGATATTCAAGAGGTTGAAGCAGCCGTTGCAAAACAAATTGCAAGTGAAAAGCTGTTGAAAAAGCAACTAGACGAATCATTAGATGCCGTTACAAAACGTGAAGAACAAGCGATGGTAGCACTTGAATCTGGAGATGAGGATTTAGCGCGCAGAGTGCTTGAAGAGAAATCAAAACAGGAAACACAGGCGGATAGCTTGCAAATGTCTCATAACGAAGCAACAAAATTGTCATCAGAGCTTAAGGATAAACTTCGTGAAATGAAGGATGAGCTTCGTGAAATGACAATGAAAAAGGACTCCTTAAAAGCGCGTAACGAAAGTGCTCGGGCACGTGCAAAGGTAAACCGTTCGTTATCCGGGATGAATTCGGGTGCCAAAGGTGGCTTTGACCGTATGGAGGAAAAAGTGATGCGAAGTGAAGCAGAAGCAGAGTCTTCTGAGGAACTAAGAAGCATTAACAAAACACTAGATGATGATCTTGCTGCACTCACAACAAAAAGTAAAGTAGACAGTGAACTAGAGCAGTTAAAAACAAAAATGGCAGGGAAACAGAATAACGAATAATAAAAAAGCTGAGCGCTCTAATGAGTTCTCAGCTTTTTTCTATACTCGCTTGACCATGTCCTCATGTACTATTTTTAGATGCGTTTCTGCACGGTCCACCTCACCCGCTTGTAAGGAGCCTAAGAAACGCTCATAAGAAGCTGGTGAGGAAGTATTTGTTCCTTCAAATTGAGCAGCAAGATGACGTTGTTCTCTAAGAAGTGCTTGAAGTCTAGTTAATCTCTTCAAAAGCTCTACCCGGTCATTTTGAAGGTGCTCTAGATCATGCTTAGCCGTAATTGAATCTAAATCCTCAGCCGATACTTCATCTAACTCTTTTTTTAAATAATTGAGTTTTTGAACAAGGTTGTTCAAAGGATAATCTGTTTTTCGAACGTGAGCTTGTAGCTGTTTTTCAATCTCTTCTAATTGAGCTCTTTCTTCTTTTTCAAGAAAAGCGACATCTGTATCTTCTTTTTCCAGCTGGTCTAATTCGGTTTTCATTTTATTCAGCTTTTCAAACTCTTCATCCAGCTGTGATTTTGCTCTTGGCAAAACAGCGACAATGGTTCCATAAGAAGCTCGTGTAACACGTAACCCGTCTAAGTTCTGTTGAGCTTCTTTAACGGCATGGAGAATGCTAAAGAATCCTTCACTTAATTCTTCAAAGCGTTTTTTTGTTTTTCCTCGTGTTAGCTTTAATTTATCGGAAGAATCATGGTATGGCTGTAAGACCTCAGCCAATAGCTGATCATGCTTCTTAGATAACTCTTCGATTTCTTGCTCTAAAAAACGATTCTTCTTTCTTTGAAGGAACGATTGAACAACCAAAATAATAAGTGCAGCTCCAACTAATGTGATCACAATTTGAATCGTCGTGGTGAGCATGTTCTCTCACTCCTCTCTCTCATATAGTTAATACCCGTTTTTACTTACTATACATCCAACCTTTTATAATTTCTACTTACCATCATATACGTAGGAGTCGAAAAAATGTTGCAAGAAAAAACAGTAAATCATTTACTATTAAAATACGAACATAGCAGTAAATCCGCTACAGGAGAATCCCTCGCTTTCCAAAATACTAAAGGCGGATGATTCATTCGTAGAATCATCCGCCGATTTTTAATTGGTATTTAGTTTTATCTCAGCCGGTACCCATTTACTTTTCTAATGCTGCATATTGTGATTTAACAAGATTGTAGTACTTTCCTTCATGATTCATTAACTGTTGGTGTGTTCCTTGTTCAATAACATTTCCTTGTTCCAAAACAATGATCTGATCAGAATCGCGGATAGTTGATAAGCGATGCGCGATCATGATGGCCGTTCGATTATGAAGCAGTCGTTTTAGGCCTTTTTGTATGATTAATTCGGTTTCGGTATCAATACTTGCCGTAGCCTCATCCAGAATTAAAATACGTGGGTCTGCTAGAAGAGCCCTAGCGAATGACAACAGCTGTCTTTCCCCAACTGACAACACATTTCCTTGTTCTTCTACCTCTGTATGATAGCCTTTTTCGAGTTTCGAGATAAATGTATCTGCACCGATTGCTTTTGCCGCTTCAATTACTTCCTCATCTGTCGCACGAACGTTACCAAAACGAATATTTTCCATAATTGTCCCTGCAAAGATAAAGGTATCCTGAAGAACATAACTGACATTTGTGCGTAGCTCATTCAGTTTCAGATCTTTTAGGTCGACTCCATCAAGGAGAATTCTTCCTTTCGTTGGATCATAGAAACGGCTCATTAAATTAACAATCGTTGATTTTCCTGAACCCGTATGTCCAACTAAGGCAATGGTCTTCCCTGCTTCAAATGTTAAATTGATATCATCTAACGCTTTTCGATTAGAATCGTATGCAAACTCAACATGTTCAAAAACAAGCTCACCTTTTACATCCTTGAGTGGCTTTGCATCTGTTTTTTCAGGAACAGATGGTTTTTCATCAAGAAATTCAAAGATTCTCTCAGATGAAGCCATTCCGACTAATAGCTGATTGTACACTTGCCCAAGTCTTGAGATCGGCTCCCAGAACATTCCTAAGTAGAAAGCAAATGAAACAAATACCCCAATGGTAATGGCTGGATCATTTCCTTGGATTAAATAAGCTCCGTACCAAATAAGGATAGCTCCGCCAAGCGCACTTGCCATTTCAACAAATGGTCTAAACATCGCATTCATACGTGATGCCTGTCTCCAGCTCTCATAGTTATCCGTGTTTACTGTATCAAAGAATTCCATGTTCTCTTTTTCTTGAGCATATGCCTGTGTCACACGAATTCCTTGAATGCTTTCATTTAAATGAGAATTCAACCTGGATTGACGAATACGCACCACTTGCCAGGCTCGACGAATTTTCCGACGGAGTTTGGTAGAGATAAAAAACATAATAGGTAGCACAATTAAGATGGCAAGCGCCAGCTGCGGACTTAGTGTGAATAGAATGATGACAATCCCAATAAGCATGACAATATCCATCAATAAGTTGACTACACCGTTTGTAAACAAGTCCTGAAGTGAATTTATATCGTTTATTACACGTACAAGAATGGAACCTGCTGAACGCTTATCAAAAAAGCGATGTGACAGTCTCTGGATATGCTTAAATAAATCTGATCGAATATCATATATAATGTGCTGACCAAGCTCATTCATCCAGCGAATCCGATAATAGTTTGCGACATATGACAAAATGTACATCCCAAAAACAATGCCTGCTAGCATAAACATAAACGAAACGTCATTACTTGAAATTCCGTAATCAAGCGCATACACGCCGATAAAAATAGGAATGGCAAGTCGAACAAGCGTCGAAATGAACATGGCAATAATCGTTTTTGGGAGTAGGGTCTTGGCATAAGGCTTCATGTATCCAAATAGTCTTGTCATTTGCATCCAGTTAAATGGCTTTTCAATGATTTGCTCTACCGGATAATGAAACCGCGATTTTTTGGTTGTTTCTTCCAAGTGCCTACCTCCTTACGCCCGTTGCAACACATGTTGCTGGTCCTGATTTTGAATATCATAAATTCTACGGTACATTCCCTCACGGTTTTTCAGAAGCTCTTCATGTGTTCCGCGTTCGCTCACTTCGCCACTATCAAGGACGATGATTTCATCTGCATGTTTTACAGAAGAGATACGATGCGCAATGATGAATGTTGTTCGACCTTTCATTACTTCTTTAAATGCCTTTTGAATTTTCACTTCCGTTTGCATATCAACCGCGCTTGTTGCGTCGTCTAAAATAAGGATACTTGGGTTCATGATAATGGCACGAGCAATAGCAATCCGCTGCTTTTGTCCACCGGATAACCCAAGTCCTTTTTCGCCAAGCACCGTTTCATATCCATTAGGAAGATTTTCAATAAATTCATGGGCATCGGCTCGTTTTGCTGCTTCAATAATCTCATCCATCGTTGCATCTGGATTACCATAAGAGAGATTATCCCGAATGGTCGATGAGAAAAGGAAGGTCTGTTGAAGAACGACACCAATATTTCGTCTCAATTCTTTTAAAGTGTACTGTTCAATTGGCCGTCCATCGATCAAAATATCTCCTGATTGTTTTTCATAAAAACGTAGCAATAATTGAATAATTGTTGATTTCCCTGAGCCTGTTGCTCCAACCAATCCAATCGTTTTCCCTTTTGTAGCATGAAAGTTTATATCTGTGACTGCCGGCTTATTTTTTGAGTCGTATTGAGCGGTCACGTGTTTGAATTCAACTTCACCAACTAATCGCTTCGTTTGTTCAACACCTGAACCATCCGGTCTTTCCACTTCATCAAGAACTTCTAGTAAACGCTCACCTGAAGCTTTTGATTGAGAAAACGTATTGATAATAAAACCAAGTCCCATAATTGGACCTGTAATATAGGCAACTAAACTGAAGAATGCAACGAGTTCACCTGGTGTCAAAGATCCCGTAATGGTGAGGTATCCTCCAAAAGCGAGGAGAATAACAGCGGATAGATTCCCAACTAACTCCATTAACGGAAAATAGGTGCCCCAAATTTTAGCAACATGAAGATGTTTACTACGATAATCTTCATTTTTCCCAGAAAAGCGCAAAATTTCTTCGTCTTCCTGTGATAACGCTTTAACTGTTTGCATTCCACTCACGTTTTCTTGAACCTTTGTATTTAATTGTGCAAGAGATTTACGAATGCCTCTGAACGCTGGGTGGACACGCTTGTCAAACCGAATGACCACAAACACTAGAAGTGGCATCATTACCATAGTAGCTAAAGCTAGTGGAATGGAATAGTAGAACATAACGGCCATACTAAATCCAATCAGTAGCACGAGGTTGACAAGCTGCGCACAGCCAAACGAAAGGAAAAAGCGAAAGGCTTCTACGTCAGCTGTTAAACGCGACATTAGATCTCCTGTTTTTGCATTGTCATAGTATCGGAAAGGTAAAAACTGAAGTTTCTCATAAAGGGAATTACGGAGACGATAGACGGATTTGACGCCAAACATATCCCCTAAGTATTGATGAATATAGACGGCTCCCCCTTTTAAAGCCATAATGCCTATAAATCCTAAAGCAAGATAGGGAATCATTCCATACTCCCCACCAACTACAGCCGTATCAATTGTGTATTGCAGAATAATTGGATACAACACCGTTAATCCCGAGACAGCAGCTAATGCAATCAATGACCAAATAAAAAGCTTTTTATCTGGCAAATAAAACCGAGACAGTCTTTTAAACGTATCCATGAAACCCCCCATTTCAACCTGTTCATTTATTTAGAGCCACGAAGAATAAAATAGCAAAGTTAATCTTACCTTGATCCCCTCAAACAGTCAATTGTTTCTTACTAATTATTTTTACATTTCTGACGTTTTAAAAGAGCGCTTTCATTCTATGTGTGTCATACCGTCATTATTCGTCTAAAAAGAAAAACGATCTTATTGATCGTTTGTCCCATATCTCTTTTCTTTTCCATCCTTAAAGGTAATTGCTAAATCCAAGACATCGTACGTACCGCCAAATTCAAAAACATAACGGACTTGTTGAAGCACAACTTCTGAAAATGTTTGGGGATCAATTGTTAGTTGGTCGATTTTTTCTTGTACGTTTTCTTCGTTTACTCCTGCTACGAGATCATTGTGATATACCCATTCCTCTGGGTCATTCTTCACATAGTGTACTCGTACCTCTTCACCATTTTCATACACAACCTGCAAGGTGAGTGTTTCTATTGCTTCTTCATAATCTCCCACTGATTGAACGTGTGCAGGAGGAGGTTGCTCTTTTTCTTGGTTTTGACAACTTACGAGAGGCATAACAATGACGAATAGACATATGAACTTAAAAATAGAACGCATACGAAGTTCTCCTTTTTTTCTTAGTATGTCCTGATGTGTTGTCATGTTATGTAAACAAAAAAAAGGCGAAAATCCTATTAAAAGGATCCGTCGCCCAACATGTAAATTCTTAACTAAATATATTTTCGTTGCATTTTCTTTCCGTCAAACAAAAAGCAAATTGGCTTATCATTAATTTGCGACTGCAAATGGATTGGTCTTCCCCAAAGCTGATATAAGTAAGGCATGACCTTTTCTAAATAGGAAACATCAAGTTCTGTGTCTTCAAAACTATGAGTAATATATAGCTCCCCATTTTTTAAGTAGTCTCCGTCTGTAATGCTTAAATAAGGAAATCCACCATTTACGCGAGAAGAGGCAAGCTGATCCCGAACCGTTTCCCATTGCTTATCAATGATCTTGTATTCACTTCCTTGTTTCTGAAACAAATACATATCCTCGCGCATGACAAGATCTTTTGTTAAATAATTTCGGATAAAGGAGATATCAGACTCAATTTCTCGTACTTCAAACATTTTCTCGCGACCACTGCCAGGCTTTACTCCTTGGCGCTTTTGCATTTCTTCAGTTGGGTTATCGTATTCCTGCTCAATGTTCTCAAAGATTTTTAATCCTAAATAATATGGATTAATTGAGGTTTTTGAAGGTTGGACGACCCCTGCATTCAATTTCGCAAACTCAATGGTCTCATCTGTAGTTAAATCCATTTCTCTTAAAATTCGAGCGTGCCAATAAGAAGCCCAGCCTTCGTTCATAATTTTTGTTTCAAGCTGTGGCCAAAAATATAGCATTTCTTCTCTCATCATCGTCAGCACATCGCGTTGCCAATCTTCAAGCTCACGGCTGTATTCCTCAATGAATAAGAGAATATCCTTCTCGGGTTGAGGAGGGAATTGCGGTTTCTTCTTGAGAGGTGATTCCAGCTCTGCTTTCTTTGTCCCGTCTAAATTCCATAAATCATCGTATTCACTTCTACTTTTTAATTGCTTTTCTTCCTCTTCATTCAGTGACCAAGTCAACTTTGGACGCAATAGACTTGGATCGATATGTTCTTGAATAGCTAGTACCGCATCTAAAAAGGTTTCTACCTCTTCTTTTCCATGCAAATGCTCGTAATGAGCAATACGTTCCGACGTGGCACTCATGCTTTCAACCATATCCCGTCTTGTATTCGAAAACCTGACATTATTTTTAAAGAAGTCACAGTGGGCTAGGACGTGTGCCACAATAAGTTTGTTTTGAATCAACGCATTACTGTCAAGTAAGAAGGCATAACAAGGGTCTGAGTTAATAACCAGCTCATAGATTTTACTTAACCCTAGATCATATTGCAGCTTGCTTTTATGAAATTGTTTTCCAAAGGACCAGTGACTATAACGTGTGGGCATACCATAGGCTCCAATGGTGTAAATAATTTCTGCAGGACAGATCTCGTAACGCATATCATAAAAGTCTAATCCAAAACCTGTTGCAATCTCCGTGATCTCGCCAATGGCATGTTCTAAGTCTTTCCAATCATTTGACACGGACGTTCTCCCCCTCACTTGTTCCTTCTTTTACTATATGAAGTGGTCTCCATAAATTATGAGCGAATTCTCGTACACATCATGAAAGATCAAAAAAAGAGCGAGCTCTCCTAATCGGAAGAACTCGCTTTATGTTCTATAGATTAATCATCGTATCCATTTGGATGGGCAGAATGCCAGCTCCATGCATGCTTAACGATGTCGTGTAGCTTTGTGAATTTCGGTTCCCAAGAAAGCTCTGATTTTGCTTTTTCAGGGGAAGCAATTAACACCGCAGGATCTCCTGCTCGTCTTGGTGCAATCGCTGCAGGGATCTCACGCTGTGTTACTTCTCTACACACGTCAATTACTTGTTTGACGGAGAACCCTTGACCGATTCCAAGATTATAAATTGAACTTGTTCGCTCGTTCATTAGTTTCTTCACGGCTAAAAAGTGAGCATCCGCTAAATCCATCACATGAATATAATCGCGAATACATGATCCATCTTCCGTATCGTAATCATCTCCAAACACTTGAACCTGTTCTCGTTGACCTAAAGCCGTTTGAAGAACAATTGGGATGAGATGAGATTCCGGATCATGATCTTCACCAATACGTCCTTCTGGATCAGCTCCAGCTGCATTAAAGTAACGCAAACAAATGGACTTTAACCCGTATGCTTGATCAGACCATTTAAGCATTTTTTCAATGGCAAGCTTTGTTTCACCATATGGATTGGTTGGATTTGTTGGTAACGTCTCAACAATCGGCACCTGTTTGGGCTCGCCGTACGTTGCAGCCGTTGAAGAGAACACAATATTTTTCACGTTGTGTTCGACCATCTTTGTTAAAAGCGAATGTGTACCAATTACATTATTATGATAATACTTTAATGGCTCCGCTACACTCTCACCAACCAATGAATCCGCTGCAAAGTGAATGACCGCATCAATGTGTTGCTCTGTGAACACTTTATCAAGAAACGCACCGTCTAGTAGATTTCCTTCATATAACGTAGCTCCTTGTAATGCGTCCAGATGGCCTTTTGTTAGATTATCAACAACAATAACGTCTTCTCCCTTATCTAACAGGTAAAGAACGGTATGGCTACCAATATATCCAGCACCACCAGTAACTAAAATCGCCATAATGTCATTCCTACTTTCTTAAATAAATTGATTTACGTAATCCATCACTGCCGTACGAAGAGTCGCTAATTTTTCTTTACTTTCTTCCTCACTTGCTGCGTCCACACCAAAGTAGAATTTGACCTTTGGCTCTGTTCCAGATGGACGAATACAGAACCATGAGCCATCTGTCAGTTTATACTTCAGTACATTTGATACTGGTAACGTAATCGTTTCTTTTTCACCTGTGACGAGCAACGATCGTTCACTTGATTGGTAATCTTCAACTGACTCAATTTGAATATCATTCATCTCTTTTGGAGGATCCATTCGGAATGATGCTAAAATACTGTTGATTTTCTCCGCACCGGCTTTTCCTTTTAATGTGAGTGACTCAAGACCTTCACGGTAGAAGCCGTACTTCGAGAACACTTCCTGAAGTCCTTCGTAAATCGTCATTCCACGCTCTTTGTAATATAGCGCCAGTTCTGCTCCTAATAAACAAGCTTGAACCGCATCTTTATCTCGTACAAAATCACCAATTAGATAGCCATAGCTTTCTTCATATCCAAATAAGAACGTATGCTCTCCAGATTCTTCATATTCCTTGATCTTTTCACCAATAAATTTAAATCCAGTTAATGTATCAAGAGATTTCAAGCCAAACTGCTCTGCAATTTTTGCTCCGATCTCAGACGTAACGATGGTTTTTAACACAATACCATTCTGTGGAAGAGTGCCATCTTCCTTCAGTTTAGTTAACAAGTAATCAAGCAACAAAGCACCCGTTTGATTTCCTGTTAAAACTTGATAGTTTCCTTCATGATCTTTTACAGCAAGTCCTACTCGATCAGCATCAGGATCCGTAGCTAAAAGAAGGTCAGCCTCGTTCTCTTCACCAAGCTTCATTGCATACTCAAATGCAGCATGCTCTTCAGGGTTTGGAGACTTTACTGTAGAGAAATTTGGATCTGGAAGCTCTTGTTCTGGAACAACAGTGACGTTCGTAAACCCAGCATCTGTAAGTACGCGTCTAACAGGAATATTCGCCGTACCATGTAGTGGCGTAAATACGATATTAACGGTTGAACCTTGTTCACGTACTAAGTCAGGCTGAACCAAAATCGTTTTAAGTTGTTCATTATAAGCATCATCAACGTCTTGTGGAACAATTTGATAGAGAAGCTCACTTTTTAATTTCGTTTCTTCTCCTACCTCAATAAGTAGTTCGTTTTGAATGGCATCAACATAGCTTACAAGTTCATCAGCTGGACCTGGAGGAAGCTGCCCACCATCTGGACCGTAGACCTTAAAGCCATTGTATTCGGGTGGATTATGACTTGCTGTGATAACGATTCCTGCATATGCTCCTAAGTGCCTTACCGCATAAGATAGCTCTGGCGTTGGGCGAAGATCGTTAAACACATACGCCGTGATTCCTTGCTTACCAAGTGTTAAGGCAGCCTCTTTAGCAAATTGCGGTGACTTATGACGAGAATCATAAGCAATCACAACGCCACGCTTTTTTGCGTCTTCTCCTTTACTTTCCAAATAATCAGCCAATCCTTTTGCTGCGCGACGAACTGTGTATGTATTCATTCGATTTGGACCAGGCCCAATTTCTCCACGCATTCCACCTGTTCCAAACTCTAGATTTTTATAAAAGCAGTCCTCAAGAGTTGTTTCATCCCCTTTAATGGCATCCAGCTCTGTTTTTACATCTTGCTCAAGGGTCGCAAATGTTGACCATTTTGTATAGCTATCGTTCCAATTCAAAAAATCTCCTCCTAAAATATATCTGCTCACTGTTTATGACGTTACTATTTTACTACTATTTACCTATTCCGGCTACTGTTTGTTTTTTGCATCACTTAGGCTATGTGTTGCTAATTCTTTGTCCAATTCATCCTGCCAGTGCACACTTTCTTGTTCATCCCATTGAAAGCGATCCTGCATATAACGGAAGATCGGATTCATCCACTTCTCCATAACTGGACGATTAAAATAAAGTGCATGGGTGCGTCGTACTAAAAAGTCCAATGGTGAAACCACCATTTCTTCTTCAATGGCATACGTTAGCTGAGCGAATAGAATAGGCGGTAATCCAGATTCCGCTGCTCGTCTTCTACTCGTCCGAACTCTTGACCATATATTTGTAATATTTGAACCATATAAGATAGATAGCGCATACGCTTCTTCATAGCTAAGTCCAAGGGCTTCCCCTTCTTCAGCTTTTGTTTTCAGAAAGTCTTCAAACCGGTCCAAACCACCGACCTGTCCCCCTGAGAGGGTAATCGAATCCGTTTGACTTCCAAAAGATCGACTATGCTCCTTCTCAATCGAATCAATCACCCGCTCTGCAACAACTCGATACCCAGCTGTATGGTGACAATACACGGACCTAAGACCCGAGGAAGAAATGACAATCTCTTCTGGTTTATGATGCTTTTGATTTGTCATACTACGTTCAGTATCTACCCAGAATGACTCCACATGCTTTGGTGTTAACAAAGTAGATTGGAACGTTTGGTTCAAGGAATCTAAAAGGGTCTGAATGGCTTGTGGTAACCCATCTTTTGATGAGCGGTCAACATAGGCCGCGCCAACATAAATCTTTTCGCCAAATGGTATGGCATAAAGCATTTGACCCTCTTTACTTTCAAAATAAATGCCTTGCTGGATGGGCAATGATTTACGATCTAACACAATATGAAGCTTATCATTTGTTTTGTCTACGCTCTCATCAAGCGAACGATCCTGTTCTCTCAGGTGGTTCATATTGGATCCCGCAGCATTTACAATAAAGTTCGCAAAAATCTTGTGTGCTTCACCTGTAAGCTGATCAACCGCCATCACACCAACTACTTTTCCTTGCTCGTATAAGAAGGACTCTGCCTTTAAGTAGTTAGCAGCAATTACGCCTCTCGCTGTCGCTACCTTTAAGACTTCGATGGTTAACCGTGCATCATTTAACTGATACTCCGTGTATAACCCGCCTCCTTTTAAGTTATCTGTTCTTAAAAGCGGCTCTTGCTTTTGAACTTGTTTCTTATTTAACATATGTCTTCTATCTTTTTTGTTTAATTCAACCCAACGATCGTAAATACGCAAACTTAAAGAAGCTTGAATTCGACCGAATGCTCCTTTTTTATAGACTGGCATCATCATGCTAATAGGTGAAACAAGATGCGGAGCGTTATCTAAAATGACCGCTCTTTCTCTTCCAAGCTCAGCGAAGGCCTTTACATCTAAATGTTTAAGTTCGCTTAAACCGCCTTGAATAAGCTTATTAGAGCGACTCGATGACCCTCCTGAAAAATCATGTTGATCAATGATTCCTGTATTGAACCCTCTTACTCTGGCATCAAGTGCAATCCCTGCGCCTGTAATTCCCCCACCAATCACCAATACCTCAAGCCCTTTTTCTTTAAGCTCTTCAATATGGTTTGCTCGATTCTCCCCTGAAAACGTTCTACTCACCGGGTCCACTCCCCCCTACATCCCTATTGCCAGTTCTATACGGAATTCAACAGGTTGATGTTTCAGCCTTGTTTCCTTTTCTTGTAGTATACATCAAACGACTCTTTCATTCTATTTTCTATAATCACCTGCAGGTATTTTTTCTGCTCCCGGCTGTACAGAAATGGCGTACGGAAATTCTTCTTGATGCTTCCCGTTTGAAACGGTTACAATCCCCTTCCAATCTCCTGATTCTTTAAACGATAGTTCTGCTTGATACAACCCGTCTTCTACGTGATGCATCCAATGCGTTTCTTTTAATCCCGATTGCGAGCTGAAGTCGATTTTAACTTGCTCACTCACAGCAGATTCTCCTTGACTGTTTTGTAAAAACAGCTGAACGGCCTCGTATTTAAATGGTCGATAGCCCTCAGCAACATGAACCACATGCATGTCCCAGCTTTCCTCATTACCCGCTTCCACCATCGGATTCACAATGGTTTGATAAAAAAGGAAACCAAAAAAGATGATCAGTCCTAACAAAGAAACATTTACTCTTGGTTGTAATCGTTCAATCACACAAATCCCTACCAGTCTTTTTTTAAACAGCTTCGCCTAACACGAATCGTTCCAAACATAAAAAAAGAAGAACCATTTCGGTCCTTCTTTATGCCTTATTAAGGCTGCTTATATGATATATGGTAGACATCGTGACGACGGTCGCGCAACTGATTCACGCTGCCTGAACGTCTGTGACGACGGAGAATTTCAAGGTCAACATCTCCTACAACAACCGTTTCAATGTTTGGATTGCATTCTCCTACAATTCCATCACGTGCAAATGTGAAATCAGACGGGCTGAAGATTCCAGACTGTGCATATTGAATGTCCATGTTTTCAACATCAGGAAGATTTCCGACTGTACCTGAGATCACCGTATACAGTTGGTTTTCAATGGCACGAGCTTGAGAACAATAACGAACACGCAGATAGCCTTGACGATCATCTGTACAGAATGGCGTAAAAATAATGTTCGCCCCTTTATCTACTGCAATTCGTGCCAGTTCTGGAAATTCAATATCGTAACAGATTTGAATCGCAATCTTTCCACAATCTGTATCAAACACCTTCACTTCATCTCCACCCGAAATACCCCAGAACAGTCTCTCATTTGGTGTCACATGAATTTTGTATTGCTTTTCAATTGTTCCATCACGTCTAAAGAGATAAGAGATGTTATAGATTTTCCCTTCCTCTTCAACAAAGTGAGAGCCGCCAACTATATTAATATTGTAACGAACAGCAAGCGTTGTGAAGAGTTCAATGTAGTCCTCGGTAAATTCCGTTAGACGACGAATCGCTCGACTCGGGCTTTTCTCTGGTAAAAAGGAAAGCAGTTGCAGCGTGAAGATCTCTGGGAAAATAGCAAAATCAGAATTAAACCCAGCAGCAACGTCTGTATAGTATTCACATTGAACCGCAAATTCCTCAAAGGAAGCAATCTTCTTCATTTCATATTGAATCGTTGTAATTCGCACTGGGAACGATGTCTTAAATTTACGTTTAGGAATCGTTGGTCTATAGTCAATATTATTCCATTCCATAAGCGTTGCATAACGCATGGAGGCTTTGTCATCATCTAAATAATTGGAGTTTACTCGTTTTAATGTAAATCCATTCACAACCTGGAAGGTCAGAACTGGATCATATAAGTTGTGCATCGTCACTTCTTCCACATACTGGCGTGGTGTTAGTTCTGCTGCATGCTTTGAATAGTTTGGAATCCGCCCACCAATGATAATACTTTTGAGATTCAGTTCACGGGCTAGATCTTTACGTGCTTCATACAATCTACGACCAATCTTCATTCTGCGAAAGTTCGGATGAACCATTACTTCAATTCCATATAGATTGTAGCCTTCTGGATCATGGTTTGTAATGTACCCTTCATCTGTAATCTCATCCCACGTGTGTTGGTCGTCATATTCATCAAAGTTAATAATTAAGCTTGAACATGAACCGATTATTTCACCGTCATATTCCACGCAAAATTGCCCTTCAGGAAAGATTTCAATATGGCTACGAAGCTGGTCATAACGCCAAGGCTCCATATTTTTAAAGCATAATTTCGACATTGCTATAATATCATCGAAGTCACGCGCCTCGATGTTTCGAATAATCATCTTCTTCTCAAACTTTGAAACATCAATTTCTTTCAAAATCGTTCACTCCTTCCAGATCTCACACTGATTACGATAGGTAGTTTACCCTTTTTTAACACGTTTGAATAGTATTTTCACCTAATTGTTCAGAAGGATTTCTGTATATAAAAACGAAGCTGGCATTTCTCTTCGCTCCTCTTGTAAAAGAAACAAAGGCAAATGACCCATTACTGAATCATTTGCCTTGTTTATGTATTTAGTTTTGCACATTAAATGCTAAGCGTTTCTTCAACAACTTGAAAAGAGATATGAATATCAATTAAGCCAACCGTTGTGTCTAAAGATAAGGTTAAATATTTTTCGGAAGAATGAAAGATTGATGACCCCTCATTTGTTACTGGTGGAGTTACATCTATGATACAGTTCTCGTTTGATAGTTCAGTTGCTGTTGTGCCAGCGATCCAGTTCCCAAATTCCTTTACAGCACTCCAACTCATTTCATCGAGTTCCGCAATCACCATGCCTCCCATCATCTTACCTACGATCTGTAAGGCTGTGTCTTTTTTAAAGCTGCATATAATCTGGCCTGCTAACTGCCCCTTCACTCCAAGTATGACAGAAATTTCACTACTTGTGACACTTCCTGTTCCAACCTTAGGCGTAAGAGATGTTACTTCAGCTCCTAAATGTGTGGTAAGTATCCCTTTTGTTGCTCGTACAATCGCATTTACATATCTAGCGTCCATAGTTCCCCCTAGTGGTTCATTGTTTATCTTCATGTTTTACAATCCAAGAATGACAATGCTTTGTTATCTATTTATCGACTGTTCTAAGTAAAATCTAAAGGATTTAATACAGAACAAAGTTGTTTTTTTAGAAAGCTGAGATATCGAGGAATAGAAAACGGTTACATAGACATACGTATCAATACATAATCACTTCTACATGAATGTGCGTGAGAAAAAAAGGGGGAATTACGTGAACTCTATGGTGAATTGTGTCGCTATGATCTTAGCAGGGGGTGCAGGTACAAGACTAGGTGCCTTAACGAGAAATGAATCGAAACCAGCCGTCTCTTTTGGTGGCAATCATCGTATTATTGACTACACAATTAGTAATTGTATACATTCAGGTATTAAACAAGCTGGTGTGTTAACACAGTATAAGCCTGAAACCCTTCGTTCTCATCTAGAGAGTAGTGAGTCCTATGGACTTTCTATTGATTGCTTACCAGCAACCAATTCAACATACGAGGGAACAGCAGATGCCGTCTGCAAAAATGTACAGTATCTTGAAGAACACGAACCAACTCATGTCCTTATTCTCTCAGGAGATCATATTTACCAGATGAATTACGAAGAGCTGTTAACGTTCCATCAACAAAAAGATGCAGACGTTACACTAGCCACACTTTCAGTTCCAAAAGATGAAGCAAGTCGCTTTGGTATTTTGCGTGTAGATGATGACAATAGAGTGCTCGAATTTGAAGAAAAGCCTGACCATCCAAAAAGTCAAACCGCTTCGATGGGCATCTATCTGTTTAACTGGTCTTACTTAAAAGAATGCCTACTAAACGATTCTGTGAATCCCACCTCAAGTCATGATTTCGGTAAAGATATTCTCCCAAAACTCGTGCACCAGGCTAAGCTTTTCGCATTTCCTTATGATCAATATTGGCGTGACGTTGGTACCTTACAAACTTACTGGGAAACACAAATGGATCTTATTAAAGGAACATCACCCTTCCTTCATACAGAAAAAGAATGGCCATTATTTACAAAACCTCTCTCGTCTGCCTTTACGCCAATATCCATTCAGTCAGTAAAGGAAGCAAAGGAACGGAAAATCGCTGAATCTGTCATTTCGCCTACTGCATATATTTCAGAAGGAGCAGCAGTCTATCAGTCTGTGATTCTACCTGGCGCGTCAGTTGGAAAAAATGTCTACCTGCATCGAGTCATTGTCGCTGAGAATACTCATATCCCGGATCATATGTCATTCGCCTCAGACAATGAAATCATGCTCATTACACCCTCTGTTGTGCATCGACTTTCTAAAACGAAACCAGCTCATTCCATGATCAGTAATCATCTACTCAAGAATATTAAGTAAAAGGAGTAACCCTGTATGACTGAAAACCATTTAGATATTCTCCATGTTGCTACAGAATGTACGCCATTTTTTAAAACAGGTGGGTTAGCAGATGTGATTGGTTCGCTCCCGCAGGCCTTATCAATGCCTCGCGGAGCGGTTACTGTTATTCTTCCTAAGCATCAGTCACTCGCGAGTGTGTGGGCGGACAAATTAAACTGGGTCACCACTCTTTCTGTCTGGGTACGTTGGCGCGAGCAAGCCTGCCATGTTTTCGAGCTCGAACATCAAGGAATTCGCTATCTTTTCTTTGAGAATGAGTACTATTTTAATCGTCCTCTCTTATACGGGTGTCATGACGATGGAGAACGGTATGCGTTTTTTTGCCATGCCGTCTTAGAATGGATTTCTTCCCAAGAACATAAGCCTAATATTCTCCATTGTCACGACTGGCAGACGGGTTTACTCCCCGCTTATATTCGAGCAAAGCAATGGAATGATCACATCAAAACGGTATTGACCATTCACAACCTAGCCTATCAAGGACAATTTCCAGCAATTGTGTTCAAAGAATTACTTCATTTCGATGATTCAGCATTCTCTATTTTGGAAATGGATGGTCAAATCAATTACTTAAAAGCCGGTATTGCTGAAGCGGATAAGATCACCACCGTCAGTCCTTCCTACTCTCTTGAAATTCAGGAGCCAGCGTTTGGCTATAAGCTTGATCGTTTACTAAAAGAACGAGCGAATGATCTGATTGGCATTGTGAACGGAATTGATTTAGACGAATACAATCCACAGACGGACAAAGAGCTAATTGCACCTTATACAAATCGATCGAGCGCTTCAGATATTAACAAACGGAGTTTACAAGCAGAAGCTGGGCTATCACTTTCAATCTCAACCCCGCTCCTCGCCGTCGTTTCAAGGCTTGTTCCTGAAAAAGGAATCCAACTGTTGATTGAAACCTTACATGACATGCTTGCTCATGAGCGGATGCAAGTGGTTATTCTAGGAAATGGATCACCTGAGCTTGAGAACGGACTGTACAATTTGCAGCATCGTTATCCAACTAAGCTCTGCTTCTTCCAAGGATTTGACGAAGGAAGAGCTCGCCGGATTTATGCAGGCGCGGATCTTCTTATCATGCCCTCTCTATTTGAACCGTGTGGATTAAGTCAGCTTATTGCCTTGCGTTATGGCTGTGTGCCGATAGTCAGGGAAACAGGTGGTCTCAAAGACACAATTCAAGCCTATCAGCCTCACACTGGGACGGGGAATGGGTTCACATTCTTTAATCAGACACCTGGTGAGCTGCGCTTAACCATTCAAAGAGCTCTCTCCCACTTTCACCATAAATATCAGTGGAACAAACTAGTAGCTGGATGCGCTCGAACAGAACTCGGGTGGCAACAATCAGCATTAGAATACCAGCGTGTATATGACGGGCTTCGTAAGCAAAAAGGAGTGTTTGTTCAAGATGACAATCAACAAAGCCGAATTCAAAAAAGCATTATCGAAGCAATTAGTTAATGCAGAGTCGCGCACGCCCCAACATGTTCTTCACACCATAGCTTCCTTGATAAAAGATTATGCTCTAAGGGACGGAGAATTTGAACCATCTCAAAAGAAGCAAGTATATTATTTTTCAATGGAATTTCTTCCAGGGCGTTTTATTGAAACGAACCTATTAAACTTAGACCTGCTTGATTCCTGTAAGGAGGTCTTAGAAGCGTGTGAATATGAACCCATTGAGATATTTCAAAGCGAGTTAGATGCTGCCCTTGGTAATGGAGGGTTAGGAAGACTTGCTGCCTGCTTCTTAGATTCACTTGCCGCACTTGGCTACTCCGGTCACGGAATGGGCCTACGCTACCAATATGGACTGTTTAAGCAGAAAATAAATCACCAGCAACAAGTTGAGCTACCAGATCAATGGGTTGGTGATTCAGGCTACGCCTGGGAGGAACAGAAGTCTGACCAAGCAATTATTGTTCGTTTTGGTGGTTCTGTTCATATGAGCGAGTCGAATAACCGTCTAACATTCCATCATAATCATCCAGAAGAAATCAAGGCCATTCCTTACCAAATCCCTATTTTTGGTTACAAAAATGATCAAGTCAATGATCTTACCATCTGGAGAGCGGAATCCATGCCCTCAACGTCAAATATTGAATTTGAAGCCTATGCATCAACTAAACGAAGAGCTGAAGAGATTACTGAATTTCTATATCCGGATGACTCTCATTATGAGGGCAAGGTTCTAAGATTGCGCCAGCAGTACTTTCTTGTGTCAGCTGGAATCCAATCTATTTTATTTGAGTACCTGCAGGGAGGGGGCATTTTACAAGAGATCCCTTCCAAGCTTGCTATCCAGATAAACGATACGCATCCCACTCTAATTATTCCAGAATTCATGAGATTACTAGTGGATGAACATGATCTCTCATGGGAGGAAGCATGGAGTATTGTGTCAGCCACCGTCTCCTATACTAATCATACGTTGATGAATGAGGCACTAGAGAAGTGGCCTGTGTTCCTAGTGAATGAACAGCTGCCGCGCATCTATTTAATCATTGAAGAGATCAATCGAAGACATTGCATGGACATTGAATATCGTGGGCTTGAGGAATGGGAAAGCCTAGACGACCTTTCGATTCTCACAGATGATGTGATTCATATGGCGAGACTCGCTGTTATAGGCAGCCATACGATAAATGGAGTAGCAAAGCTTCACTCAACCATTTTGAGAGATAAACTTTTAAAATCGTTTTCGATTCGATTTCCTGAAAGATTTACTAATAAAACAAATGGAATCAGTCACAGACAGTGGCTTTTAAATGCAAATCCTTTGTTAACCGCTTTTATAACCCGATTAATCGGAGGCTCATGGAAAGAAAAACCGGAGGAACTGACAAGATTACTAGACTATGTGGATGATGATGCCGTTCTTGATGAGCTCCACTCCATCAAACAACATAACAAGCAAAGGCTAGCCGACAAAATCCTTGCTAAAACCGGCCATCAAATTATGCCAGGTTTCTTGTTTGATGTACACATAAAACGACTTCACGGCTATAAACGACAGCTGTTAAATTTGTTGCATGTCATGTATCTTTGGGATCTTTGTCACGACAAACCAGAAGCCATTAAAGTTCCACGGACCTTTCTCTTTGGAGCAAAGGCGGCTCCTGGCTATCTTTATGCTAAACGAATCATCTCCTTAATTGCTTCTGTTTCAAGTCAAATTAATGAAGATCCCGCAACAAAAGGGAAAATTCAAGTTCTTTTTCTACCAAATTACAACGTCTCACAGGCGGAGCTTATCATTCCGGCTGCAGATGTAAGTGAACAAATCTCAACGGCCTCAAAAGAAGCGTCTGGTACTGGGAATATGAAAATGATGATGAACGGGGCATTAACGATCGGCACGATGGACGGAGCAAATATTGAAATGACAGACTTAGTTTCTACCGATCATTTCTTTGATTTTGGTCTTCGGGCCCAAGAAGTATTGGCTTATGAACAGAATGGTCAATACAATCCCCGTGAAGTGTTCCATCAGGATCGTAGGCTGCAAAAGGTCCTGCATCGATTAGTGAATGGTTCACTTAAAGGAGATCAAGTAGCATTTCAGGATATCTATTATTCTTTGGTCGAAAACGGCGATGAGTATTTTCTGTTAAAAGATTTTGGAAGCTATGTGCAAGCACAAAACCAAGTACAGGAGCTATATCTCGCTCCACGTACCTGGCAGAAGAAATGCTTAATAAATATTAGTCATTCTGGTTACTTTTCAAGCGATCGAACCATTGCCGAGTATGCTAAAGAGATCTGGAAATTATAGACGATCCAGTTCTTCGCGTACGGTTAGGGCAAGATCAGGGTAGTCTGTAAAGATTCCATCACAGCCCCATGTAAAGAATTGTTTCATCTGATCCACTGAATTTACAGTATACGGTCTGAGATAGTAGCCTTTCTCTTGTAGCTCGTTTGCTTCATCCATTAACAAAGTTACTGCCTTAAAATGCACCCCTTCTACACCAAGCTTTTTCAAATACTCACTTGGGTCTATCATAGCCTGATGGATCAGAGCCGCTGACTCAATATGCGGCTTTTTTTGTTTGGCCGCGTGTAATGCTTTGTGATCAAAAGACGAGAGAATGGTCCGGTCTTCCACACCGTATTTCGCGAGTAAGGGCAAGATCAGCTCAGGAATTCCCCCCCGATCCTTTAGTTCTGTTTTCAGTTCAACATTCAAAAGGACAGGATGTGGTTCAACCCAGTGTAGAAATTCTTCAAAAGTAGGAATACGTTCAGATTGATCCTCTTTCATCTGTAGTTTCCGAAGCTCGGCAAGAGGGAAATCACAAACAAATCCTTTCCCATCGGTCATGCGATTTACGGTTCGGTCATGAATGATAACCGGGACGTGATCCTGTGTGAATTGAACATCCAACTCAATTCCGTCTGCGCCAGCTTTGACAGCCTGTTTAAAAGCGGTCATCGTATTTTCAGGATAATTCCCTGAAAACCCTCTATGTGCAAAGATCTTCGTTTGTACCATGGTCCCTCCTACTTAGTAAATGATACGGTAAAGCTACCCTTTTCCTCTTCTCCCCAAATCAAAGTGAAATGATCGCCCTCTGAAATCGGTCCGACGCCTTCTGGGGTACCCGTGAATATGATATCTCCCTCATCTAACCCAAATGCCTGCTCACACTCATCTATTAACTGTTGAAAGTTAAACAGCATTTGTGTGCTATTTCCGTACTGAACCGTTTCACCGTTCTTTTTAAGTGTGAATGTTGTGTGTTCGATGTCTTCAACGGATGGAAATGACCAAAATGGCGTAAGGATAGCTGAGTTGCGGAATCCCTTTGCACGCTCCCATGGATGTCCTTTTTTCTTTAGTGTTGATTGAAGGTCACGTAACGTTAGATCAATCCCTAGGGCCATTTCAACGACTCGATCATTTACCGAATCTGAATTAGGTGACCTACCTATCTTCAGGACAATTTCTAGTTCATGATGAATTTCTCCTTGATTATTTGGGTAGCTTAATGTCTGTCCGTCTGCTGTAGCAAGAGCATTTGTTGGTTTTGTAAAAAGGATTGGCGTATCAGGGACTTCGTTCCCCAGCTCCTTTGCATGCTCCGCATAATTACGTCCAACACAAAAAATATTCTGCACATCTTGTAACGTCATCATTCTCTCTCCCTTTAATCAATTTTAGAAAACATTTAGCTTCTCAATCCGTTTAATGGCTTCTCTAAGCTCATCTTCTTCACATAACAATCCGAGTCTTACAAAACCTTCCCCATGTTCACCAAACCCATTTCCAGGTGCAACAACAACTCTCGCCTCATATAATAGTAGATCGGCAAAGGCTTCAGAGGAATATCCTTCTGGTACAGGGAACCATGCAAAAAATGAACCAGCAGGCGCTTGACCCTCCCATCCAATTCGCAACGCTTCCTCCACTAACACATTACGCCTAGACTCATACATTTTTACTAACTTACTTACACAAGTCTGATCTGCTGTTAGTGCATGAGCTGCGGCTTCTTGAATGCCTCCAAACAAACTGCAATAATAATGATCCTGTATTAAGTTGATGGATTTAATGATTTCTTTGTTTCCGACTGCAAATCCAACTCTCCAGCCTGCCATATTATACGTCTTTGAGAGAGTCATCATCTCAATTCCTATATCCTTCGCACCTGGTGTTTCAAGAAAGCTAATTGGTCGTTCCCCATCAAACCCAATGGCTCCATACGCATAATCGTGAACAATATGAACCTGATGTTTTTGACCAAGCTTTACGACTTGCTCAAAGAACGCATCGGTCGCTACAGCACCAGTTGGATTATTTGGATAGTTTAAAAACATAAGCTTTGCGTTCGTTAAGTCATCTTCTGGGATCTCTTTAAAATCAGGCAGAAAGTGATTTTCAGGTAATAGTGGCATCCCGACCATTTCTGCTCCAGCTAGCGCAATACCTGACCAATAATCTGGATACCCTGGATCTGGTACAAGTGCCGTGTCTCCCGGATTTAAGAGACATTGACTCACTTCAACAAGTCCTGTCTTCGTTCCTGACATGATCGCTACCTCTGTCTCAGGATCAATTTCAACATTGCACTCACGTAAGTAATAATCAGCGACCGCTTGCTTCAAAAAGGGGAACCCTGAAAATGGCGCATACTTGTGATAAAGAGGGTTTGAAGATGCTTCCTTCATTTTCTCAATAATGTGAGCGGGCGTCGGTTGGTCTGGGTTCCCCTGTCCCAGATTAATGACGTCATCATGACTCTCTTTCACTTCCATAGTCTTTCGCACTAACTCAGCAAAGAATTGATCTGGTAATCTCTTAAGCGCATCACTTTTCATCGTATGTACAGATTCCCCTATCCCCTTAAATTTGTCTGCTTTTTATAGGTCAGTTAAAAAACCTTGCTTCTTTAAAAATTCATTCATGTGAGGGCGATTCGGCTTACCCATATAGTTCGCCATTTGTTCAGACCATGTTTGTTGTTTGGCATTTGTCCCGCGAGTTCCATAGTACGTATGCATTGTTTCATTGTACTCTGTTAAAGCCTGACCAACGACTTCCTCATCATATTGCTCATTAAAAACAGAAGCTTGTTTTGGTAATCGAGGCTTCTGATCAATCTCTTGGTCCGGATATCCTAAGCATAGACCCATTACAGGGAACGAGGCTTTAGGTAGCTTTAATAAGGAGGCCACTTCTACTGGATTGTTACGAATGCCACCAATCATGACTCCACCTAAACCAATCGATTCTGCTGCCGTTAAAAGATTTTGAGCAACAAGTGCTGCATCTACTGCACCAACAAGTAATTGCTCTGCTCCTCCAATTTCTAAAGACTGATCGTGTCGCTTGGTTGCTTCCCCAATACGATGATAATCCGCACAAATCACTAGAAACACAGGACAATCTGCAACCCATTGCTGTCCTCCAGTTAATGTTTTTAGTGTTTCTTTTTTCTCTTGATTGCGAATAACAATAATACTGTACGCTTGAACATGGTGCGAGCTCGGCGCCCATCTGGCTGTATCTGTAAGCATCTCTACTTGTTCCGTGCTTACATCTTGATTTGTAAATTTTCGAATCGAGCGGTGAGCGCCCATTGTTTGAATCACTTGGTTTGTCATCTTGATCATCCTCTTTCATGAAATATTCAAACTCTTTTTCTTGTAGGACATCATCACACATTTGGATGAAATTGGTGTAAACTTAGTTTTGGTGGTTACTGTCTTCTACTTTATCATGTCAAAGTGAAGATCGAAACCAAGAGCACTTTATTTGTACATAGAAAAAGGAGTTGAAAAAATGAACCAACGTTCTAACCCAACCTTAGAGCAGGATCGAATTATTACGCTCGATATGCTCCGAGGGTTTGCACTACTCGGGATCATACTGGCTAACAGCTTTCATTTCCAATATGGCTTATTGTATGAAACCAGTTTGTTTAACCAATATCCAAACGGAGGGATAGACCGCTTTGCTGAGAGCGCCATTTTAATCTTCGTTCAAGCAAGCTTTTATCCATTGTTTTCGTTCTTATTTGGATATGGCATGGCTCTACAGAAGCAACGGTTTCTTGATAGGGGTCAAAGCTTTAATGCAGTCTTTTGGCGACGTACGCTTATTTTAGGGATCATCGGTTATTTACATGGGATTTATCTTTGGAACGGGGATATTTTACTTGCCTACGCATGGACCTCAGTTCTATTATTTTTCTTTTTAATGATGCCGGCAAGAGGACTCGTGATCACAGGTTTGATCCTCGTTGGACTTATGGGCTCTTGTGCTGCTGTACCTGAATCTTTTTATGAATTTGCAGAACAAGGGGTGTCACAAGAAACAGATCCAACATATCAGTTTAATAAAGATGAAATATCTGTTTTATCTGAAGGTACGTACGGCGATACGGTTGAATTCAGGCAAACGGCAGATCCATTTGGGTTTGGCGTCTTCGGAAACATTTTCATGACTGTTAATTCAATATTTGCGGTGCTAGGGTTATTCCTCCTCGGATCTTATGTGATGAGAAAAGGCTGGATATCAGATCCACTTAATCACAAGGGAAAATGGAAAGTCATGATGTGGATCGGCCTCGCTGTAGGTTTGTTATCTAAAACGCCGATTACATTTAACAAAGATAGCAATCAACTTGAAGCTCTCCAGATCTTTATAGGTGGTCCTTTCATTACCATGTTCTTTATCTCTGCTTTTGTATTAGCAGCTACAACGGATAGAGGCAGAAAAATTCTTCAACCTCTTTCTTACGCAGGTCGCATGGCTTTTACCAATTATTTATTTCAATCACTTATTATGACAACCATCTTTTATCATTATGGATTTGGATTATTTAACTCTGTTGGTGTGTTTGTAGGTGCGCTCATTGCTATAGCCGTCTTTGTGTTACAGCTTATTCTAAGTAAGGTTTGGTTAACTTATTTTAGAATGGGTCCACTAGAATGGCTCTGGCGTGCAGGCACATACTTGCAGCTACCAAAACTCAAAAAATAAGAATAAAAAAACAGGATGCATGATGCGTCCTGTTTTTCTGTATATAGGAGAGGTTACGTGTTGACAAAATCTCCGCCATTGATATGAATAGTCTGTCCTGTCATATAGGAAGACTCATGAGAAGCAAGAAGAACATATGCACCAACATGTTCGACCGGTTGACCTGGACGACCCATTGGATTGCTTTGGCCAAACTCAGCTACCACGTCTTCCTCAAAGGATGCTGGAATGAGCGGTGTCCAAATGGGACCTGGCGCTACGCCATTTACACGGATATTATCTTTTACAAGTGATTGTGACATGGACCGAGTAAATGCGTTGATCGCTCCTTTTGTACTCGTGTAATCAATCAATGTTGGATTTCCACGGTACGGATTGATGGAAGATGTATTAATAATGGAGCTTCCAGGTTTTAAATAATCAAGTGCAGCTTTTGTAAAGTACACATATGAATAGAAGTTTGTTGCAAATGTTCGTTGAAGCTGTTCAGCAGAAAGCTCTTTTAAGCTATTCACAGGGTGCTGCTCAGCTGCGTTATTTACTAGGATATCTAATCCACCAAGCTCATTAACTGTACGCTGTACAGATTCAATACAGAAGGTTTCATCAGCTACATCCCCAGAAATCGTAATACACTTAACCCCTTCTTGTTCCACTCGTTGCTTTGTTGCCTCCGCATCCTCGTGTTCATCTAAGTATACAATAGCTACATGAGCACCTTCCTTCGCATAACCAACTGCAACAGCACGACCAATACCTGAGTCCCCCCCAGTAATAAGAGCAACTTTATCCTTTAGCTTACCTGATCCCTGATAGTCTTCATATTCATAGATAGGAAGTGGATTCATTTCATGTTCATTACCAGGTTGTTTGTCTTGTTTCTGCTTCGGAATTCCATTTGTTAATTGTTCATTTATATTCATTGTTACAGGCCTCCAATAATTTAACTCTAATTATTGGGTACCCACATTAAAGTCTACATTAAACATAAAAAAACAGAAGAAGGATAACCTTCTTCTACCAGCTCGCTTTTTTCACACCAGGAATTTGCCCTTGATGAGCCATTTCACGGAACTTAATTCGCGATAAATTAAACTTGCGAATCACCCCACGCGGGCGCCCTGTTACTTCGCAGCGAGTGGTTAATCTTGTCGGCGCAGAATCACGTGGTAATTTTCTTAATGCTGCATAATCTCCTTTTGCCTTTAACTCTTTACGAAGCTCTGCATACTTTGCGACAAGCTCCTGTCTTTTTCGTTCTTTTGCGATTTTAGATTTTTTGGCCATGTTATTTCCTCCAATTTAAGTGGTTTGTTCAGCTCTTGATACTTGCCACGGATAGGGATCGACAAATTGACTCCAATCCTGCTTCATTTCTTCATCTGTTAAAAGACAACCATCCAATTCACTAGTGATCCGTTCTTTATCTAGTTCAATTCCAATAAACACAACTTCTGTTTTCCGGTCTCCCCATATGTCGTCCCAATCAGAAAGAGTATCTGGATTCATCTGTTTATAGTAGACTTGTTCAGCCTTAGGTAAGGAAGCCACCCAATAGGCAACAGGTTCAAGTGTCGCTTGCGGGCCTGCTTGTGAAAGCATGAGTGCAAGATCATTCCGAGTCGCGCACCACACCGTTCCTTTCGCTCGAATCACTTCTTTAGGAAAATAATCAGACCATGCTTCAAATCGTTCAGAGTGAAATGGACGCTTTCGCTTATAAACAAACGAACCAATCCCGTATTCCTCTGTTTCCGGAGTATGCTCCTCAGCCTCAAGCTCCTTGATCCAGCCAACCTCTGTGCTCGCAGATTCAAAGCTAAACAGGCCAGTGTTTAGAATCTGTTTCGGATCAACCACACCGTAATTTGTCTCTACCAAACGAGCTTCGGGTTGAAGCTTTTTTAGTACTCCTTTTAAGAGGTTCAATTGCTTCTGCTCAAGCATGTCTGTTTTGTTAAGGATAAGGACATCACAAAACTCAATTTGATCGATAAGTAAATCAACAATATCTCGATCATCTGCTTCACTTACCGCTTGTTTGCGATCAAGCAAGGACTCACCCGAATGAAAATCGTGCCAAAACCGATTTGCATCCACAACCGTCACCATCGTATCTAGATGGCAATACTCTCCAAGGTTAATTCCCGTCTCCTCATCAATATATGAGAACGTTTGTGCAACAGGCACTGGCTCTGAAATTCCAGTTGACTCAATTAAAATATGATCAATGTTTCCCTGTTTCGCTAATCGCTCAACCTCAATTAACAAATCCTCTCTTAACGTGCAGCAAATGCAGCCATTTGACATTTCAACCAGCTTCTCTTCCGTACGGTTGAAGCCACCCTGTTCAATCAAATCAGCGTCTACATTGATCTCACTCATGTCATTCACAATCACTGCAACCCGGAGTCCCTCTCTGTTCGATAACACATGGTTCATCAACGTTGTTTTCCCCGCACCTAAATAACCACTCAACACAGTAACAGGTATTGTTGACATAAGCATTTCCCCTCTCACGAACTCAAATCGTAACAATTACGAATTATACACCTGGCCCATCCGAATGTAAAGCGTAATTGTTTCGATTTATACTAGATCTACTTTGTGAGTGGTGAACTTTAGATCATTCTCTGACATCTTTGTTGATTCCTACCTCTCTTCGTCGATACCGCCTTCTCTTCATCGATTCCACCTCCTCCCCCAAACCTCTTAACAAAAAATTAATCCTATCCAAATAAAATTAAGCGCTTACACAACTTCCTAAAAGGGTATACAATGGAGGTGGTTCAAATAAATGACGTTGGAGGGATTTCTTATGGTTTACAAACAGCCTGGAACGACCGACTCTGTGGTTACATTTAAGGAACAGTACGACAATTTTATTGGCGGAAAGTGGACAGCCCCTGCGAATGGTCGCTATTTTGACAATGTCTCTCCGGTGAACGGTGAAGTCTTCTGCAAAATTGCAAGGTCTTCTTCTGAGGACATTGAGTTATCACTCGATGCCGCACATGAAGCGAAGTCAAGCTGGGGGAAAACCACTCCAACTGAACGTGCGATTATTTTAAATAAGATCGCCGACCGAATTGAAGAGAATCTTGAAAAACTGGCCGTTGCTGAAACGTGGGACAATGGAAAAGCGGTACGAGAAACGTTAAATGCAGATATTCCTCTAGCAGTTGATCATTTCCGATATTTTGCCGGGGTCATTCGTGCGCAAGAAGGGTCTCTCAGCCAGATTGATGAGCAGACGGTTGCCTATCATTTTCATGAGCCGCTTGGTGTGGTTGGTCAAATTATTCCTTGGAACTTCCCAATACTTATGGCTGTTTGGAAGCTGGCACCTGCACTTGCTGCAGGTAACTGCGTTGTCCTTAAACCGGCCGAACAAACCCCAGCCTCCATTTTAGTGTTAATGGAATTAATTGAAGACCTTCTGCCTGCCGGTGTGATTAACGTTGTAAACGGTTTTGGAGAAGAAGCAGGCAAACCTCTCGCTTCTAACAAACGAATTGCCAAAATTGCCTTTACCGGAGAAACTACAACAGGACGCCTCATTATGCAATATGCGTCAGAGAACCTCATTCCAGTCACCCTTGAGCTTGGTGGTAAATCTCCAAACATCTTCTTTAAAGATGTCATGGATCAAGATGATGCGTATCTTGATAAAGCAATTGAAGGTTTTGTCATGTTTGCACTAAATCAAGGAGAAGTATGTACATGCCCATCACGAACACTCATACATGAATCCATATATGATCAATTTATAGAAAGAGCGCTGAAGCGAGTGAAGGAAATTACATCTGGAAATCCACTCGATCCAAACACAATGATTGGGGCTCAAGCCTCTCAGGAGCAACTCGAGAAAATTACATCCTATCTTGAAATCGGAAAAAATGAAGGAGCCGAATGTCTTATCGGGGGCGGTACACGCCAGGTTGACGGTATGGAAAAAGGCTTCTACGTTGAGCCAACTATCTTTAAAGGCAACAATGAGATGAGAATTTTTCAAGAAGAGATCTTTGGCCCTGTTTTATCTGTCACCACCTTTAGCGATGAAGACGAAGCACTAGCCATTGCAAACGATACACTTTATGGACTTGGTGCCGGGATTTGGTCTCGTAACATTAACACTGCCTATAAGTTTGGTAGAGAAATTCAAGCTGGACGAGTCTGGACAAACTGCTACCATGTCTATCCTGCACATGCAGCCTTCGGCGGATACAAGCAATCTGGTATTGGCCGTGAGAATCACAAGATGATGCTTGAACACTATCAACAAACGAAGAATCTGCTCGTTAGCTATAGTGAAGACGCGCAAGGATTTTTCTAAACAAGATCAAAAAAGACAACATCTTCTACTCAGATGTTGTCTTTCTTCAGTCTTCTACTCTTTATAATTTTATAGATAATATAGATGGCTAGCCCAGTTATTATTAGGTAGACAATAGGCATCGTATATTGCTTGAAGAGTGGACCTGCCTGTTCCCAGTTCTCACCTAACGTAAAACCTATGTATACATATAGTGCAGTTATAGGTAGGATGGCGATAAATGTATAAACGCTAAATTTCAAAACATTCATTTCGCTTATCCCACAAGGAACAGAGATCGCCGTACGAACGACGGGCAAAAACCGACCAAAAAAAGCCACCCCTGCACCATATTTTTCAAAAAAATGGTCAGACGCATTTATTTGTTTTTCTGAAACGAGAAAGTACTTTCCATATTTAATAACCATGGGACGCCCACCCCACTTCCCAAGGTAATAAAGGGTTAATGGACCAATCGTTCCTCCCACTGCTCCAGCTATAACAACAAGGTAGTAGTTAAAATCTCCTTCATACACCCAGAAGCCCGCTAAAGGCAACACCACTTCTGCAGGAACAAATTCAAAACACAACGCTAGCATAATACCAAAATAGGAAAACCCTTTTAAGAATTCTACAAATGCCATAATGTACTCTGTAAGCATGATTGAACCCTTCCTTTTCTCTCTCTCAAAAAGATCGCCGTTCACATTTCTCTAGTGACAATCCTACTTAACACTCATTTTTAAATTATATACAACGATTATGAATTTCATGTAAATTGTTTATGTGACTTTGCGGAGTTTCATACCTAACGCAATCATTAAAGCTCGGCACAAGTATCTCAAGGAAAAAGATCGCTACCTTACCCATCGACGAATAAGGGAGTTTAGTACTCGCAAACATATAATAGAAAGCAAAGCCGATTGCCGTTAAAAGAAGACCATTTCCATTTAATATTCTTTTAAATCTAGATCTCATGGCTCAATCACAGGCCGAACGACAGATCCCATAAAAACAATCGTTTCTGTTTCTTCATCAATAATTGAAAACAAAAAAGGCCGGTCTACGATAAATTGCTTTTCAACAATTGTAGCTGATTCTATTATTGCAGCACCAGTAACTGCCGCTGCCTCTGTTCCTTCTTCATCTACGTTGATGTACGTTTTCTGGAACACCTCATCAATTTCGTGACTGGATCCTTCACCAAATAGCGGTGATGTATTCAAGCCTTGATTAAATAACATTCCCATACCCATCTCTGTTAGGATATCTTCTAGATCATACTCCCTTTTAAATGTAAAATTGGGCAATTGAAGGTCCACTTCTGAACGGCTCCAATCTCCGTCTACAAACATGGAAAAATCCAAATCGAATGCTACTTCTTCATATGCACCTGTGTCAGGCAATACCACAATCATAGACAACCCCTCATCTTGATAAGGAAGCTTGACCGCTTCAAACGAAGATCCCTCTAGGTATTCAAAAGTCTCTGTTTGCTTCATCATTGGATGCTCAATTTCTTCGCCGTCTAACATATAAAAAGAACCTGGACTCGTAAGATGTTTTTCAAACGGTTTCTCCCAATCTGCATCAAGATAAACGGCATTTACAAGGTATGCAATGACGTTGGATGGTACTTCATCTACCAGCTCTTCAATCAATCCGTTCGTTTTCTGATGAACCCAATTGTTTAACTCCTCAGCTGGGTTTGTTACTTTTAGCTCGTGAGCTTCACCGTTATAATAGGTGCCTATCATTTCTTTAAAGCTATCCTCTACGGCTAAATGATCTCGATGCCAAATCGAATTAGCGGTTTTCACATCAGAAAAAGGTAGGTCATCTAGGGATTGAATGGTTTGTTGAACAGATTGATTAAGTGCTTCTAGATCGGTTTCATTCACATGTAATGCTTCAAGAAGCTCCTCTCGATCTGACCCGCCAAGTCCATTCGCTAACATATACAAAAGCACCTGCAAACTGTATGGAGAGATCATCACATTTTGGTCCATCTCTTCTTGAAGAATTGCCTTAAAAAACGCATCTGATGTTGCGAAATGAGCTGAAGATACGTCTGAATCTACATTTACTGAGTCTCTAGCTGGACTAGCTGCAGGAGTCGTTGGATCATCATTATGACTTGTCCCACCACAACCAGAAAGCAGCATAACCATGAAACAGATTCCAAAGGGTAACACTCTCGACATGTCTCGCACCTCCTCTCTAGTACTTTCTACAGACAGTCTTCATTCCCCTACAATCTTTATTCTTTCTTTAGAAAGAATTAGTAGAATAGGAAAATAACACGAGATGGAGGTGGGCGATTGTTTCAACATGTAAAACAGTGGCTGATTGAAAGTGCGATCTATATCTTTTGTTTACTTTTTTTGCTAACGAGTTTTAATTATTTATGGAATTCCTTCATCCCACTCACCTTTGAAGCGCCGTTACAACTTTTTATCTCGCCTTTTATCTTGTTAATCGCTTATTACTTAACGAGGCTGCTTCGTGAATGGATCAGGTTCTAATCAGGTAATGACTCTAAAAAATTGTACCGATCTCTGCTTTCTTCTGTCTAAAGATATCCGCCAAACTAATTTGGTCAATTTTAGTCTCTTCAACAAACGCCTCATTTCGATCAGCATAATAGTCACTGAGTTGATGTTTTTGATGCCAAAGTACTCTACCTTCCTTCATATGAGCAATAAAATATTCTACACCATTGTATGTAAACTCAATTTCTCTACCCTGATCTAATAAATACAAAAGATGATCATAACTAATGCGATCATTAAGTTTTAAATTGTCGGTTAAACGATCATAGTATTCAGAGTCTCTATGACTAGTCATTTTTCTCTCCTCTTTTCATTTCTCTAAAGATCCTACGTACTTCTTTCATTACTGTTTTCTTGGATAGCTCTGGATGATTCTCACGTATCTCATTTATGCAGTCAACAATGGTTTTCTCATGTAATAGGTGTTTGATTTCGTTCTCAATATTCGACTCGATCTCATCTTTTTCCTCTTCTTTTTCTGGTGATTTAGCAACAAGGAATCCTACGAGAGCATGAACACTAACAATCAAAACCATAAGAGATACCGAAAGTTGAACCGAAGTAAAATAAGACTGTAAAACGGCTAGAACCCCTAAGCTTAATAGAAAATCTATACCAACTAACACTATTATTGGTGTCTTTAGATCAAATAGATTTCCTAGCACTCCCATAAACCCATCAACAACGATACTTAAAATAAAACCCACAATATAGAACATCAAGAGCAAGAGTAAAAGCTGCGTTATATTTATAATTGGACCACTGAGAAAATAAATGATCAGTACGTCTATGATGATGAGTGGTGATAAAAGAATCATTAAAAAAAATGTTATCGCCACTGAAGATTTTAATTTATGTATCAGCATGCATGCACCATCTAGTTTTTATACTTATTGCTTTTAATCAGATGTACGGTACAATACACCCAAGCCTTTTTTCAGGAGGAATGTATGTCTTTTTTTTAAGAGATTGTCTATCTTCGGTATTGGACTCTATTTGGTCTGGTTCTTAGTCTGGCTCATAGGAGATCAAGTTTTTTGGCTGATGTTACTTTGGGTTTCTTCTATAACATTTACTATCTGTTTTGTAGTTTACAATACTTACTTGTTCATGCAAAGAAGACAAAGAAAGTAACAAAAAAAAACCCGGCCAAGCCGGGTCCCCTCTCCTATACACTCACTTCTTCGTATTCCTTTTTGAAAAATTCCTTCATCGCATGATACACATCGCCTTGTTCTTTTAAAATGTAGTGTCTGAAGCGCGGATCGTCGATGTTTTTGTAGGCGCTCATAAGAGTTGAATGCCTAGAGTATTGATTGACCTCACCATATCCGAACATACTGGATACATTCATGAGTTGATTCACTAGTTTCACACAACGGGCATTGTCGCTCGTGAGATTGTCTCCGTCTGAAAAGTGGAATGGGTAAATATTATAGCGGCTTGGATCGTATTTGGCATCAATGATTTCAAGTGCTTTGCGGTAAGCAGATGAGCAAATGGTTCCTCCACTTTCTCCTTTTGAGAAAAAGTCTTCCTCTGTTACTTGTTTGGCTTCGGTATGGTGCGCAATAAACTCAATATCTACTGTCTCATATTTAGTCCGTAAGAATCTCGACATCCAAAAGAAAAAGCTTCGTGCCATGTATTTTTCAAATCGACCCATAGAGCCACTCGTATCCATCATTGCAATGACAACGGCTTTGGATTCTGGCCTTGTCACTTCTGTCCATGTTTTAAAGCGGAGGTCGTCGTTCGAGATCGGGTTAATCCCTGGTTTGCCACTTAGCGCATTTCGTTTGATCGCTGAAAGAATCGTTCTGCGCTTATCAACGTTCCCCATTAGTCCTTTTTTGCGGATATCGTTAAATGAAATGTCCTCAATCAGGATTTCGTCTTCTTCTTTTTTCTGAAGGTTAGGAAGCTCAAGCTCAGAGAATAAAAGATCCTGCAGCTCGGCTATTGAAACTTCTGCTTCATAATAATCTTCACCAGCTTTGTCACCTGCGCCTTGGCCTTTTCCGGCTCCTTGTTGCTTTTGGGCATTTGGATCCTTTGCCACGACGTCACCAACCTTTGAGTCACCTTGCCCTTGACCCACATGTTTGTTTTTATCATAGTTATATCGAATTTTGTATTCATCTAATGAACGAATGGGAATGCGAATCACATCTTTGCCATTCGACATAACGATGCTTTCCTCACTTACTAAATCAGGCAGATTACGTTTAATGGCTTCCTGCACCTTTTCCTGGTGTCTTCGTTGATCCTGGTAGCCTTTTCGGTGGAGGGACCAATTCTCCTGAGACACAGCGAACCCTTGATAGTCATCTTTTTTCACATGTTTCCCTCCTTAAATATATCAATAAACAGATCTGCCTTTTATGCACACATTCAGGCGTTTCAGCATATAGTAAGATGGAATCAGTCCAAGATTTAAAAGTAGGTCGTTTTTTAGTGATTACCTTATCCTATGCAGACAAGTGAAAGAGTTGCCAAAAAATTCTGATCAACCTTAAAAAGCCTCATCCTTCCTTTCTACATGGCAAAAAGGGACAACCCTCATCTGAGGATTGTCCCTTCTATTGCTTCATGAATTCGTTCCGAGTCTTCTCTCCAGTTCTTCAACTAAACCAACAATCTCAGCAGTTCGGGCTTCTTTTTCAGCCAGGTCCTCTGCTTTTTGAATTCGTTCAAGCGTCTTCTCATCAAGGTTTGAGAGACGTTCTTCTTCGTGACGCTTAAATGCTGCATAATCAGCTAAAATCTCTGCTCCTTGTCCCACAATTTCAGCTGCGCAGTTTCCCTCCAGGATGATTGTTTCGATGTGATCTGGAAAAAGACATTCCTCAATAATGGGTGCGGATTCGTGAATGTGAATCGCGCACGCCCCTCCTTCTGTGATCGTTGTATGAGATACATGGGGCCTACTTTCTCCCGTTATTTCAATTTGCGCTAGTCCATGTCCAACAATGGTACACTGCTCAACTTGTCCTTTTGCATGCTCTAAAAACCAAACCGCATTCGATGGACTTTCTGATATAGTGCACTGCTTAAAGTGAGGATCTGCACCCTCTCGTACGATCACTTGCGGGAATTCAGGTCCATGGCGGTACACTTCGCAATGAGAAATGACTCCTTTGCTTTCTTCAAGGAAATGCAATCCATTCTCATAGCCTTCGTACACTGAGCTAGTATCCATCTCTAAATAGCTCTCTCCCGCTACAACCACTTGAATTTGCTGATGGCCATAGATGTTTGATTGAAGAATACTCGCAGAAGATTGTTCAGTTAACCACACACCATAATGCTCACCATGATGAATGGAGGAGCGTTCCAACCGGGCATGGCCTTGTTCGGATACACAAATCTGTGGTAGAAAATGATCGGCAATTTCACTATCAGCTATATGTGCCTCGCCGCATTCAGTCACAAGAATGGCGTTACTTTTCCCACTTAGAATAGAACAGTGCTTCGCATGAAGGGCACCACCCCTTACGTGAAGCTGAGCTTGCAGGTGAGCGGACAGGCGCGATTGATGAAGATTAAGGGTGGAGCCATTACTAATCACACATCCAATATCTGAACTATGCATCGTTGAATGACTAATCGTTGCCGTGCTGTCTTCAAGCTGAATTTGTGTGCCTACATTTTTATATAGTTCCACATCATTCATTAGCAAGCTGCCACCTTGAACGTCAATCCCCCCATTGCCGCCTTCGTAAATACGACTGGACAAAACATTAAGCTCTGCATCCTTTTGCACACGAATTTGAGCGTACTCTCCAGAATGACCAAAGATGGAGCAGTCTTCAAGCGTTACGTTTGTTTGCCCCTTTAGGAGCATGGCTTCTTTTTTTCCTTGAAGTATATGCGTATGCTTTGATTTTAAGTCAGCACCCGGGTAAAGAATCACTTGCGTAGATTGTTGGTTTGATAGTGCACAAAAATGCATCTGCACTTTCCCTTGGGAAAGAAGCGCGTGTTGATTATTTTGGATGATGACATCTCGTAACGTGGCTTGGCAACTCTTCTTCACCATAAGGGCTGATTCACTCATTCGATTGATATCACAGTTCTCAAGAATTAGAGATCCCTCTTGAACAAAGATACCAACTTCATCATCTTGAAGAGTCATATTTTTAATGGTTACCTTGGCTCCATTTTTAATAACAAAGGAGCCTTCTAAAACAACGGAGTCTTTTGTATACGCACCGCAAATCGTTACTGATTTATGTATAAAATACTTTCCTTTATATGTGGCTTTATCAAGGCGAATCGTTCCACCCTCTTCAACAAGCTCAAGTGCTTGTTTTACATTTTTATATTTTGACAAGATTTTCTGAGACACGGTTATGGCTTCCATACAATCCACCTCACTTAGCCCTCATTATAAGGCAAATACCATTTTGCTGTCCAAGTTGAATCAATAAAGAAATGTATTCCAATTGAGTAAATAGAGTTGTTCAAGAACTTATGTTCGCATATACTTTGTTAAAGGAGGTGATGACGTGTATACGTCTCAGCTAACAAAAATGTGTTTAAGTAGAACACGGATTGAGCTTATGTACCTTTCAAAGTCAAATGAAATCAGTCATCGAGTCATCACACCAGAGTCCATCTCGAATGGGATTCTCTCTGCATATTGCCATCACAAGAAGCAAATGAGGCGTTTTTCCTTAGATCGTATTCTTTCCTATGCGCCAGTTACACAACGTTACTCAAAGTCCGGATAAACCAACAAAAAGCTGGCTATCCTTATGTAGCTGGCTTTTGAACAGATAAGCCGTGTGGTATAATCATATATATAGATGAAAGAAACTAAGTTAGGCAGGTATGTACTTATGAAGAAGAACAAATGGTTATTCATTGTAGCACTAAGTGCCATAATGGTTAGTGCGTGCTCACAAGATGACCAGCAGTCGTCAACTGACGATTCAAATCCATCGAATGAACAACAAGACCAAACAGAACATCAACCAGCACCTGATGATTCAACTAAAACTGAGGATGAAAACGAATCAACTGAAGAAGAGGAAGAAGAACCTTTTGACGAAGAAACTATGTCTCTTCCCTCAGACTATTTTAATGACATTGAAGAAGTTGATGGACAAGCCATTATTCAAAATCCAGATAATATCTTAACCTTTGTGAATCACGACTTTTTGTTACCTAGTGACTACGAACCAGAGGATCTTGTGATTCCTGATGTGAAATTTTCTTATGGTCATCAGGATATCCCTAAGAGTTATATGCGCGAAGAAGCGGCTGGAGCTCTAGAGGCACTATTTGGAGCTGCAAATGAGGAAAATATTGAACTAGCTGCCGTTTCAGGTTACCGTTCTTATGACCGTCAACAAGAGCTTTATGATCAAGCTGTGTCGAAGTCTGGCCCTGATCAAGAATTTGTCGCAAACCCTGGAAGTAGTGAACATCAATCGGGGCTTGCGATGGATGTTTCAAGTGCAAGTGTGAACTATAGTCTTGTCCAGGAATATGAGGATACAAAAGAAGGTCAATGGCTTTCAGAGAATGCTCATCATTTTGGCTTCATTATTCGCTATCAAAAGGATAAAGAAGAAATCACCGGATACGGCTATGAGCCTTGGCATCTTCGTTATGTAGGAGAAGCAGCAATTGAGATTTATGAGAATCAATTAGCTCTTGAAGAATTCTTTGATTTGGTGAAAGAAATATAATGTGTGTGGCTCGCTCGTTGCGAGCCTTTACTCATTAGGAGGAAGGTTCATTTGAAACAACTCATCTTAGCCATCATTCGGTTTTATCGGCGGTTTATCTCCCGCTACACACCACCAACGTGCCGCTTTTACCCGACTTGCTCGCAGTACGGAGCAACGGTCTTTACAAGATATGGTGCAGCAAAAGGATCGTGGCTTCTACTGAAACGATTAGCTAAATGTCATCCCTTTCACCCAGGTGGAATTGACATGCCTCCAGGAGAGGAAGATGAAGAGGAATCTGCTTCTCATACATGCCAGCATCACCATTAAAAAAGCCGGAATCACAAGTGGATTCCGGCTTTTACTTATTTATTTCCCATAAATGAAAACTCAGGTAACGGCCAAAAGCGCAAATCAACTTTTCCAACAATTTGATCTTCACTCACTGGCCCAATCCGACGACTATCAAGACTACTTGGACGATTATCTCCCATGACAAAAACATGTCCATCAGGTACAACAATCTCGTCAAAGTCCTCTGTATACTTTCCAGGTCCTGGTTTGACTTCATCTAAATAGGGCTCTGACACTTCTTCATCATTTATATAGAGAATGTCATTCTCTACCCGAATCGTATCACCTGGCAAACCAATCACACGCTTAATATAATCTTCCTCTTCTGTCGCATGAAAAACAATTAAATCATCATGCTTTGGTTCCCCAAATTGATAATTTAACTTATTCACAATAAACAGCTCTCCTTCATGAGCTGTCGGAAGCATAGATTCACCTCTGACTTCATAACTCGTGAATAAGAAGGCACGTATGATCACTGCTAGTAGAATTGCAATAATAATTGCCTTTACCCAGCCAAAGATCTCACTTTTCGTTGTACTCACACTGTTCCTCCGCCATTCTTTTCTTTTCAATTTACCACTTTTAAACAAAGACGACAACCTTGCTGTACCGCTTTGCTAGTGACTATGTAGAACGGATTGTGCAGTCAACACGCTTAAACCAAGCCTTCCTCATCTATTTGTAAAATTAACGTTTTTTATCTTACTTTCTGTACATAAAGAACCGATGAGCTTTATGCTTCACCGGTTCCACCTGTTTAACGATTCAACAGGCTACCCACATAACGTAGAAGTTCGTTGGCAGAGGTTGAATTATATCCATGCTCATCAATTAATCGTGCAATCACTTCGTTTACTTTCTTAAGCTGAGATTCGTCTGGTGTTTTTACAGATGTGGTGATTTTAACAATGTCTTTTAAGTCAGCAAACAGTTTCTTCTGAATGGCTTCACGTAAGCGTTCGTGAGAGTTGTAATCGAATTTTTTGCCTTTTCTCGCATACGCTGAAATCCGAATTAAGATCTCTTCCCTAAATGCTTTCTTTGCATTTTCAGAGATGCCAATCTGCTCTTCAATTGAGCGCATAAGCTTCTCATCAGGAGTCATTTCTTCCCCAGTTAAAGGATCTCGTAATTTATTCTTGTTGCAGTAAGCTTCCACGTTATCTAAATAATTGTCCATAAGCGTTTTAGCAGACTCGTCGTACGAATACACAAATGCTTTTTGTACTTCTTTTTTCGCAATCGTATCGTATTCTTTTCGTGCAATCGAGATAAAGTCCATATACCGCTCTCGTTCTTCCTTTGAAATCGATGCATGCTGATCCAATCCTTCTTTAATGGAACGTAGCACATCTAATGCGTTGATGGACGTTAATTGCTTACGAATAATGGCTGATGAGATACGGTTAATGACATAACGCGGATCAATCCCGCTCATTCCCTCATCCGTATGCTCGTTTTTCAGTTCAGCCAGATCTTGTGAGTTAAAGCCTTCCACACTTTCCCCATCATACAAGCGCAGCTTCTTGATTAAGTCGACACCCGACTTCGTTGTATCCTTTAATCTAGTAAGGATTGTAAAGATTGCTGCTACTTTGAGCGCATGAGGTGCGATATGGACGTGTGCTAGATCACTATCATCAATCATCTTTTTATAAATGCGCTCTTCCTCACTCACCTTCAAATTATACGGGATCTTCATTACGATAATTCGTGAGTGGAGCGCCTCATTTTTCTTATTTGATATAAAGGTTTTGTACTCTGATTCGTTGGTATGCGCCACAATTAGCTCATCCGCTGAGATTAGGGCGAATCTTCCAGCTTTAAAATTCCCTTCTTGCGTAAGAGATAGAAGATGCCACAAGAACTTCTCATCACACTTCAGCATCTCTTGGAACTCCATCATTCCTCGGTTTGCTTTATTTAATTCTCCATCAAAACGATAGGCACGAGGGTCCGATTCAGAGCCGTACTCAGCAATCGTTGAAAAGTCGATGCTTCCAGTGAGATCAGCGATATCCTGTGACTTAGGATCAGACGGACTGAATGTACCAATTCCTGTACGCTTATCCTCTGAGAAGAAAATCCGTTCAACGAGCACATCTTCAATTCTTCCTCCATACTCCTCTTGAAGTCGCATCATATTTAATGGAGATAAGTGACCTTCAATCTTTACACCATACTCCTCTTGAAAGTCGGCACGAAGGTGCTGAGGTATCAGATGAAGTGGGTCTTCATGCATTGGGCAGCCTTTAATGGCATAGACAGCTCCGCGATCCGTTCTGGAATATTGCTCTAGTCCTCTTTTAAGCATCGTTACAAGAGTTGATTTCCCTCCACTTACCGGTCCCATAAGTAATAAAATTCGCTTACGAACATCTAATCGTTTAGCTGCCGAGTGGAAGTACTCTTCTACCAACTGTTCAATTGACTCTTCTAACCCATAGATTTGCTCTTTAAAAAAGGAAAATGTCTTTTTGCCATCCTTCTCCTCCACTCCAGCATCTTCAATCATATTAAACACTCTGGAATGAGCGGTCTGCGTCACATAAGGTTTTTCTTTAATCAGCTCTAAATAATCCTCAAAGGTTCCTTCCCACTTCAACTGTTCTTCTTCTTCACGAAAGCGCTCAATCTTTTTTAGTATACTCACAATACCCCTCCATCCTCGTGAATCCGAGATTAATGTATTCTATGCAAAAGCCCAGTTGAACATGCCCCTTTTTCATCATCCAACACATGAAATAAACCCATATAAAGTCGCAGTAAATTCGGCTGGTCAACTGTAAATTCCATCAAATCAATGGTATACTTTAGCAAAAGTAGACTTAAAGAAAGTGAGATTAGTATGAGACAAAGTACAGGCTGGATTATCATCGTCGTACTGTGTGCTTCATTTGTCTTACTGTTAACCCGTGTTGGTGCAGAAGTAAATGAAGTAGAAACACTATCAGAGGCGTTTGATACAAATATCGAATTAGGTGAGTTGTTTCTCTCATCTAATAGCTACATCCTTGATTCTGAAGGTCGCTTAGTGTCTGAGATCTATAAGGATACCAACCGAATTTATAAACCATTTGATCAGATTCCTCAGTTATTTATTGATTCATTTGTATCAACCGAAGATCGACGCTTTTATGAACACGAAGGGTATGATACGGCCGGGATCGCTCGTGCATTTGTAGCGAACACATCTAGTAGCGAAACAGAGCAAGGTGGAAGTACCATTACGCAGCAGCTGGTTCGTAACATTTACTTAAGTCATGAACAAACGTATCAACGAAAGTTAAGCGAGATTTTGTACTCGCGTGAGCTTGAAAAACGTTATACGAAAGATGATATTCTTGAACTCTACTTAAATTCCATTTTTTTTGGTCATCAGGCCTATGGCATTGAAGCAGCAAGCCAATATTATTTTAGTAAAAGCAGCAATGACCTCTCACTTGCACAGGTTGCTTTTATTACAGCCATTCCAAACAACCCAAGCTTCTATGACCCGATTAATCATCAGGATCGTACGGAAGAGCGAAAACAATGGGTATTAAAAAAGATGCTTGAAGAAGAAACCATCACAGAAGAAGAATACATTGAAGCGACTGAAGAGACGATCGAGCTTGCCGTTCAAAATCGGACCGATATGTTTCCGGATTATGTGACTTATGTCCGAGACGAATTCAGGGATCTTGTAGCTGAGAAAGAGGGCTTCGCTGATCAATTAAAAAACGCGACAACACCCGAACAAAAAGAAGACATTAACGCGGAGCTGGATGCTCGCATTCAGAGACTTTACGAAGAAGGCATAGCTATCCATACGGCCCTAAAACCTTTAATGCAGAAAAAAGCCGTTCAATCTGTGGTAAGCCGAATTCCTAATGAGGATATTCAAGGCTCGCTTGCAGTTATTGATAATGAGTCAAACAAGCTTATTGCCATTACAGGTGGAAAAGGCTACGAGAAATTTAACTTTAACCGTGGTTATCAAGATTTTAGACAGCCGGGTTCATCGATTAAACCGTTGCTTTCCTTCGCCCCATATATGGATACAACCGGGGTTGGACCATCTGCAAAAATTGATTCAAAGAATAAGTGTTACCCTAATGGTCCAGAAGATTATTGCCCAAAGAACTATAACGATAAAGAAGTTGGCTCTGTCACATTAAATCAAGCACTTGGAAGCTCGTATAATACGACGGCCGTAGCATTACTTAATAGTGTTGGACTTGAGAAGGCGTATTCTTATCTTGACCCATTTCAATTCGAACATGTTGAAGAATCAGATAAACAAAACCTAGCTTCTGCCTTAGGTGGATTTAACAAAGGAGTCTCCCCTCTTGAGTTAACCCGTGCCTACACGACTTTTGCTCATAATGGAACGTACTCCCCCGCACATGGAATCACCGAAGTCGTTGATGGTGGTGGAAATGTGTTATACAGCTGGGATGAATCAGAAACTCAAGTTTGGAGTCAAGCAACTAACGATAAGATGAGACAAATGCTTGCGAATGTTGTAAAAAGCGGAACAGGACGTACGATAAGTGTTGATGCTCCTTACGTTGGAGGCAAAACGGGTACATCAAATAGCTACCATGAGATTTGGTTTGTAGGACTTACCGATCAATACACTGCTGGTATCTTAATCGGCCGCGACCAAGGTCAAGAAGGACCAAAAAGCATTGAAGGCTTTGCACAGTCAAATCCTCATCAACGCATTTTTAATGATATTATGAACTAAAAAATGGCGAGCGCTCCATTAGATTGGAACGCTCGCCACTTGCTTTCATGTCTTTACTTTTTGTGAGGGTTACCATCGTAGCCCGCTGTGAAGATTGCCACTAAAAAAACGGCACATACACCTAAAATTAATGCTGTTCCCATATTTTTTCTGCCTCCTTAACGGAAAACCCATTGCTTACGATTTATTATACTGAATTCTGAGTAGATTGAAAAGGCTTACTCTATTATTCATCATGAGCCGCATCGGTCAAAGGAAAGATTAACTTGCCTAATACTACCAATCTCTGTACAATCTAAACTAGATAAGATTCGATTTACAGCGTATAGAACAGGAGTTTTTTACTAATGTCAAACCGATATTTAACAGGGCACTTTGCACTAATCTCGATCATTTTATTTAGTTTATCATTGTCTTTCTATGCCCAATCCTTTGTTTTAGATAAATTAGAAGACTTAGGTGTGTATAATGGAATGCTTGAGTTTTTTACTGAAGGTGGAATCAAACTAGCCATTCTATTTGTCTTTTTACTTATCTTCTTTATGGTCTTTTCCGCTCTTAAACTCATTTCTGATACAACGGTTCAGCTTTCGATGCTTTTTTTCTCAAAGGATGAAGATGGATCTGAACTAAATAAAGTCCGGGCCGGATCATGGATTTTCCTCGGAGCCAGTCTACTATCCCTTTTACTCATGCAGGAAATCTTTTTTATCGCTGTTCTCTTTATTGCTGCATGTCTCGTTTATTTTATGTTCTTCATCTACAAAATCTATGATTCGCTAAGTATTTTAGGATTAATCGGATTCATCTTCTTCCATGTTGTTTTCTGGGGAGCCTTTATTTTATTAGTAGGCTATACGAGCTTACGCTTATACAATAGTTTTATTCAAAGTATACCGTTTTAAAGGTACATAGGGATTTAGATACTGGGACTTAATTCAAAACGAATTAAAGAAGGCGAATGATTCGATTGCAGAATCATTCGCCTTTCGTAATTTTATTTGAACAAGCGAGGGTTTCTCCTGTAGCGGATTATTTGCTATATTCGAGTTTTACTCGCTACATTAATGTTATGTCCCGCCCTTTTTTACATCCAATAAAACCGGAGCCATTAAATCCCCTGAAACCCTTGCTGTCTAATCGCTTCATAAATAACAATGGCTGCTGTATTTGATAAGTTTAACGATCTCACTTTATCCGTTTGCGGAATCCGCAAGCATGCATCCTTGTACGTTTCAATAATGTCATCCGGCAATCCTGTTGTTTCCCGTCCGAATACAAAGAAGATCTCTTCATCAACATCCGAGTAATCATAATCACAATAGTTTTTTGTGCCAACTGTTTCAATTAAGTAAACAGATGCTTCTGGGAAGCGATCAGTCAGCTCTTTAAATGAATCATAGTAATGGATCTTTACATTCGGCCAGTAGTCACAGCCCGCTCTTTTTAACATGCGGTCATCTGTCGAAAAGCCTAACGGACGAATTAAATGCAGTGATGTATTCGTACCAGCACATGTTCTAGCAATATTCCCTGTGTTTGCAGGAATTTCAGGTTGATATAAAACAATATTTAAGCCCATTGGTACACCTCGTTCTGATAAGTTCAGATTGTAGTATACCACGAATCATTAGTTTTCCTAAATAACGACAATCTTAAAAAATTTATAGTTAATCTCTGGTGTCCATGCCGTTGAATCCTCATACGTCCAATAACGCATTCGACTATTGACCGTTTGTGCGTTAACAAGCGGTTCATTGTTTTCATCTTTTGCCACAACGATGGTTGTGTGCTGCCACCGGCCATCACCTGTGAAGTCATAACAAATCACATCACCTGGTTCAAGCTCTGAAGCCGTCTCCTTCTCTTCCCCTTTAAGACCTTGTGAAGATCCACTTAAATACCAACGCAACGAATGCGCGACGGACCAGCTTAAACTCCAGCTTGCCCCGTCCGTCCACCAGCCCTTACTCTTTTGTCCGGTTCGGTTCATGGGTGATCCTCCTGCATAGAGACACTGAGAAATGAAGTTTGTACAATTGTCAGTGAACCGATTGTACTCAGGGTTGTAGTCATTCCACCAACGCTCGGCATAGCGAACCGCTTCTAGGCGATTGTAACGACTCTTATGCCTGAGCTCATCAAGCCTCTCCACTACGTTTGGCAGGAGCGGACTTGTTGGATCGAGCTCTTGTTCATCGAGCATGATCTCTTCATCTTTTTCTACTTCTCCCGCTCGCAATTGAGCTCTTCTTCTTTCCTGTCTTTCCTCTACATAAAGCTGATCCTTTTGTTTAATTAACCATTCGTACTGTATGACATAATCAACAACGGTTTGATTAGTAATACGCTGCACCCTTACAATATCTCCTGCAGCCTTTGAATGAACACGCCTCACTTGACGACGATCGAGAGCGTCTCTACCTCTCATTAAATCTTTAGTCTGATATAAAGCCGGTTCAATAAACGATTGATTTCGATTTTTTGCCAGTTGATGAATGGCGTTTACAATAGATTGGTCCATTCGCACCCTCCTCCTATGTCTTATACAGGCTATTCGAGAAAGGCTTGACTCATTCAGTGGAGATGACTTATATTAATACATATAAAATTATAAATATACAAGAGGTGCCTTTTATGACTTTTTCCTTCCAACTCGCCACCGCCGAGCATGCGCAAGCCATGTGCCAGCTCATGCATGAAGCTTTTTCAATCTATACTGATCCACCGTCAAGCGCACTGCTTGAAACTGAAGACACCTTAAAACAAGCTCTTCAAAACGGTGAATATGCTGCTCTGCTAATGGATCAAGATCAACAGTTACTTGCCATGTGCCGATTTACTGAGTATGAGGAAAATATATACTTTTTCCGATTTGCGGTTAAAGCAGATAGGCAGGGCACAGGTGTAGGCAGTATATTCCTTCACAAACTGGAAGATTACGCACTTGAAAAAGGATTCATGCATGTGACATGTAAGGTTAGAAAAAGTCTCACTCAAAACATCTCTTTTTATCAAAAAAATGGGTACCAGATAGATCAACATTTTGTCCCTGATCAAAAACACTCCACGCCAGTTCTTCTTTTAGGAAAAGAGCTTGGAAAAGTAGACAAAAAAAAGACGAGCATTGCCTCATTTGTATGAGGTGATGCTGTCTAATCTACTTAAAGAGCTAATACTTCTTCTCTTGAACCTTCATGAATTAATAACATTTCTTTTTTATCAAGCCCTCCACCATAACCGACCATTGAACCGTTACTGCCAATTACACGGTGACACGGCACAATAATGGGAACTGGATTACGGTTATTCGCGCCCCCTATTGCCCGCACGGCCTTCGGTGCACCAATGGCTTCTGCAATCTCTTTATAGGACTTTGTTTGACCAAATTCAATGACACTTAATTCTTTCCACACTCGCTTTTGGAATTGTGTGCCACATAAGTCAAGAGGCAGATCAAACGCTTGACGTTTACCGGAAAAATAATCGGACAGCTGTTCAATTGCGGATGCTAATGTTTCTGAACACTGCTGCCATTCTCCGCTCATTCCGAGTTTTAAAAGCTTTGCTCTAAGAGTTGAGTGGATACTTTCAGTGGTTCCAAAGTGGAGGTGACATACTCCTTGCTCGGATGCAACAATGGTTAATGGGCCAATGGGACTTGTCATTTCGTCTACAAAACAAGCTGAGCGTTGGTTCATTTCACAATCCTCCTCTCACTTTCCTTAGGTCCCTATCATTCTAACCCAGGTTCACTAGACAAGCTAGTTCCTTGTTACGTTTGTTTCCAACAAATCCAGACCTTTCTTGATCTCATTCAACACATCTTCATCTTTTTCGTGTTTTTCTGCATGTTTTAGGGTTACTTCTTCTTCATTCGTCCGACCGATTTTGCCGATCGCCCAAGCTGCTGTTCCCCGAATCACTGGCCGAGGATCAGAGGTAAGCAATGATTTTAAGACAGGTAATGCACTTTCTTCTTTAAAATGAGCAAGTGCAATAATAGCATTTCGTTGAATTGGTTTTTTTCCACGCCATGAGCCAGATATGTCACCAAATCTCTCTTTAAATTCACGGTTACTCATTGTTAATAAAGGAACCAGCCGTGGTTTAGCAATTTCCGGGTCCGGCTCCATCTCAGGATGATTGTGCACATCGATGCCTTTATTTTTTGGACAAACCTGCTGGCACGTATCACAGCCATATATACGGTTCCCAAGCTTCTGACGATATTGTTCAGGCAGAAATCCTTTTGTTTGTGTCAAAAAGGCGATACATTTGGTCGAGTCGAGCTGCCCACCTTGAATTAAAGCATCAGTTGGACAGGCATCCACACATTTATTACAAGTCCCACATTGATCTGTAATAGGTGTATCAGGTTCAAATGGCAAGGTTGTAAGCAAATCGCCTAAGTACACATAGCTGCCGAACTCTGGTGTAATGATGGCACAGTTCTTGGCACTCCAGCCTATACCGGCCCTTTCTGCAACAGCCCTGTCTGAAAGAGCACCCGTATCGACCATAGAGAGTGTTTTTGCTTCTGGGACTTTTTCATTTAAAAAATCCTCAAGTTTTTTTAAGCGATCACGCAGAATGTGGTGATAATCTTTACCCCATGAAGCCCGACAGAAAACGCCTCTTCGGTCCCCTTTTGTACTTTTTGGTGGATCCTTCATACGTGAGGGGTAAGCAAGAGCAATAGAGATAATTGATCGTGCCTTGGGTAAGCTAAGCTCTGGGTTCACTCGTTTATCTATATCTGGTTCTTCAAAGCCCGATTGGTATCCAAGCTCCTGTTGAACTAAAAGTCGATCCTTTAATGTTAAAAATGCATCCGCTGACGCGAACCCGATTTTATCGATCCCGATTGTTTTACTGTATGCGATCAGTTCTTCTTTTAACTGGGCGTATGTCATGCCCTACTCACCTTTTCCTACACTTTTTTCACAGTGCATTTCAGTTAATATCCAACAATAATCATGCTATGCTTATTCTTAAAGGAGGGCTCGTCCCGTGCTAGAAGCTACAATTGACTCAACCATTCTATCTACTTATCCAACCTTAACATTTGGAATCATATCCTACAAACGAATTGCCATAAGTACGTCACCTCAAATGATACAAGGTCGTATCAGGTATTTTCAAGAGGTACTTTCTGTTTCTTTAGAAGAGAGTGACCTAACTACTATAGAAGGCATTGCTGCTTGGCGAGAGGTGTTTAACGCATTTGGTATACCTGCTTCGCGTTATCGTCCTTCACATGAAGCACTTTATCGCCGAGTGAAAAAAGGAGAATTTCTCGAAGCTCCTCATTCTGCTATCGACCTGAATAACTTTTTTTCCTTAGAATATCAGATTCCTGTTGGCATATATGATGTGACAAAGCTGTCTGGTCCGATAAGCTTTCGTATAGGAAAGGCAGGAGAAATGTATAATGGGTTAAATGGTCGAGTGTTCCAAGCTGAAGGAAAACTAATCAGTGCGGATCTACATGGACCATTTGGAAGTCCGATAGTGGATTCCGTACGTTCTTCTATTCAGACAACAACTACTGAAGCCATCCAAATTTTTTATTTAAATCCTGCGTTATCTGCTGATGAAGCCGGTCAGCTTCTAAGCCGTGCCGCTCAGATGTTTACTCAGGTTCACGGTGGAGAAGCTGAATGGTCCCTTGTGCAAGGCGTTTAAAAAAGCAAATTTCGGGAAACGATTATAGAGAAATCATAATAGGAGGCCATGATCATGTCACAAGAAAAAATCGGACACATTTTAAACAATCAAGTATCGAATTGGAGCGTTCTTTTCACCAAACTTCACAACTATCACTGGTATGTAAAAGGACCTCAATTCTTTACTCTTCATGAAAAATTCGAGGAATTATATAATGAAGCATCTGGCTATATTGATGAATTAGCTGAGCGCTTACTTGCTTTAAAAGGTAAACCACTTGCAACAATGAAAGAACATCTTGAAACAGCAACAGTGAAGGAAGCAGAAAATAATTTGTCTGCAGAATCAATGGTTGAAGATATCGTTCATGACTTTACAATCTTAATTGATGAGCTGAAGGAAGGCATGGAAGCGGCTGAAAACCTTGGCGACCAAACAACGGCTGATATGCTGCTTGCGATTCACCAATCGCTTGAGAAGCACAACTGGATGCTTCGTTCATTCCTACGTTAATAAAACATTCAAGAATTAGACAAAACTAAAAATCAAAAAAATGGCGAATGATTCAATTAAAGAATCATTCGCCATTTGTTTCTTATGAACAAGCGGAGGGAGAACCCGAGACTCCCTCCGAAAAAGTTAATGTATCAATGGTTTTAAGGTTTTTAAAGAGATAAAAATATTTTTTATGAA
>NZ_JBNNQX010000008.1:0-232656 GCF_050276055.1 Alkalihalobacillus sp. NPDC127517 | reverse complement strand
TGATGATATTGATTGATTCATAAAAAATATTTTTATCTCTTTAAAAACCTTAAAACCATTGATACATTAACTTTTTCGGAGGGAGTCTCGGGTTCACACACGCTCGCTTTCTTAAAAATACGAATGGCGAATGATTAGACCGTCTAATCATTCGCCAATTTTTTGTTAATTTTTAGATTTGTCTCAGGCTCTCTTGTTGCTTATTCCTGAGCTTGCTCTTTATAGAACTCTTTTTCTTTTTTATCTGAGCTAAATGTAATTTGAGTTGGGTAGTGTGCTTTCTTAAAAGAACCGCCACTTACGTCTTTTACGGTATGCACAACGGTAAAAGCATCGTCATCTAATTCTCGAATAAGCTTCTTTAAGAAAAACAATTGCTGCTTTTTGACTACTACATAGATCAAATTTTCTTCCTCGTTCACATCATAGTTCTTGCCTTGTAAAATTGTTGCATGTGTCCCTAAGTTTTTTTGAATCGAGCGAGCAATGGATTCATGATTCTTAGAGAAGATATGAACAATTTTTTTTGATTCAAACCCTTCTAGTACATAATCTGTCACACGTTTCCCAATAAAAAGCGCAACGACTGTGTACATGGTTAGCAGTGGTCCAATCACAAAGACCCCAGCTAGCACAACAAGGGTGTCAAGAATAAAGTTTGTGCCTGTTAAATCCCAACCAAACTTATAATTTAGCATTTTAGAGATGGTTGAGGACCCACTCATCGTACTTCCTGACCGAAAGATAAACCCAAAGCCAATTCCGGTAAACACACCCGAATATAAAGCCGCTAATAGAGGATCATTAATGGGACGTGCTAAATCTTCAAGAAGAAATAAGAAGAGTGAAAACAAGGGGACAGTAATGATTGATTTTACAATCATTGATTTAGGAAGATACCGATAACCTATAAGTAAAATAATACCATTTGCAAATAAAGTCACGACTGCTGGCGACCAACCTAAGCCAAAGTAAAATAATAACGCCAGCCCTGCAACTCCTCCTTCAGCAAGAGAATTGGGCATAGCAAAAATAGAAACAGAAAACGCAAAGAAAAATGTTCCGAGAATCATTAAACCGTATTCCTTCATATGTACCTCCTACCATTCGCCCCAACTAGTAACCATGTTACCCTACACCCTACTACTAAACAATGGTGTGGAGGACATTGTAACACTTACTCTAAATGTAAGATAGTCGCTTCAAGCTTGCTTCACGTAAAAAAGAGTATTATCATAAAAATAGAATACATACCATAAGTGAAAAATGAGCGAGTCCTTAAGGATTCGCTTTTCTTCTAGTTCAATCTAAAAATGGGTTAAGGAGCTACCAACATGATCTACATCGGATTAACAGGCTGGGGAGATCACGATTCTTTATATGAAGGAACGAGGGCAGCTGATAAGCTCTCTACTTATGCAGGCCACTTTCCAATTGTAGAATTGGATTCTTCTTTTTATGCGGTTCAGCCGAAACGATCGATGGAGAAATGGACACATGAGACACCGGATTCATTTTCACTTGTAGTCAAAGCCTATCAAGGAATGACTGGGCATCAAACAGGGTATGCTCCTTTTGATGATAAGGAATCGATGTTTTCTGCTTTTATTGAATCTTTACAGCCACTTGGTTCAAAGCTAGCTATGGTGCTCTGTCAGTTTCCTCCCTGGTTTGACTGTCGTAAAGAGAACGTTCAATGGGTACGCTATGTTAAGGAAAAGCTTGAGGGTTATCCTGTTGCGCTCGAATTTAGAAACCAAAGCTGGTTTAGTGGGGATATGAGGGAGCGTACTCTTGAGTTTATGGAACAGGAGGGTTTTATTCATTCGATTTGTGATGAACCGCAGGCTGGAGTAGGTTCGATTCCAACTGTGCTCCATCCAACAAATGAACTCAAAACATTAGTGCGTCTCCATGGTAGAAATACATATGGATGGAATGATACAAAAGACGGAAAATGGCGTGAAGTTCGGTACTTATATCGTTATAATAAAGAAGAGCTAGAAGAATGGCGCAAGTATCTTTTAGCATTACAAAAGCAAAGTAAGGATATTTACGTGATCTTCAATAATAATTCGGGTGGGGACGCAGCGGATAATGCTAAGCAATTGATTGATATGCTTGGAATTACGTATCAAGGGTTAGCCCCACGTCAGTTGGATTTATTTTGAATGTGAAACGATATGAAAAGGTAAGAAGGGTTGTTACATGAGCTGGTTTTTGTTAGTTGTAATTGGATTGGCAGCAGGAACAGTCGGTAGCTTAATGGGACTAGGTGGTGGGATTATTGTTGTACCAGCACTCTTGTCTCTAAATGGTGTGCTATCCATTCTAAATGATGTTACACCTCAAGTGGCTGCTGGTACCTCTTTATTAATTATGATCTTCACAGGAATTTCTTCAACAGTTGCTTACGCCAAACAAAAGACGATTGATTTTAAAAGTGGAGCCATTTTCTCTATTGGAATTATTCCAGGAGCCATCTGTGGGGTTGTGATTAATCGGAGCGTAAACACAGATGATTTTCTTCTGTATTTTGGAATCTTTATGTTAGTTGTGGCTTTTACGTTTTTTGTTCGCAAGTATTTAAAGCCAATGAAGTTGCGTCCAAAGGGATTTAAGCGAACGGTCATAGATCCAAGCGGGAAGGAATTTACATACGGCTATCAGCCTGTTTTTGCCGTTGTTTTAAGTTTCTTTGTTGGAATGATTTCGAGTTTATTTGGTGTAGGCGGTGGCGCGTTGATGGTGCCCATTATGATTATATTATTTGGGTTTCCAGCGCATTTTGCTGTGGCTACATCAATGTTTGTTATCTTAGTATCTGCATTCATCGGTTCGATTTCACATATGGCTGCGGGTCATGTGAACTGGCTCTTCGCACTTGCTCTTGTGCCAGGAGCATGGTTTGGTGGGCAGCTAGGTGCGGCCATTAATCGACGAATTTCAAGTGATCGCTTGATCTTTATTTTACGGATTTTTATGGTGATCGTTGCGATTCGTCTCATTATTCAAGGATTAAATGGATAGAGTAGGAGGGAGATCAATATGAGAGAACAGTATCTCACTCTTTTTCATACGAATGATATACACAGTGATTTTAATCAGTGGCCAGGAATTGTTCGTTATGTAAAGGAACATCGTACGAAGAATTCTTTATTTTTGGATTTAGGGGATCATGCAGATAGAAGTAATCCGATTACCGAAGCTACAGATGGACTGGCCAATATGGCCCTGCTTAACATAGCTGGAGTCGATTTTGCGACGATCGGCAATAACGAAGGTGTGACGTTTTCTAAGGATCAACTCGATACACTTTACGAAGAAGCATCGTTTCCGATTCTCCTTGCGAACTTATTAAATGAGGATGGAACTCAGCCTTCATGGTCCATTCCTTCGACGATTAAGGTAATGGAAAGTGGGTTGCGAATTGGCCTTTTTGGCGTCACAGCACCACTTTCACACTTTTACGAGAAGCTTGGATGGACCGTTGTAGATCTAACGGAATCTATAAAAAAAGAAATTGAAAAGCTCCAGCCTCAAGTAGATGTGATTATTCTGCTTTCACATCTTGGTTTATTTAAAGATGAACAAATTGCGGATGAGATTAAAGGAATCGATGTGATCATCGGAGCTCATACTCACCACGTGATTGAACAGGGTAAACGAGTGGGGGAAACGCTTATTGTTCAAGCGGGAAAACATGGTCATTATCTTGGAGAAGTGACGTTAACCTTTAATTCAAAACAGCATGTAACGATGTCAACAGCGGTTTTACATGAAACAAAGGAAATGGATGCGGATCCCGACACCATTCAATACTTAGAAAAGGCTAGAAAACAGTCTGAAGAGATTTTAAACAAACCATTGGCAACGTTGCCTGAGCCTCTCCCCGTTGACTGGTACAGAGAGACAACAGCTACGAGACTGTTATGCGATGGAATCACAGAATGGTGTGGAGAGTCCATTGGGATGATGAATGCCGGTGTATTACTGAGTGATTTACCTAAAGGACAGCTGACTCGTGGAGCAATCCATCGAATTTGTCCACACCCAATTAACCCTTGTGTCATTCAACTTTCAGGAAGTGAGCTTTGGACTACGATTGAACGAGCCTCTAGCTTCAAATTAATTAATTTAGAGCTAAAAGGGTTTGGATTCCGAGGCCAGGTGTTAGGTAAAATGATCTATACCGGTATTTCTGTAGAATTAGACCCAAATGACGAGGAAAAGGTAATAAGTATTTCGGTGCTTGGCGAGCCAATTGATCCTCAAGCTAGATATAGCTTAGCCACACTGGATATGTATACATTTGGATTCTTGTATCCTGAATTAACTGATTCAGAAGATAAAAATTATCTAATGCCAGAGTTCTTAAGAGATATCCTAGCCTGGAAGTTAAACCAACAATAATCAAGGAACCGTCGGCGCCCTCTCTCCATAGTATGTGGAGAAAGGGGTGTTTTCGATGATCGAGGTTCAACCGATTACTATTGAGGGTATAGGGTTTACAGCTATTACTGTCAAGTTACCTAAAACAAACTTTATGGCCGTAACCGGTGCAGATGGCTACATTATGTGTGGGGCATTAGATGTTGCCTTATTAAATGAAAAGTTAAAGGATCGAGGGATTTTAGCAGGGCGTGCAGTGGGTGTTAGGACGATCGAGCAGTTACTTGAAGCGCCGCTTGAATCTGTAACCTTAGCAGCAGAAGAAAAAGGTGTTAAAAAAGGGACAATTGGTAGAGAAGCCATGCTTTTATTACATGGACTTAAGCCTGATAAGTAAGGATTTTTCCTTACTTATCAGATGGTGGACAAGCCATATGACAGGGGGAAATATAGATGATATCTTATATTTTTGCAATGGATGAAGAACGAGCAATCGGAAAAAATAACGACTTACCATGGCATTTGCCGGCTGATTTTCAATTCTTTAAAGATACAACAAAGCATCACACGATTGTAATGGGGCGTAAAACCTTTGATTCTCTAGATAAGAAACCCCTACCTCATCGTCGAAACATTATTGTGACCCGCAATAAAGACTACGAGGCAAAGGGCTGCGAAGTGGTACATACGATTGACGGGGCGAAGGCGTTGTTTCATCCGGATGAGGAGACGTTTGTTATTGGAGGTACAGAGCTTTTTAAACTCTTTATGGACGATGCAGACCGCATGTATATTACTCGAATTGAAGGTGTATTCAACGGAGATACATTTTTCCCTGAGATACCAGAGGAAGAGTGGACGCTTGTTTCAAGTCGTGAGGGTGTAGTGGATGAAAAGAATAAGTACAAGCATCAGTATGAGGTATACGACCGAGCCTAAGGTTGTATAAAGTAAAAGGTCAAAACCCCCATCTTCTCGCATACAGTTAAGAGGGAGGGGGTTTTTGACATGTTTAATCGACGACCCATACGACGACAAACCAGGCAAAAAGGACCGTTGCCTTTTCGATATGTACTTCTACTATCCATTCTAATCTTTGGTGCCATGACCTATCAGGGGATCTGGCTAATTGATCAAAAAATTCGACCAGTCATCGTTCAGATTGCCGAGATGGAGCTGAAAAATATCGCAACTCATTCACTCGAAGGGGCGTTAAACCAAAAGTTAGGGCAGACCATTAACATGGATGAGCTCTTAATTATAGATAAAGATGATAGTGGATATGTAACGATGCTTAGCTTTGATGCCGGGGAGTATAACCGTATTTTAGGAGAAACATTAGCTGAGGTGCATCATCAGCTTGATCAGTTAAAAACAGGACCTGAAGGAGAGGTCATTGGCGAAGATCGCGTCATTCTTTATGAAATTCCACTTGGGCGAGCTTTAAACAATTCGTTGCTTGCAGAGCTTGGACCATCGATTCCTGTTAGACTTCAAACAATTAGTCATGTAAAGGTGAATATGAGTGATAAAGTAGAACCAGTGAATATAAATAGTACAAGAATTTCCTTGAATATTGATGTGGATATTGAAGTAGAAGTGGTTATCCCGTTTGCGGTAACAACTGAAGTAATAAGTGTTACATTACCTGTAGGCTTCTCGGTCATTAACGGACCGGTCCCTAATTACTATATGCAGGGTGGTGGAGGCGCAATTATGCCGGCACCTGTTGTGACCCCCGAAGAGATTGAAGAAACGGAAGAATCAGTAGATTAGATTAATTCTGATGGCTGTTGATCGAATGATTTGAGTGTGTTAAGGTATACAAGTTAATAAAACTAAATTGTATAAACCTCATGTCGAGTGAGGTAGAGGCGCGAATCTTAAGAGTACGTTTGTGGAGTGGCAACGATGATGCAAATGGAAAGGAAGCTTCGCCGAAACAAGAAGAGTGGCATATTCTTTTTGTTGGGTCAGTGGTGAACAACTACTGGACTGTCACAGTGTAAAAGCTGTGGAGGACTATCAACATGGAATGGGCGTTTGTGTATTGAGAGAGCCATCATGGGATATCCGTGATGGCTCTTATTTTATTTGATCAATAGAAAGGAACATTAGGTATATGGATATTTATTCAATTATTCCCCCGCTACTTGCACTTATCCTTGTAGTCTTAACAAGAAAAGTTCTCTTATCACTAGGTGTAAGCATCATTCTTGGTGCACTCATGCTTTATGATTTTTCAATACCTCGCGCAGCAACAGAAATTCTGCACATTGTTAGTTCTCTCTTCTTTAGTTATGAAGTCGCAGAGCCCACCACAATGAAAGCGATAACTGGTGCGATCGTAGACAGTGGTTTCGCTGTGAACGATTGGGAATTTTTTATTCTGCTCTTTTTGATCTTACTTGGGATGGTTGCTTCGTTTATTTCCTACTCGGGAGGAAGCACGGCCTTTGGAGAATGGGCAGTAAAACGAATTAAAACGCGTAGAGGAGCGCAATTGCTTCCCGTTTTCTTAGGATTTATTATCTTTATCGATGATTATTTTAATAGTTTAACGGTTGGAAATGTAAGCCGTCCTGTAACAGACCGTCACCGGATTTCACGAGCAAAACTTGCTTACTTTGTGGATTCCACTGCAGCTCCTATCTGTGTGATTGCTCCGTTATCCAGCTGGGGGGCGTATATTATTACCATTATTGCTGGAGTGCTCGAAAAAAATGAAGTAACAGATTATAGTGCATTTCAAGCGTTTCTTGCAATGATTCCGATGAATTTATATGCAATGACTGCATTATCAATGGTATTTGTAGTGGCTTTGTATAAGTTTGACATCGGTCTTATGAAAAAACACGAAGATTTAGCCATACGTGAAGGCGTACTCTATGATCTGTCTAAAGGAGAACCTGAGGGATCTGCTCAAACAGAAGCTGGTGAGCAGCAAGGTAAGATAAGCTATTTAATTCTGCCAATCTTATTACTTATGGTTGTGACAGTAGGAAGTATGATTAGTACTGGTATTATGGGTGCACAGGACGAAGGTATACCTGTTAACAGTATGAGTATATTGGAGTTTACTGATATATCTCGATCTTTATTATACGGAGGAATAGTTGGCCTACTTACAGTGCTCATTTGCACATTACGTACGAAACCAGCTGCAAAAGATATGCTTGTTGTGGCAAAAGCAGGTGTTAAATCAATGCTACCTGCCGTATGTATTCTACTTTTAGCTTGGACAATCAGCTCAATCATTGGAGATCTTGGTACGGGGGCGTATCTCGCTTCACTCGTAAGTAATGGAATTCCACCATTTTTACTTCCACTTATGTTATTTATAATCGCTGGTATCTCTGCTGTTTCAACGGGAACCTCATGGGGAACCTTTGCTATTCTTCTACCGATTGCTGGAGATATGGGAGCAACCGTAGATAGTTCATTGCTATTACCTATGCTTGCAGCGGTTATGGCGGGTTCTATTTTTGGAGATCATATCACTCCAATATCCGATACGACCATCTTATCGGCTGCGGGATCAGGTAGTCATCATATTGACCATGTGATGACGCAGCTCCCTTATGCAATCATCTCTGCACTAGTTGCAGCTCTTGGTTTCCTTTTGCTTCCGTTTCTCGGAACAATTGTGACGCTCATTCTAACGATCGCTATTTTAGTATTCGTTGCTTTTGTGATAAAAAAAGTTCAAAAGTCCAACCTCGCTTAAATACAAATAAAACGCGCATGCAACCAGCATGCGCGTTTTTTTATGATAGTCTAGCTAAATGATCAAATAAATAAGCAGCCACCCATTTACTAGATTACCTAACCTGTTGTACTTTCCAGTGATCAGCATTCAACAACGAATTTGCGTTCAGTTTCTTTGCTAACAATTCTGCAGCAACAGAATCTGTAAAGGTTTTATCCAAATGGCTGTTTGAATCCTTCAGAGTCTCTGTTACCCCTTTTACAGTACGAATGACTTTGTACATGGGGCACACTCCTCGATATCGATTCAGCCCATCGTGAAGCTGTTAGTTCATTCTCTCACACCCACTTAGCAAAGTATACAGTAGTTAAGTGAAATATACTCTTTTCCCTAACTTAATCATTTTTAAACATTAGTCGATGAATCTTTTATTTGGGTATAACTTACTTTGACAACTGCCAGGAGCATGCCTATAATGAATAATTGACATTGTGTTAAGAAAATGACGATTTTTCCTACAATATGTCTAATTTGAATTATCAGATCATTTTGACTAAAGGATCTGATTGCGTTAACAAGCCGAAGGGAGTTTAACAGGATGGCAGAAAGAGAACAGTGGGGTTCAAGAGCAGGGTTTATATTAGCAGCGATAGGCTCTGCGGTAGGATTAGGTAATATTTGGAGGTTTCCTTATGTAGCATACGACAATGGGGGAGGAGCATTTTTAATTCCTTATCTTTTTGCTTTGCTAACAGCCGGAATTCCGATTCTAATTATGGAATTTACAATGGGTCAAAAATATAGAGGCTCTTCACCATTAACGTACGCACGATTAAATAAGCGAGCAGAAGGGTTAGGATGGTGGCAAGTAGCTATTGCATTTGTTATTTCTACTTATTATTCGGTCATTATTGCTTGGGCCTTATCCTATGCTGTTTTTTCTTTAAATCTAAGTTGGGGTAGTGATCCTGATGCATTCTTTTTTGGACCGTTCTTAAATGCATCCGCTTCAGCTAGTGAAATGGGCTCGTTTGTTCCAAGTATACTTTTACCGCTTGTCCTTGTCTGGGCAGTTGCACTAGGTGTTTTATTCAAAGGAGTTAAACGTGGAATTGAGTTGGCGAACCGTATTATCATTCCAGCTCTTGTTATTATGTTTTTATGTATTGTGATTCGCGCATTAACCCTTGAAGGGGCTATGACAGGATTAGACGCATTCTTCAAGCCAAACTGGGAAGGTTTACTTAAGCCGTCAGTCTGGGTAGCTGCATATGGACATATTTTCTTTAGCTTATCAGTGGCCTTTGCCATCATGATCACGTATGCAAGTTATTTACCGAAAAAATCGGATATTAACAATAATGCTTTTATTACTGGTTTTAGTAATTCAGGTTTTGAAATTCTTGCAGGAATCGGAGTATTCTCAGCATTAGGTTTTATGGCTGTTCAAAGTGGTGTAGCTGTGGAAGATGTCGCAACTGGAGGAATTGGACTAGCATTTGTTGTGTTCCCACAGATTATTAGTACATTTCCTGGATTTAACGAGTTCTTCGGTGTTCTATTCTTTGGTTGCTTAGTTCTGGCCGGGTTAACTTCACTCATTTCCATTGTTGAGACATATGTTGCAGGGATCCAAGAGAAGTTCAACATTTCTAGAACAAAAGCCGTTTTATTTGGAGGCGGACTATCAGCTTTAATATCACTAATTTATACAACGCAAAACGGAATTAGAGTGTTAGATACCGTCGATTACTTTATTAATAACTTTGGTATTGCCGTCTCTGGGTTAATTTCTGTTATTGTTGTATCTTGGGTTCTTCGTAAGCTACCTGAATTGAAAGCTCACACGAATGAAGTATCAGACTTTAAAATTGGTGGCTGGTGGACGTTCTGTTTATCTGTTGTCACTCCACTTGTATTGGGTGTCATGCTTGTACAGAACCTGATCACAAACCTTACGACAAACTATGAAGAGTATCCAACTGGTTTCCTTATTACATTTGGGTGGACTGTTGCTGTTCTTGCCATCGTGTTCGGATTTATCCTTACTATGGTTAAATGGAGAACAGATAAAAACCAGTTAAAGCAGTACTAATAGGAAGGAAGAATACAATATGAGTACAAGTGCGATCGTTATGCTGATTTTAAGCACAACCATTATATGGGGTGGCCTTATCTTTAGCATTATTAATGCAAGAAGATCAACAAAGAAAAAACAACTTGATGCAAAATAATAAGAAGAGCAAGCATCCAAACAGATGCTTGCTCTTTAATATTTAGTTACTATTTCTCTTTTTAAAAGCCTGTCTCTCCCAGCTTTTAAGCAAAGGATAAGGATCAAACGACCACTCCGTTACCCCATTATCGCGATACATTCCGTAATGAAGATGAGGAGGGAACTTTCCTTGAGTTCCTGGCTTTCCGTAGCCGGAGCTGCCACAGTACCCTACAACTTGACCAGGTTTCACCACATCTCCTTTTTTAATGCCTTTTTCAAACCCACTAAGATGAGCATAATAATGATAGATGTTATCTAGGTCACGTATGCCCACTCGCCAGCCTCCGTAATTATTCCAGCCAATTAATTCAACGGTACCATATGAGGTTGATTGAATAGGCACACCATATCCAGCAAATAAATCTGTTCCCTCGTGAATTCTGCGTCCACCCCAGCCGCGTTTTGCACCCCAAGTACTGCGGTAGCTATAATTCGCGTGAAGTGGCATAACAAAGCTGTGTTCATGTAGATCAAGAGTACCGAATGTTTTATACGTTTTTGCATGAGATTGGACAATATTAACGGATTGTTCTCGCTTGTAATATTCCCATAAAGCAATTCGCATATCTTCTTCTTTAAAGCCGTACTTTTCTAAAAAATGAGCGAACGTAAAAAGTAGGTCTGCATCGTTAAACCGATCTGCAACTCCGTCCCCATCGCCGTCCATACCTACACCACCAAAGATACTGATGGAAAGCGGATCTGAATCATCCAGATCAGGATTTGTTGCACCGGCCCATTGAGTAGGTGAATAGAAGATAGAGATGAGTCCCTTTTCCTCGTCCCGATCTCTTAAAGCTTTGCGTAATCCTCTTTCATACGTATCAACAGCTGCGAGATAATACCAAGGAACATTTGTTAAGGTTTCTGTTTTTTTATACAAATTCATCCGATCATTATACGTCGTATCAGATTGCTCTGCGGCAAGTCCTGAGTGAGGAAGCAGCGCTTGTGCACAGATCATAAAGAAAAGAATGACTAAAGCTATTCGTTTTGGAGACATGTTTGGCTGCTCCTTTCAATCAAGCATTATAAAGGTAGTGTAAGCTTCAATGTGGAAAATATATTAGTGAATGATTGGCAATTTTTAAAAAGAGGGGTTTGGCTAAACGGTTTACTCGTGATAAAGTAAGAAGAGAATAGTCTTAAAGTTGATATGATTAGTAAGGATGGTGGATAGAGTGGCAAAGAAAGAGGAGCATGTCCGTAAACCAGAATGGCTTAAAATTAAGCTAAATACCAATGAATCCTATACAAACTTAAAGAAAATGATGAGAGAAAAGAAACTACATACGGTATGTGAGGAAGCAAGATGTCCAAATATTCATGAATGTTGGGCTGTTCGAAAAACGGCTACATTTATGATCTTAGGTGACATCTGTACACGAGCCTGTCGATTTTGTGCAGTAAAGACAGGCCTTCCTACAGAACTCGATTTACAAGAGCCGGAACGTGTGGCAGACTCGGTGAGTGACATGGGGCTTAAACATGTCGTGATCACTGCCGTAGCTAGAGATGACTTAAAAGATGGCGGTGCCGACGTTTTTGCAGAAACAGTACGTGCGATTCGTCGTAAAAATCCATTCTGTACCATAGAAGTGCTTCCTTCAGACATGCTCGGAAATGAAAACAGTCTGCAGACACTTATGGATGCGAGACCTAATATTATGAACCACAATATTGAGACGGTTCGCCGCTTATCTCCAAGAGTTCGGGCGCGTGCGACTTATGAACGTACGCTTGAATTCCTTCGTCGTGCCAAGGAAATGCACGAGGATATCCCAACAAAATCAAGCTTAATGATTGGTCTTGGTGAAACAAAAGAAGAGATTATTGAAACGATGGATGATCTTAGAGCAAACAACGTAAACATTATGACGATTGGTCAATATCTACAACCTACTAAAAAGCATTTAAAAGTACAAAAATATTATCACCCAGATGAATTTGCAGAGCTTCGTGAAATTGCGATGAGTAAAGGGTTCAGTCATTGTGAGGCCGGACCACTCGTTCGTTCGTCTTACCATGCGGATGAGCAGGTAAATCAGGCACAAGTAAATGAAGAAGCTAGAAAAGTACAAGATGGATCAACCGTAAATTCATAACAAATAGAAGACGGACATTCGATTAAAAGAAATGTCCGTCTTTTTAATGGTCAAAATGCTGTTCTCCTTTTACAAAACCCGACATTTCCTGCTACCTAATGCTTATGATACAATGGAAAAAATGAAACGTGAGGTGTATACGCGTTGGTTATGATTCAGGAGCTTCAATTTGAAGTCGTTGAAGATATAAAAGATGGCTGGGACGAAGAAGCCTTTAAGGCGCGTTATAGCGATATCTTAAATAAATACGATTATATTGTAGGAGATTGGGGCTACAATCAATTACGCCTAAGAGGTTTTTTTGAAGACAAACATAAGAAATCAACATATGATTCCAAGATTAGTACGTTGCCGGATTATCTTTATGAGTATTGTAATTTTGGATGCGCATATTTTGTTGTAAAACGTATTAAAAAACGTTCAGATAAAGGTAATAAACATAAACAAAAAGAGGGTAAATAACCCTCTTTTATGAATCGTGTGGTGGGTGATGTCCAGGGTATTTCCTGGGCGTATGTTGGTGAAGATCCTTATTTACATAATTAAATGCGCTATAGGTGCGTTGGTCTTTTCTCCAAGGGGTGCTTTTACCTTCTACAGGTGTTTCTTTTCCAATCGGAGAACCATAAGGACCTTCAGGAGTGGCTTCAGCTGTCACATAATTATGCATGGCTTCAACGTTTTTAAAGTCGTGGTATTCCGTAGTCTTTTTCAATAGAAAGCCCCCTTTATTTATAGGGTAACCAAAAGATGTTCTTTTATTTTTAGTTGACTGCGCTTACAAGAAAGGATTGGGTTATAGAATGTATTTTGTAGACCGTACGAAAATTGAAACGACATTACGATATATGGAATCGCTTTTTCCAACATTGGATTCGCTAAATGAACGTGATTCAATCGTAGAGGATTTAGCTTTGGAGCGTGTTTGCTACCTCATGATTGAAGCAATTATCGATGTAGGGAACAGTATGATTGATGGATTTATTATGCGTGATCCAGGAAGTTACGCAGATATTGTTGATATTTTAGTGGACGAACGTGTTGTACCGCATGGGCAGGGAGAATCGCTAAAAGAATTCCTTCAAGCTAGAAAAGAGATCATTCAAACAACGGGGACCATTAACCACAGCGATCTTTATCAACTTCTCCAAGCACAAAGCGGAGCATTAAAAGCATTCCCGGAGAATGTTCGCAGCTACTTGGCAAATGAACTGGGACCAGTATCAGCTTTTTTACCTAAAGAGTAGACAAGTCCTGTTCGTTTACAAAAAGAATGCCCATCGCTTACAATAAACGTAAGGTGGTGGACAGAATGAGAGACCAATCAACGTCAACTCGTTCAGTTGTGTTGACCCTGTTAAAACGAAAGCATGAGATGACAACAGCTGAACTGTCTGAAATGCTTAAGATTACGGAGATGGCGGTTAGACGTCATTTACGAGGGTTAGAAGATGAAGAACTAATAACCTCCCGATTGGTTCGTCAAACCATGGGAAGGCCCGTTCATAAATACTATTTAACTGAAAAGGGTAATGAAAATTTCCCGCGAAAATATAGCCAGCTATCACTTGGTTTTTTAGATGATCTACAGGAGCTATACGGCAAAGAAGCCGTTAATCAATTATTTGAAAAGCGACATAATCGCCTTCATGATTCGTATGGAGCGAGTGTTACTGGGACGTTAAAAGAACGAATTCGAGCATTAGCTGATATTCAAAACGAACAGGGATATATGGTTCAGTGGTCGGAAAACGCAGATGGTTCGTACGAATTTATTGAATACAACTGTCCGATTGCCCATGTGGCTAAAGCTTATCCCATTGCTTGTACATGTGAAAAGAAGTTATTCAAGGAATTACTCTACACGGAAAACGTCGAACGTACAGCATGTATGGCTGAAAATGGAGACGCACACTGTGTGTATAAAATTAATAAGCAATCTACAACTAAGTAAGCCGTCCACTGGACGGTTTTTCTCATGAAAGGAAATGAGCCATGATGTATAAAGGATATTTAATTGACTTAGATGGGACAATGTATCGTGGAGGAGAGGTCATTCCAGAAGCGATAGAATTTGTTCGCGAACTTGAACGTAGAGAACTTCCTTACTTATTTGTGACAAATAATTCAACAAAGACACCGGAAACAGCAGCTGCTCACTTGCGTAAATTAGCCATTCCTGCAACATCTGACCATGTGTATACATCTGCAATGGCAACGGCATCCTACATTCGTGAACAACAGCAGGCGGCTCGTGTGTACGTCATTGGGGAAGAAGGAATTCGAGAAGCATGTCGTCATGCGGGTCTCGTTGAAGCAACGGAGAATGTTGATTTTGTTATCGTGGGGCTAGATCGTGAAGTAACCTATCAGAAAATCAAACAAGCTTCTCTTCTCATCCAGCAAGGCTCTACATTTATTGCAACAAACCAAGATCATGCTTTACCAACAGAGGAAGGGCTTGTACCGGGAAATGGTTCGATTGTTGCGGCCATTGCAACAGCATCAGGAACAAAGCCCATGTTTGTTGGGAAACCAGAGGCACTAATTATGAATCAAGCTCTTGATAAATTGGGATTACGTTCAAGTGAGACAATGATGGTTGGCGATAACTATCGTACAGACATTATGGCCGGACTGAATGCAGGAATGGATACAATGCTTGTGCTCTCAGGCGTCACAACAGAAGCTGACTTAACTCAATTGCCAGAAAAACCAACCATTACACTTCAAGCTCTTTCTCAGTGGACATTCGAATAGTAGGTTCTTCCTCCATTCGATGTGCTAAACGACTGGAGGCAGCTGCTGCAATGGCTCCTACAATATCATCTAAGAAGGTGTGACAAACACCTTCTTTTTTCTCGTTTAACTTCTTGAGGATGCCAGGCTTTAGCTTGTCAACGTATCCGTAGTTTGTAAATCCAATAGAGCCGTAGACATTCACAATAGAAAGAGCAATAACCTCATCAATCCCATACAATCCTTCATCGCGCTCAAGTATCCCTTGCAGAGGAGCCTCTAGCACCTTTTTCTCTGTTAAGATATCTAGTTGAATGCCGGTAATTATAGCATTTTGAACCTCTCGCTTAGATAGGACCCGTTCCACATTTTCCTTGCACAGCTCCATCGACAGGTTCGGATGATAAGCCTTTTGTAAAAAGTGGACAAGCTCAGCTATATCATCTAGTGTCACTCCTCTAAACGTAAGCCAATCCCTTGCCTTATCTGACAGCTCTTTTTGTGAGCAAACGTTTCTCATAAAGGGTTCTCCTTCCGTACGATTCTTTGGATTTCATAGTGTTGGATTCCTACACACATTTTATACAACTGGGTCATAGACTATTTATAATGACAAAATCGCGAGGAGGGAAACGATGTTTGAACGGAACATTTACGATAGTTATCGGTTATATAGTGAAAAACGGTTTACGTTAGATGGCTATGAATGCTTTGAAGCTGGAGGCGTGCCCTATATATTGTTCCCAAAAGATGAGAGTGCTTCAAATGAAGCAGATATGCTCACATTCATCTCATTTCTTAGAGAAGCAGGAGATGTATCCGTTCCGGAGCTGGTTCAGACCGCCCAAGGGACAAATACAAGCTTAATTGAAGGATCAGAAATGTATCTTTGCCAATTACCCTTGCCAAATCAAACGCGTGCCCAACCTATGCCAACGGATGAAAGAGGCATAGGAGAACACTTAGCATCTTGGCACCATTTCGGACGACAAATTCAGCCCAGAGTGAGGCAGCAGGAGTTGTTTGGGCAGTGGGGAGCTATCTGGACAACTAGACTTGAGCAACTTGAGAATTGGTATGAGGAATTATACACGCAAGGACCAAGAACTGTTGTGGATGAAGCGTTTCTAACAACCTATCCTTACTTTATGGGACTTTCAGAAAATGCAATTCAGTATGTAACAGATACAACATTGGACGGAGCTGGAAGCGAAACAGTAGAGGGGACACTTTGCCACCGGAGATTTTCAGAGCGGGCATGGATTCAACTGTCAGGGAATGGAGCCATGATCAAACCACCAACGGCTTTGGTATTTGATCATCCTGCAAGAGATCTCGCTGAATGGCTCAGGGGACGACGAGGGCAGCTGTCACGCTCGGCTCAATGGTCACAAGCAACTGACTTTTTAGAGGGGTACCAGAGATATCAGCCTCTCTCTTCTACAAGCTGGCGGCTCATGTTTGCTCGGTTGTTATATCCTGTTCATTACTTTGAGCTTGTAGAGGATTATTACCGTTGTCAAATACCAATTGATCAGCAAAAGCTTGGTCAGACCTTTTTACAATTAATCGAACAGGAAAAAGAAAATGAGATCTTTTTACATCGTTTTGCAGATGTACGTCCAATGCCCAATACGCCAACTGGCTTCCCAAGGGTTGACTGGTTGTAACACTCTAAAACCGCTTCTAATTTCTTAGGAACGGTTTTTATTTTTGGGATGAATCTTAATCTCTTGTAAACTTTCAGAAGGTTCTTGTTTTAAGCTACGATCAGGTCTATAATGTCCTTTATAGATAAACATTTGTATTTTTAAAGAGATAGTTGGGAGTGGGAAACGTGGCAGAGTCAGTAAAAGTAGGGCTTCTTGGACTAGGAACAGTAGGAACAGGGGTGGCGTCCATTATTACTCGCCACCAAAAGGAATTACAGCATCAAGTTGGCTGTCCTGTTGAAATTAAGAAGGTTCTAGTACGAGACAAACAAAAATTTCGCGAGAGTTTAATTCAAGACTCGCTTTTAACGGAAGATCCTTATGAAGTCATTCAAGATCGAGAAATTGATGTGATTGTTGAAGTGATTGGTGGAGTCGAGCAAACAAAGGATTGGCTCTTGGCTGCTCTTAAACAAAAAAAACATGTGGTCACAGCAAATAAAGATCTAATGGCGATCCATGGCGCGCAGTTACTGAAAACAGCGGTTGAAAATCAATGTGACCTATATTATGAAGCCAGTGTAGCTGGTGGGATTCCTATTTTACGCAGTTTATCAGACGGATTGTCTGCGGATCGTATTAAAAAAATAATGGGAATTGTAAATGGAACAACGAACTATATCTTAACAAAAATGAGTACAGAAGGTAGCTCGTACGAAGATGTGTTAAAACAAGCGCAGGATCTAGGTTTTGCAGAGAGTGATCCAACATCAGATGTTGAAGGACTAGATGCAGCAAGAAAAATGGCGATCCTTGCTACGCTTGGTTTTTCTGCTCCGATTAGTTTAGCAGATGTGTCTGTAGAGGGTATTAGCAGCATTTCAGATGCCGACTTACATTATGCAGAGCGACTTGGCTATACAATGAAGCTGATTGGAATTGCAGACCGCACTGACGGTAAAATTGATGTCAGTGTGCGTCCAACGCTTTTACCGAATGAACATCCACTCTCCTCTGTACACAATGAGTACAACGCCGTTTACATTCATGGAGAAGCAGTTGGAGAAACAATGTTTTATGGACCGGGTGCTGGCTCTTTGCCAACTGCAACAGCCGTTGTCTCCGATCTTGTCACGGTGATGAAGAACATGAGACTTGGAGTAAACGGAAAGAGTGTACTCGCTCCAATGAACGAAAAGAAATTAAAAGAAGCCGGCGAGATTTCTTCACAGTACTTTATCCGCTTAAAAGTATTGGATCAGACGGGAACATTCTCGGCTATTACCGCTTTATTTGCTGAATTTGATGTCAGCTTTGAAAAGCTTTTACAGCTGCCAGTAGAAGGCGAAAAACTAGCTGAAATTATTGTAGTTACACATAAAACAAGTAAACAGACATTTGATGGATTAATTAAACGATTGGAAAACGTAGAGGTTGTTGAATCAGTTGAAAGCAGCTACTGCGTTGAAGGGGGAAATTAAGAGATGAGTAAATGGAATGGTCTTATTAAAGAATATGCAGAATTTTTACCAGTATCGGAGAAAACACCTTCACTTTCTTTGTCAGAGGGGAATACACCACTTGTACCACTAGAACGCTTATCTAAGGAGTGGGGCGTAGACATCCACGTAAAATACGAGGGAGCCAATCCAACTGGCTCGTTTAAAGACAGAGGAATGGTGATGGCGGTAGCAAAAGCAAAGGAAGAGGGGAGTAAAGCAATTATTTGTGCTTCTACCGGAAATACATCTGCAGCGGCAGCAGCATATGGTGCTCGTGCGGGACTCCGTTGTATCGTTGTGATCCCAGAGGGCAAAATTGCACTCGGCAAGCTTGCTCAAGCTGTAATGTATGGCGCTGAAGTTCTTGAAATTCAAGGAAACTTTGACCACGCACTTGATATCGTTCGCTCAATCAGTGAAGTAGAGCCAATTACGCTTGTGAATTCTGTGAATCCTTATCGAATTGAAGGCCAAAAAACAGCGGCCTTTGAAGTGTGTGACGCACTCGGACAAGCGCCAGATGTGTTATGTATCCCGGTTGGTAACGCAGGAAACATCACAGCATACTGGAAAGGCTTTAAAGAATATCACGAAGCAAAAGGAACCGGACTTCCGCAAATGAGAGGCTTTGAAGCAGAAGGAGCAGCGGCCATTGTTCGTAACGAAGTGATTGAGGACCCTGAAACCATTGCAACAGCCATTCGTATTGGAAATCCGGCAAGCTGGGATAAAGCAGTTAATGCAGTAGAGGAATCAGACGGTAAAATTGATTTTGTAACAGATGACGAAATTATTGAAGCCTACCAAGCGCTTGCAACTAAAGAAGGAGTCTTTTGTGAACCAGCTTCAGCTGCCTCTTTAGCAGGACTGAAAAAACAAATTGATTCTGGTGAAATTAAGCAAGGATCTAAGGTTGTCTGTGTATTAACAGGTAACGGACTTAAAGATCCTGCCACAGCAATTGACAGTGTCAAAGTGAAGCCAACTCTATTACCGAATGAAAAAGACGCATTCCTTGCTCATTTAAAACAAGGTGTGACTCAATAATGGAAGCACAATCCTTTCAAATTAAGGTCCCAGGGAGTACAGCTAATTTGGGACCAGGCTTTGATTCCATTGGTCTTGCTGTTAGTCGTTACCTTGAACTAGAGGTTACAACAGCAGGCGACTGGTATTTTTCTTCTGACTCAAAAGATTTAAAAGGAATTCCAACGGGTGTTGATAATTTAGTGTACCAAGTAGCTAAACAGACGGCTGAACAATTAAATTGCAGTCTTCCGCCTTGTCATGTGAAAATGACTAGCAACATCCCGCTTGCACGAGGATTAGGTAGCAGTGCAGCGGCAATTGTTGCTGGAATCGAGCTCGCTTGTTACTTCTCTGATGAAGAGGTTGCAGCAGAGAAGAAAACTCGTATGGCAAGCCTTTGGGAGGGACACCCAGATAACGTAGCAGCCTCTGTTTATGGAGGTTTAGTTATTGGAACCCATCATCAAGACTTGACACGAGTCGTTCAAGCTGGAATTCCAAAGCTTGACTTAGTGTTTCTTATTCCAACAGAAGAAGTGCTGACAAAAACCGCACGCGGGGTACTGCCAGAGTCGCTCGACTTTTCGGAAGCTGTTCAAGCAGGTAGTGTAGGAAATGTACTTACAGCCGCAGCACTCACAGGTAATTGGGAGCTCGTTGGTGAAATGATGTCACGTGATCTGTACCATCAACCGTATCGTAAACAGTTAATTCCGATTATGGATAAGGTCATCACATTCGCCGAAACCCAGGTGGATATTTACGGGGCCGCATTAAGCGGAGCGGGACCAACCATTCTTTGTATCACAAAAGAAGGCATGGGCGTACAGGTAGCTCACACATTAACTCAAGCATTTGAAGGCATTGAAGTGGATGTATTAAAGCCATCGAAAAAGGGCGTTCAACTTATTATAGATAATTAGACAAAAAAGGAATAAATGACAGAAACATCACATACACTACGGCTGAACGTAAATAGGCTGGAGGTGGATGAGATTGTTAAATGTTAATAACCTTTATGAAGGTCAATCTGTCTATATTATTTATAGAAACCCTCACACACCAACTGTTGCAACCATTCAGGAGGCAACGATCGCACGAGATCCTATGGATCCATCTATCTTATCATTGCTTCTGTATGATTATTATCACTCCATTGAAGAAGATGATGCCATCTTTGAAAGTTACGAAGCAGCTGAGCAAATGTTTGACCAATTTATGATGTAAAAAAACGCTTGGTCCGAGGACCAGGCGTTTCATCTTTATTAAAATACTTGCTCTAACTCTTTTACTCCAGGTACTTCCTCAAGAAGCGCGCGTTCAATACCCGCCTTAAGTGTAATCGTTGAACTTGGGCAAGAACCGCAAGCGCCTAGTAGACGAACACGAACAATCCCGTCTTCAATACCTACTAACTCAACATCTCCACCGTCACGAAGTAAAAAAGGACGAAGCTTCTCCAATACTTCTTGTACTTCTTCTAACATATCAGTACTTGTTTCCATGGGTCAACACTCCTTTCTGACCCTATTATAATCGTCATAGCAGAAAAAATCCATGATCTTGACGTATTTTTCGAGAAAAGTTCTCATTCTCCTTAGGATGATGCAAATTCTTTAATTGAATCTTTTCACATTATTCGGTACGCTTTATAGGAGAGGAAGTGAGAATGATCGGAATTCAACTTACAATATACGGAGCAGAACAAAAGTGCGCAAGCTGTGTACACCTGCCAAGCGCAATTGAAACTAAGGAATGGCTAGAAGCTGCACTCAAACGCAAATTTCCGAACGCAGACCTAGACGTTCACTACGTAGACATCGAACAACCCACTGATAACGAAGAGCACCAGTCCTTTTCTGAAGCAATCTTAAATGACGAATATTTTTACCCCCTCCTTGTGCTAAACGGCGAGGTCATCGCAGAAGGTAACCCAAACTTAAAAACCGTCTCAGCCAAAGTGGAAGCCGCGATGTAGATCGTGGCTTTTTTATGTAGAGAAGTAGTGGGATTGGTGCCTCAGCGGGAAGTATATGCGGAGGAGCAAGTACGTTCAGGGGCATAGCAAGAAGAATCACGACCTAAACAAGAACTGTAGTGTTAGCAAGAAGAGTGAGGGGAACACCAAGACCTTTTGAAAATTTAACAAGAAGGCCAGAGCGTTACTAAGAAGAACGCAGAAAATAACAAGAGGAGAGGGGGTGCAAGCAAGATTTAGCTCCTGATAGCAAGAAAACCCTGCCCATCACCAAGAACAGAGCCCCGATAGCAAGGAGATCGGAGAGGATACCAAGAGCTTACAGGAGCACAGCAAGATGAATTATGACCTAATCAAGAACATAAGTGTTAGCAAGAAGAGTGGGAGGAACACCAAGACCTCAAAAAAATTTAACAAGAAGGCCAGAGCGTTACTAAGTAGAAGGCAGAAAATAGCAAGAGGAGAGGGAGCGCCAGCAAGAAAAGCCCCCTCATACCAAGGAGAAAGGCTGATATACCAAGAAGCGACGCTCAATACCAAGCCGACACTCCAGATAATAAGACCTTTCTAGAGCACAGCAAGAAGAACCAGCACCTAACCAAGACCCCCTCCCCTCCCTTATCCACACAAAAAAAAGCAGCAGACATCATCTGCTACTCTCTCGTTGATCAACCGGAGTGATACTTGTACATCCAAAGCACGCCACTTTTGAGTACGCGCGGTACTCGTCCGAGCAATGTGCGTTCGCCCATTAGGCCAAAGCCATGCTTTTTGCCGAGGGAGCCAAGAACTCCTTTTAGTTTTATTTTAGGAAGCTCTGTTGGTAAGGTTTCGTTGTTCCATTGAGCTTTCAGGATTTGTACAATTTGTTCGGCCTGCCCCTCTGCGAGTTGAGCACTTGGAGCATGAGGCAGGCTCGCACAGTCACCTACTACGAAAACGTCTTCGTTTCCAGGAAGGAAATGCTGTGGCGTTAATTCAACGCGTCCAGAAGAGTCTTTAGCGACATCTAGATCGCGCACCACTTTAACGGGTTGGATTCCTGCAGTCCAAATGACGGCGTCAACATCAACGCGTTCGTCATGATTGTAGATAGCATTCGGTTCTACTTTTGTGATGTTTGATTTGTTCACAATCTCTACGCCGTGATCCTCAAACCAGCCTTGTACGTAGGTACTAAGCTTTTTAGGGAAAGAGGATAAGATCATTTCACCTCGGTCGAAGAGCTTGATAGTGAGATCTGGTCTACTTTCACGAAGCTCACTTGCTAGCTCTACGCCGCTCAGTCCACCTCCAACAATCGATACGACTCCTTCAGGTCGAACGTTATTTAGGGCTTCGTACGTTTTGCGAGTGGCTTCCATTGTTTGAATGCTATAAGCGTTTTCTTTTGCACCAGGTACACCGTGGTACTTGTCCTCACATCCGAGACCAACAATTAACTTATCGAATGGGACGGATTCGCCACTGTCGAGAACAATGTTTTTATCCTCAAGCTCAATGGAGTCAATGTTAGCATATTTAACTTTTAGGCGAGAGTCTTCTGGAAAGGCTACACGCAAATGATGATCCGCAGCTGTTCCGGCTGCAAGAGCATAATATTCTGTTTTTAAGCAATGGTACGGCAAGCGGTCAATCAATGTGATTTCAACATTGTCAGGAAGGTCGTTGGGTAGAAGGCGTTGCATCACACGCATACCGCCATACCCAGCTCCAAGAATCACTAATTTTTCCATGTGGGGTTTACTCCTTTTCACCATAACGGCAGACAAGCTTGCTTCGACCAATGCCATTACGCGAGTTAATAATCGGATCCGTGTGGGTTCTTTTGCATATAATTGTATTCCGTACGACACATGAGAATGGATGATATGTGCCCAAAGCTCTATGTCCGTTCCAGGGGTCAGCTCTTGTTTGTTTAGTGCTTCCAGAAGCAATTCACGCCAGTGAGATAAGAGCAAATGCTCACTGTCTACAACGAATTTCCACATTTGAATCGTTAACGTAGGGTGCTGGTCATACTCATCAAGAATAAAATATAAATACGAATGAATGCGGTTAGACAGCTGTAACTGATTTCTGGGATATTGTTGGATATGCTTCATCACACTTGTTAGTCGTTCTTTGGCAAGGGAGTGCATGATGGAATCTTTTGTCGGAAAGTAGTTAAAAAAGGTTCCTTTTGCTACATGGGCGGCTGATGTAATTTCCTGAACGGTTGTACGATCAAACCCTTTCTCTCTAAAAAGAGCAATTGCAGCGTTTTCAATTTTTTCTTTGGTTTCTACCTTTTTAACTTGTTTCACTTCATTCTCTCCTTAAATGACCCCGGTCATTTTTAAATTATACAGACGATTTTATGAGAAAACAAGGTTGATTTCGACATTAGTTTCTAGTCGTTGACTTCTTTTTTCCTAGAAGGTAGTCTATAGGTAGAAATTTGAGGTGAAGACATGAGACCAATTATAGAGTTCTGTTTCAGCAATTTAGCAAGTGTCTCACAAAGCGCGATGGAACAGCTTGAAAAAGATCCTAATTTAGATATTGTTGATTACGGGTGCTTAAGTCATTGTGGGGCCTGTGCGATGGAGCCATTTGCTCTTGTAAATGGTGAGTACGTCTCGGGCGAAACAGCTGATGAACTCGTTACAAATATATACGTATTTCTTGAAGAGAACCCAATGTTCTAACTTGCGACTTCTAGTGGATACTAGAAGTTTTTTTACGAATCTACCGGGAGGTCACAGTATGCCAGTTATTCCGTTTTCCCATTCATGGCCGTATGAAAAGCAATACCAGGATATTTATTTAAACGAGTGCCCTTTTTGTGGAGAGGATCAAGTGCTCACACATATGAAAGTAAGAGAACTAGAAGAAGCAAAAGAAGGTATTAAGAAACAATTAAATTTACCTTGCTGTCACGGACGTTTAATTATTCTCGAGGCGGATGAAGACTATTTTTGGACAAACCAGGCACTGAGGGAGGACCGCACATCATGAAATTTACAAAAATGCATGGCTTGGGTAACAGCTATATTTATATTGATTTATTTAAAGAGTCCATCGCAGAAGAAGCCATGCCTAAGCTTGCAATTCAATTAGCTGATAAAAACCGAGGCATTGGCTCTGACGGCATGATTTTGATTGGACCGTCTGATGCGGCAAAGGTAAGTATGCGTGTGTTTAATAACGATGGGTCCGAAGCGATGAATTGTGGAAATGGGCTACGTTGTGTTGCAAAATTTGCATATGAGCATGGGTATGTGGACGAAACGATATTTACCATTGAAACGAAGGGCGGACTGGTTGAAGCAACGGTTCATCCAGATGAGGCCAATCAAGTGCCAACTGTTACGGTAAATATGGGTAAACCAAGACTGAGTCGATCTGAGATTCCGATGATTGGAGCGGCTGTTGATCAAGTAATGAATGAATCAATTGATCTTGGGGAGTTAAGTGTAGATGTCACAGCGGTATCGATGGGCAATCCTCATGCCGTGATTTTTACAGAGGATATACATTCCATTCCGTTAATGCAGGTAGGACCATCACTAGAAAGACATGAGCGCTTTCCAGAGTGGGTAAACGTTGAATATGTTCAAGTATTAAAGGAAGATGAGCTTCATTTTAGAGTGTGGGAACGCGGCACTGGTATCACCCAAGCGTGTGGGACCGGAGCGTGTGCGGCAGTTGTCGCTGCTGTACTAAATGGTCACTCTCCTCGTGACAAAGAAGTGACCGTTCACTTATTAGGTGGGGACTTATTTATCACATGGTTAGATAATGGAGAGGTCTTGATGAACGGGGCGGCTGAAACCATTTTTGAAGGTGAATGGATCACAAAATAAAGAAGCGCAATGGCTACTGGCCACTGCGCTTTTTCGATTAGTACGTCTTAACTACATTATAGAACGTGTCACGCTCAATTGGTGTTTTGTTTGCACTCTTGATTAAGTGAATTAATTCATCACGCGTAATACCTGATGAAGTTAGCGCTCCAACAGAGTGAGAAATACGCTCCTCAATTAGCGTTCCATGAATGTCACTTGAACCAAATGTCAGCGCCATCTGTGTTAATTGAACACCGATGTTGATCCAGTACGCTTTAATATGATCAAAGTTATCAAGCATTAAACGACTGATTGCAAGAGTACGCATATCATCAAATGCAGATGTTCTGCGTTTTAAGCTTGCTTTCACACTACGAGGCTGCATCGCGAGTGGAATGAATACCATAAATCCATTTGTACGGTCCTGCAGCTGACGGACACGATCCATATGAATCAAACGTTCTTCCGTCGATTCAATCGAACCATATAACATCGTTGCATGTGTGCGTAATCCTAATGAGTGTGCAATTTCATGAGCTTCAAGCCATTGATCAGTAGAGGCTTTATCAGGGCTCATCTTCGCGCGATAATTCTCAGTTAGAATCTCTGCGCCACCACCAGGAAGTGTATCGAGACCAGCTTTGATTAGCTCTTCTAGCACACCCTTCATGCTTAGACCTGAAATACGAGAAAAGAATTCAATTTCAGCTCCAGTGTATGCTTTAATCGTTGCAGATGGATAATGCTTTTTCAACGTGCGGATGGTATCAAGGTAGTATTCAAATCCTACCTCAACGTTATGCCCTCCAACAATATGAAACTCGCGAATGTTTTCATTCCAACGTTCGCCAACATACTTAAGTAAAGCTTCAGAATCCATTGTGTAAGCACCTTCTTGTCCCGGCTTACGCTTAAATCCGCAGAAGCTACATGAAGCTTCACATACATTGGTTGGGTTAATGTACATGTTTTGAATAAAATAAACATTGTCCCCGTTTTTCTTTAGATTCACTTGGTTAGCAAGCTGTGCGACTCCAAGTAGATCAGGTGTTTCATATAAATATAGACCATCTTCAATTGTTAAACGTTCTCCGTGCAAGACCTTCTCTTTGATACCTTCAAGCTTTGTATCAGTTAACAATATGCTCATCCAATTCATCTCCTGCTCTCTAGTTGACAGCTATAGCCTGTCAGCTGGATTACAATCTATATACTAAACATGAAAATGTGTAATCTTTAACTATTATACTACCCACGTTCTATGATTTAAAGGTTTGTGCTTACTTGAGGAGAATTTAACTAAAGGTACGCTAAGGTTCAGTAATGATTTTTTGTAAATTAAATTGCATTAATAGGTATATTTTAGTAGAATGGGTGTAATTCTTTATCTTTTTAATGGCCTTATGAAAAGAGGGGATCATATTGTGTAGGATTTGTCAGAGCGATTCGTTTGAAGAACGAATAGAACGTATGAGGCAAAAAATGCTTGAAGCAGCAGAAAAATTTGGTCTTAACCATCCCGAGGTCCTCCACTTTAGTCAGGAATTAGACAAGTTGCACACCTGTTATTTTACCAAGATGGCCCAGAAGAGTTCAGTTGGTTGAGATTGTGTATCTATCGTACTATAATAAATGTAGAGAAAACGATAGGAGGATGACCATGATTACATTAACAGATGCAGCGGTTGGGCATATTAAAGAGATGATGAAAGCCGAAGAAGACCATTCGTTGATGCTACGCGTAGGCGTAAAAGGTGGCGGATGCAGCGGTCTTTCCTATGGCATGGGTTTTGATAATGAACAGGCTCCTGAAGATCAGAAGTTTGAGATTAATGGATTGTCCGTTTTGGTTGATGAAGAAAGTGCACCGGTCATAAAAGGATTGGTGATTGATTATAAGCAAAACATGATGGGTGGAGGATTCACCATTGATAATCCAAATGCCATCGCTTCATGTGGTTGCGGTACATCATTTAGAACAGCTGCAAATGCTGGTACACCAGGAGATTGCTAAGGCACTTTTGAATAGATGAAAAGAGACCATTTAACAGCTATTTGTTAAATGGTCTTTTTAATGTTTGTTTTGAGAGTGATAGGGAAACGTAAGGAAGGTACATATTACAGGACTTATTAAATGTTGTCGCGCTTAATTGTGACGAATTTGTGTGAACAATTGGTTGAATGAAGCGTTTTCAAGCGATTAAACTAGATATAAGAATCGCATTTATTTATTTTTATATAGAAAAAGGAGGAACAATGATGGCAGAAAAGACCAGCATTCGTTCAAAGGTTCAAAAGTTCGGTAGTAATCTTAGTAGCATGATTATGCCGAATATCGGTGCATTTATTGCATGGGGGATTATCACTGCGATTAGTGCAGGTGTAATATCCTATTATGGTGAGAGTAGTTCACAGGCTGAGTCCGTTTCATTCTTAAATGCAATGGTTGGACCAATGATCACTTATCTTCTACCATTATTAATTGCTTTTACAGGTGGTCGAATGATTCATGATTTCCGAGGCGGGGTTGTTGGTGCAACCGCGGCAATGGGGGTTATCGCTGCTACAGATGTTCCGATGTTTATCGGAGCGATGATTATGGGTCCACTTGGTGGTTATTTAATTAAAAAGGTTGACCAGGCATTAGATGGGAAAGTAAGACAAGGATTTGAAATGCTTGTTAATAACTTCTCCGCAGGTATTTTAGCTGCAATTTTAGCATGTTTCGGATCGCTAGCTGTAGCACCACTCGTTTCAGGTTTAACAACGGTTATGGGGCTAGGAGCGCAAGCAATCATTGAGCGTAATTTACTTCCTCTAGCAAGTATTTTTATTGAGCCTGCTAAAGTTATGTTCTTAAATAACGCCATTAATCACGGAATTCTTACTCCGATTTCTATTGAACAAGTAAGAGAAAGTGGGAAGTCCATATTTTATCTTCTGGAAGCAAATCCAGGTCCTGGTTTCGGGGTATTACTTGCATTCATGATCTTCGGTAAAGGTGCTTCAAAAGCGTCATCTTACGGAGCTGGTTTGATTCACTTCTTTGGAGGGATTCATGAAATCTATTTCCCTTATGTTTTAATGAAACCACTTATGTTCCTAGCTGTAATATTTGGCGGAATGACGGGTGTATTCGTTTTTGACTTGTTAAATGTAGGTCTTGTAAGTCCAGCATCACCAGGAAGTATTTTACCTATTATAGGTTTGGCGTATCCGGGTGATCGAATTAATGTTCTCCTAGGTGTACTCGCAGCCACAGCCGTATCATTCGCCATTGCATCTTTAATCCTTAAACTCGATCGCAAAGGCGAAGACGACATTGCGGAAGCAACAGGCAAAATGGAAGCAATGAAGGGCAAAAAGAGTAACGTCTCTTCTTCTCTAACAGCTACTGAAGCAACAGAGGGACATACTAATTCTTACGCTCATGTAAACAAAATTGTTTTTGCTTGTGATGCAGGAATGGGTTCAAGTGCGATGGGGGCTTCCATCATGCGCGATCGTGTGAAGAAAGCAAACCTTGATACAGAGGTAACAAATACATCAATCTCAAACATCCCTGACGATGCTGATCTAGTCATTACTCACAAAGACTTAACAGATCGTGCAAAGACTAAAAAAGGCGACGCAATCCACGTTTCTGTTGATAACTTTATGAATAGTCCGCGCTACAATGAAATCATTGAAGAGCTAAAGAATAGTCATGGTGAAACAACAGAACCATCAGAAGTGAGTGCTGGTCAGAAATCAAAAGAAGATATTCAAAAGATCATCTTCGCGTGTGATGCAGGAATGGGATCAAGTGCAATGGGTGCTTCTATCCTTAAAAATAAAGTAAAGAAAGCAAATCTTGATGTGGCTGTTTCAAACACGTCCATTTCAAACATTCCAGACGATGCAGATGTCGTTGTCACTCATAAGGATTTAACAGAACGAGCAAAGACTAAGCAGCCTAATGCTGAGCATATTTCTGTTGAAAACTTTATGAATAGTCCTAAGTACGATGAGTTAATTGATCGCTTAAAATAAAATGGCAAAGAGAGGAGGCTAGTGATCGTGTATATTCCGGCCAGAGAAAGGCAATTGTTAAAGCTTTTGCTTAATGAACAAAGTCCACATGATCTACATGAACTAGCCTCCATCCTCGATGTAAGTACGAGAACCGTCCAACGTGATTTAAAGGGACTCGGCAGTATTTTAAGTGAACATCGTCTTACACTCAAAAAGGACACAAATAAAGGTTTCCATTTACTTGGTGATGATCAGAGTATTCAGGAACTGAAAACTGAGTTGTCTTCTATGGAGCCAAGTGATTATACACCTGAGGAACGACAGCTGCTTTTACTTGTTGCTCTTCTTGAGAAGCAGGAACCGATCAAATTATTTACGCTTGCCGATGAATTGAATGTAACAGTTGCAACAGTCAGCCATGATTTGACGAAAGTCGAAGAATGGCTATCTTCATTTCATTTAACATTAATTAGACGCAGGGGATATGGAGTAGAAGTAGAAGGGTCAGAGACAGATATACGGAGAAGTTTAAGTAGCTTGATTACTGAGAATATAAGTGAAAGCTCCTTTTTTCACTCCTTTCATTCAGAGTCGGCTGATCATACTTTAACAAAGTCGATATCAGATCGTCTGCTTGGGATAGTTGATCCGAAAAAAATACAGCAGGTTCAAGCAGCAGTTGAGGATCTTCGAACACATTCCAATGGACAAATGGCTGATACATCTTATATTGGTCTCGTTGTTCACCTGGCTCTTGCAATAGAACGCATCCAACAAGGAGAGAACGTCCAAATGGATGCGGATCATTTACAAGCTCTTCAGCAAGAACCCGTTTATGGTTTAGCAAAAGCATTGGCTCATTCATTAGAAGATCTCTTTTCTATTACGATTCCTGAAGAAGAAATTGGTTACATTGTCATGCACTTACGTGGTGCAAAGATTCAACGCGACTATCATCTTTTTAATAACGAAGAGTACACTGAGCTTTCTTATTATGCGGATCGAATGATTAAACAGATGGAGAGTAAACTGAATGTCGTGTTCGATGACGAGTCCCTTTATCCAGGGCTTATTTCGCATCTTGAACCTGCTTTATATCGGATGAATCATGGAATGAAAATTCATAACCCTTTACTCGAACGGATTAGACAAAACGATGCAGCCCTTTATGAAGCGGTTAAGGATGTAGCAAAGAACGTATTTGATCCTTTATCCATCCCGGAAGAAGAGATCGGATTTCTTGTCATGCACTTTGGCTCAGCCATTGAGCGTCAAAACCAGCATACACCGCTTAAAGCCATTGTTATCTGCTCTAGCGGTATTGGTTCCTCAAAGCTTTTAGCGAGTCGCCTGGAAAAGGAATTCCCTGAAATTGCACAGATTGATCAAGTATCTTTATTTGATTTTAATAAACAAGAAGCACGGTTTTATGATCTAATCATTTCAACGATTCCTTTGCCTCAGGATGAACCTTACTTTTTAGTGAAGCCATTTTTATCTAAGGAAGAAACGGAACAAATTCGAAAGCAAGTTCAACTTATCGGGCAGAAACGACCGATCGTGAGTCGTTCTGCATTTAAACAAAAACGAATGGAAACCAAACAGATCGCTGCTACATTTTTCGAGGAATTAGCCTCGTTAAGTACTGATATTACGCAGATTTTAGATTCATTTTCATTGAATCCGGGTAAAGTAATGGACGAAGCTCTTGCACATCTTTGTACGGAGCTCGAGCAGTCTGGAAGCCTTGCAGATGCAGTACCCGTTTTTGAGGCACTCCTGCAAAGGGAGCGGTTGGGTGGGCTTGGCATACCTGACACACATTTAGCGTTATTTCATACGCGAACAGAGCACGTGTTAAAACCGGTCTTTACAATGATTCGACTAGATGCAGAAGAGCCACTTGCATCAATGGGTGATAAGCCTATTGTTGTAAAAAGAGTCATCTTAATGCTCGCCCCAAGTCATGCGAATCAGCAGCTGCTTGATTTACTTAGTAGCCTAAGTGTGATGCTTATCTCAAGTGAAGAGCACACGCATTCGATGGAAAATGGAGATGCGGGGGAGATTAAGAAGCTGCTTAGTCAACATTGTTTTGAATATATACAAAAGCTAGTACAAAAAGGAGTGCTTAAACCATGACAAATTCAATTCTGAAACAAGACAATATTGTAGTAGGTGCACAAGCAAAAAGTAAAAAAGAAGCGATTGAGGAGGCAGGTACGCTGCTTGCTGATCGTGGATATGTGACTAGTGAATACGTAGCAAAAATGCACGATCGTGAAGAGTTAACTTCTACATTTATGGGGAACATGCTTGCGATCCCTCATGGTACAGAAGAGGCTAAAGGGGAAGTAAAGGAATCGGGAATCTCGATCCTTCTATACGATCATCCAATTGACTGGGACGGTAATGACGTTCGAATTGTTATTGGAATTGCAGGTAAAGGAAATGAGCACTTAGACATTCTTTCAAAAATTGCGATTGCATGTTCTGAAGAAGAAAATGTTGAAAAGCTTTTAGAATCTAAGTCATCTGAAGAGGTATTATCATTTTTCTCAGAGGTGAATGAATAATGAAGGCTGTTCATTTTGGAGCAGGGAATATTGGGCGTGGTTTTATTGGCGCCCTTTTAAATAGAGCCGGTTATGAAGTTATTTTTGCGGATGTGAATGAGGCAATCATTAATGAACTTAATGTACGCAATGAATACACAGTAACACTTGCGAGTGAAGAAGGTGGCAAGGAGCACATTACAGGTGTTCGCGGTTTGAACAGTAATGAAGACGAAGCCGCTTTAATAGAGGAGTTAGCAACGGCTGATTTAATTACAACTGCAGTTGGACCAACGATCTTAAAGTTCATTGCTCCTGTCTTGGCCAAAGGTCTTACCAAACGATCGCCTGAAGCTGGGCCTGTAGATGTAATCGCATGTGAAAATGCCATTCGTGCCACTTCAACTTTAGCTGAATACACAAAGGATCTACTCTCTGAAGCAGAGTGGGCTACGGTACTAGAACAAACAGGTTTTGCTGATGCAGCAGTAGATCGTATTGTCCCGAATCAGAAAAATGAAGACCTGTTGGCTGTTTCAGTTGAGCCATTTTTTGAATGGGTGGTCGAGAAGCCATCACTAAAAGGCAACAATTCCTCAATTGAAGGGGTCACATATGTCGATGATTTGATTCCTTTCATAGAGCGCAAATTGTTTACAGTAAATACAGGACACGCACTAGCTGCTTACTTTGGATACCAAAAAGGGCTTACAACGATTAAAGAAGCGATGGATGATAATGAGGTCAAGCAAAAAGTGGTCAACGGCTTAAATGAGACAAAACTTGTTCTTATAAAAGAATACGGCTTTAATCAATCAGAACATGAAGCTTACATCTTAAAAATTATTAACCGTTTTGAAAATCCTTACTTGTCGGATGATATTGTCCGAGTAGGAAGAGGACCTATTCGAAAATTAGGATTTAACGACCGTTTAGTAAAACCTGCTAGAATGTTAATGGAACAAGGGCAAGTCCCAACTGTGTTAATTGAAGCTATTAATGCCGCATTAGCCTTCGACGTCAGTGACGATACAGAGAGCCAAGAATTACAAAAGCTTCTAAAGGAAAAAGGGAAAAAAGACACACTGCTCCAAGTCACAGGACTTGAGGAATCTCATCCTTTAGTAAAAGAATTGATGTAAGAGGCTGGGACATAACTAAAAATCAATTTGAAAAGGCGAATGATTCAATTGCAGAATCATTCGCCTTTCGTGATTTTATTTGAACAAGCGGAAGGAGAACCCGAGACTCCTGCGGTAAAATACGTGGTGAAGACATTGTAGCGGTGCCTTTTCCGCGGAAGGGGCTGAGGCCGTATCCGCGGAAAGCGAGGGATTCTCCTGTAGCGGAAATTGTGCTATGTTCGTGTTTTGCTATCCACATTTATGTTATGTCCTGAGCTCTTTTTTTGTATAAATTTAAAAAAGACTAGTACTGTGTCCCGGGTGTAGACGGGCTTTTGGATCAATATATGCTTTTGCATTATTAACGGCAGTTGGTGCTTCACCAAAGCCAGTAGCGATTAATTTAACTTTACCATCATACGTACAAATGTCTCCAGCTCCGTAGATGCCTTTGATGTTTGTTTCCATCTTGGAATTAACAACAATGGAATTCTTCTCAATCTCAAGACCCCATTCTTTAATGGGTCCTAATGAGGAAACAAAACCATAGTTTACGATTAGTGCATCCACATCAATGGTTTGTTTACCTTCTCCTTTTACTTCACTTAATTCTACCTGCTTGATGACCCCATTCTCATCATTTAATCCAGTAATCTCATAAGGAGTCATTATATTCACGTTGGATTCTTCTAAGAGCTGTACGCTATGCTCATGAGCACGGAACTTATCTCTACGGTGAACAATCGTTACTTCCTTAGCAAGGGGCTCAAGCATAAGTGACCAGTCAAGAGCAGAGTCTCCTCCACCAAGTACGACAACTCGTTTGCCTGCAAATGCATTAAGGTCTTTAATAAAGTAATGAAGATTAGTTGATTCGAATGCTTCTGCTCCTTCTAATTGAAGGCGACGAGGTTGGAATGCACCAGCACCAGCAGTAATGATAATCGCCTTAGAATAATGAGTTTCTTTATCCGTTTCGATAATAAACGTCTCATCTTCCTGTTTAGTTAGGTGTTTAACAGCTTGTTCTAGAACAATATCAGGATTAAATTGCTGCGCTTGAATGGTTAACTGCTCAACAAGATCCTGTGCTTTAACCTTTGGAAACCCTGCTACGTCGTATATATATTTTTCAGGATAAAGAGCTGAAAGCTGTCCGCCTATTTGCGGCATGCTTTCAATGATTTTCACTTTTGCTTTACGCATCCCCGCGTAAAAAGCAGCGAATAAACCAGTTGGCCCTCCTCCGATAATGGTAATGTCATATAACTCTTCTTGCTCTGACATACTATGGACACCTCCGAATTAATATCTGCCTTACCCATTATAGCTTTAGTTCATAGGAAAAACAAAGAATGAGAATCTTTTTCATTCATATTTTGATCATCTTTTTTATACGTTAAGAAAGAGGGCAAATGAATGTCAGAAGATCTTTCATAAATCGCACGAAAAATGTTGAAAAGTCTAGAGAAAACACATATCATAGGATGTAGATAATTTGTGTCTATTTTTAGACGAATGTATGTCTGTATATAAGTTCGTGAAATGGATCACAAAGTTTAGACTGACAAAAAATATATCAATGGACGTGATACTGTGAATAAGCCACATATTGTTATTCTTGGTGCTGGGTACGGTGGAATGATAACTGCAACAAGACTCCAAAAGAAAATGGGAGACAATGAAGCAAAAATTACACTAGTAAACAAGCATGATTACCACTATCAAACAACTTGGTTGCATGAACCTGCGGCTGGAACAATGCAGCCAGAGCGAACAAGAATGCCAATCAATAGTGTAGTAGACTTCCGCAAAGTGAACTTTGTACAAGATGAAGTAGTTGAAATTAAGACTGAGGACAAAAAGGTTGTTCTCAAGGACGGCGAATTAGACTATGACTACCTTGTAGTTGGACTTGGTGCAGAGGCTGAAACGTTTGGTGTTCCTGGCGTAAAGGAACATGCTTATAGTAAATGGACTGTGAATGGCGCAAGACAAATTAAAGATCATATTGATAACTGTTTCGCAAAATACAACAATCAAGTAGAGAAAGAAGAAGGACTTTTAACGTTTGTTGTAGCTGGAGCCGGATTCACAGGTATTGAGTTTATTGGAGAATTATCCGAACGAGTACCTGAGCTTTGTAAACAATATGATATCGCACGTGATCAAGTGAAGCTGTATGTAGTAGAAGCAGCCCCTTCAGCACTGCCTGGATTTGACCCTGAACTCGTTGAATACGCAATGAACCTCTTAGAGAGTCGCGGAGTTGAATTTAAAATCAATACACCAATTAAGGAAGTAACAGCTTCTGGAGTGGTTGTTGGTGAAGGTGAAGAGATTAAAGCATCAACTGTTGTTTGGGCTACAGGAGTACGCGGAAGCTCTATTATCGAACGTTCTGGTTTTGACAACATGCGTGGTCGTATTAAAGTTGAACCTGATCTTCGTGCACCAGGTCATGATGATGTCTTTATTATTGGTGACTGTGCGCTGATCATCAATGAAGAAATCAATCGTCCGTACCCACCAACTGCGCAAATTGCGATGCAGATGGCTGAAGTATGTGCGAGCAACCTTCAATCATTGGTAAACGGTGGTGGACAACTTAAAACCTTTAAACCAGACATTAAAGGTACAGTGGCATCTCTCGGAGGAAAAGAAGCAATCGGTGCTGTCGGCTCACGTAAGCTTTACGGTGGTACAGCAAACTTCATGAAGAAAATGATTGATAACCGCTACCTGTTTATGTTAGGTGGAGTTGGACTTACCCTTAAAAAAGGGAAGAAGCCATTTTAATTAGTAATTATGTTTAATGAGAACCTGTGACATAACTAAAGATCAATACGAAAATGGCGAATGATTCTACTATCGAATCATTCGCCATTCGTGATTTTATTAAAACAAGCGAAGGATTCTCCTGTAGCGGATATTGTGCTATGTTCGTTTTTAGCTATCCACATCATTGTTATGTCTCATCCTCTTTCAATGTTTCTTCTAACATTGGATTGACGGTGTTTCATTCATTTATGTAAACTATAGAAGCAGACAAGGAGTGAGGAATGAATGAATATACCCCAGCTAGTAATTTCGATGCTAATCTTTTTAGTGATGTTTTTTGGAATCGGTTTCTTATTAAATATGTTGCTTCGTTCAACGTGGTTGATGGCCTTTATCTATCCACTCGTTGTACTGATTATTGTGAACCAAAGTCCGTTTGGAAGTTACTTAACTCAACCGATTCTTGAGCTACAAAATTTAGGGAGTGCGTTGATTAACTTAAAAATAGTCGACCATCTCGTATTAACGTTTGGAATGATTGGTTCTATTATTGCTGGAATTGTTATTAAAATGTTACGTGTTAGAGGCTACCAAATGTTCTAACGACCTCACTCTCTCTTATGAATACTTCTTCTAAATTTTGGAGAAGCTGTTTTGTGAGAGGAGTGAATATTCTTGAATAGCCCAAAACGGCGTCATACAGGAATGAATACAATTCGAATTGTGATGAGCTTATTGCTCATAAGTGCTATATGGGCAACCTTCACAACGGTATCAGGAGTAGAAGCGAGTCAGGTGAACACGTGGTTTCAATCAGAGGTTATGAAAGCAAAAGACGTAACCTACAAAGCGGGAGAGTACGAACACAAACAAGTGTTTTTACAAGAGAAAACTCTGCCTCGTTATGAGACTGCACATGCAACGTTATCGGATAGAGTTGAAGCACATGCTCAAGGTGAGAAGGATCTTGATGAATCAGAAGATTGGTCAAAGTATCCAACGCATCACGTTGAAGCTACTGGTTATACAGCAGGGTACGAATCGACAGGAAAGGTTCCTGGTGATACAGCGTACGGTATTACATATTCAGGTGTACCTGTTACACGAGATGTTTTTTCAACCATTGCTGCAGATACATCTGTTTTCCCAATCGGGACCGTTCTTTATATTCCTGGATATGGATATGGAGTAGTGGCAGATACTGGTTCTGCGATCAAAGGAAACAAAATCGATTTATACTATCATACAGTGGATGATGTATATGAGCGATGGGGCAAAAAGGATCTAGATGTCTTTATCGTTGAAGAAGGCTCTGGCTCGTTAAGTCAAGAGGAGCTCGAAGCGATGAATGAGGATGAGGCAGTGCAGGTGTTCAGGGAGCAAATTGATCCATAATAAAATAGAGACTAGCTTGTTACGTCTTAAAACGGCCTTTGTCATCTAGTTGATGGCAAAGGCTATTTTTTAGTTATAGACCCAAAAGAGGGCGAGGCATAACATTGATATGGATAGCAAAACACAAACATAGCACAAATTCCGCTACAGGAGAATCCTTCGCACCCACAAGAACGGCCCCAGCCCCTCTCGCGGGAAACCAACCGCTACAGTGTCTTCACCACGTTCTGTTCCGTAGGAGTCTCAGGTTCTCCTTCCGCTCGACTTGCTTAAATCTAAGAAAGGCGAATGATTCTGCAATCGAATCATTCGCCATTTTTGTATTAATTTTTAGTTGTCACAGGCTCTTTATTCATTGGAATGAGTGTGACTTAAAAAATCCAGTTATACAGACCTAATGTTAAGAATATCCCAAGTAATGCACCAAAGAACACTTCAATGGGTTGATGACCTAGTAGCTCTTTGAGTTTTTGCGAATCTTCTTTTTTTGGCCACGTTTTTACTTCATCGACTAGTTTATTAAAATCAGTGACCAATTGATTTAAGACGGTTGCGTGATAACCAGCATGACGTCTTACCCCCGTTGCATCAAACATCACAATAATTCCGAGTATGGCTGTTGCAGCGAATACAGGTGAATCAAGCCCAAGCTCGATTGCGACGGCCGTAGATAGGGCAGTCACAGCAGCGGAGTGAGAGCTAGGCATTCCTCCTGTACTCGTAAATAGTTCAAAATTGAGTTTCTTAGTTGCAATAAACGCAAGAGGAATTTTAATAAATTGAGCCGTAATAATTGCAATAAGTGCAGACCACAAAGGGTAGTTCAGAAAGATCTCCATGTTATCAATAACGTCCTTTCCAACGAAACAAACTCACGTAGCGAATACCACTATTATATCACAGTCGACCTACAGATAAAAAAGATAGTGATCATTCAATTACGCTGTTTTTCGGCGAAATATGTTATACTAGTGTAATAATGAGGAGGGATTTGTTTGTATACACAAGCGGGACAGTTTTCAAAAGAAACGACACATGACGTGCTAGTTGTGGGTCTGTCAAAAAACGGTCATCTTGATTCAGGAGCGGCCACAGTAAATACCATAATTAATGGACAATTAGATGAACTAAAAAAGCAAGGATTGCTTTCTACTGATAAAGGTGAGCTACGCTCCTTTTTTACATTTGGACAAGCAAATACGCCTACGATTCTAACACTTGGACTAGGATCAAAAGAGGAATTAACACAAGAAGATATCCGAGAGCTTGCTGGAAAGATCGGAAAAAAAGTGAAGGCTGATCGTGTAACGAATGTAGCTATTAGCGTAGATGCATTTACAAACGCTTCCCTTTCCGCAAAAGAAATTGCTTTCCTTTTCGGTGAAGGTTTAGCATTGAGTACATATGAAGTCGTTGATTATAAAGAAAAGTCAAATAAGCCTGACAAACAGCTTGAATCCATTACAATCTATACGGAATCAACGGATCAGCTTGTTGAAGCTGCTACACAAGGGAACGCATATGCAACAGGAGCGAACTACACAAGAACGCTTGTGAATACGCCTGCGAACCTGTTAACGCCGACTGATCTTGCAGGTGAAGCAGGGAAGCTTGCAGACAAATATGGCTTCAAGCTTGAAGTGCTTGAAGAGGAAGATATGAAGCGTCTTGGAATGGGAGCACTGCTTGCGGTAACAGCAGGAAGTGATCAGCCTGCCAAGCTTATCGTGTTAACGTATCAAGGAACAGATAAATGGGAAAATGCCATTGGTCTCGTTGGAAAAGGGATTACATTTGATGCAGGTGGAATTTCACTTAAACCAGCAGCAGGAATGCATGAGATGAAGATGGACATGGGTGGCGCAGGTGCTGTACTTGGTGCAATGGAATCCATTGGACAGCTAAAGCCGAGTGTCAACGTTGTTGCAGTTATTCCATCAGCAGAAAACTTAATGAATGGTTCTGCACTAAAACCAGGTGATGTTGTTCGAGCAATGACAGGAAAAACGATTGAAATTCGTAATACAGATGCGGAAGGTCGTTTAATCTTAGCCGATGCTGTAGCTTATGCACGCCAGCTTGGTGTAGATTACCTCGTTGATGTAGCCACACTTACAGGAGCGGTTGTTGTCGCACTTGGTGACTATACAACAGGAGCGATTACGAATAATGACGATTGGATGAAAAAGGTCACAGAAGCTTCTGAGGCAGCAGGGGAGTGGATCTGGCAATTACCTAGCCATAAGCCTTACAAGAAAATGCTTGCAACAAGTAACGTCGCAGACTTGAACAATGCGCCTGGTCGTGCAGGCGGTAGTATTACTGCAGGATTATTTATCGGTGAATTTGTTGAGGATACTCCATGGGTTCATTTAGATATTGCCGGTACCGCATGGCAGGATAAAGCAACTGCCAACGGCCCAGCTGGTGCAACAGGGGCGATGGCTCGTACATTAACGCGTCTAGTTGTTACTCACTCATAATCAGACAAAAAGCCAATGGAGTTCTCATCCATTGGCTTTTTTGTTTTAACATGACTTACTTCACTGCATCTTTAAGTTGTTTTCCGGCTTTAAACGCTGGAGTTTTCGTTGCGGCAATGCTAATTTCTTCACCTGTTTGTGGGTTGCGCCCTTTACGTGCAGCGCGTTCTCTTACTTCAAAGTTTCCGAAACCAATTAATTGCACAGTTTCGCCCTTTTCTAGTGTCTCAGAAATAATGTCAAAAGCCGCTTGTATGGCTGAGCCTGCATCCTTCTTTGTTAGCTGAGAACGTTCAGCAACAGCTTGAATAAGTTCCGATTTGTTCATGTATGGACAACTCCTTTTGTCTAGGTTAAGACCTGCTACCATCGTTACCCATTTAAACGTGTCCTATACATGATCTTAAGAAAATCTTACACAAAATGTTTTCTCTGATAAATGACTGCGTTGATTTGGCCACCTAGAACGAGCATGATGCCTGTGATAAAGAACCAAAGCATAAGGATAATGACGCCTCCAAGACTTCCATATGTGGCTGAATAATTGGCAAAGTTACTAATATATATCGAGAAGAAGAGCGAGACAAGCTGCCAACCGATTGTTGCAACAACGGCACCAATCAATACATCTTTAACTTTCAAGCGAACATTTGGAGCAATCCAATAAATTAACGTAACAAGTAAAATCATGAATACGACTCCAATAGGATAACGCAAGAAGTTTAATAAACTTGCTGTTGAATTTGGCATAGCCAGATATGTTTCTAAGAAATTGATGATAACATTACCAAACACAGGCATGACTAGTGTAATGACAATGGTAACAATCATTCCAATTGTTAAGAGGATGGATAAAAGGCGCATCTTTACAAAATTGCGTGTTTCCTCTAAATCATACGAGCGGTTGATCGCACGGATTAACGCATTTAATCCATTGGAAGCAGACCAGATGGTTGCTAGGATACCAAATGATAATAAGCCACCAGATGGCTCATTTACCGTTTCAATTATGGTTTCCGAAAATAAAGACCCAATTTCCTCAGGCAAGTAATCGCCGATAAACCCTTCAATTACGCTAGTATCTAAATTAAAGTAAGGAATAATAGCTAGCAGAAAAATGATCAATGGAAAAATAGATAGCATAAAATAATAGGCAAGCGTCGCTGACCAATCGGGAATGGGATCTGTCTTGAGCTTCGTTATAAGCTGCTTTGAAAAGGAGCTTTCTCTTTTGCGCATATACATCATCCTTATAGTTTAAATTGAGATGAATTCTATAAATTAAATCCCCTTCTTTCTCTCAGTCTAAACTCCTGTATAATAAAAATCGGAAATCAACTGGAAAGGAAGGGATATCATGCTTTACAAGGCCAAAGAACCGATGTTTTTATGGATTGTCCTCTTACTCTTATCGTTAACCTATGCATTTTATCAAGACACTGCGCTCCGAATCGTATTTCTAATCTTAGCTGTACTATTTGTAATGGTACTATGTTCATCTTACACATTAAAAATTGAAGAGGAATGGCTTATCTTTTCTTGTTATGTGCTTGGTGTAAAGCTTTTTCAAAGGAAGGTACAGGCAGGATTCATTAAACAAATCCTACTGATTAAAAATGAACGTCAAACGATTGTATTAGTTCAAATAACAAACAGCATACGGTTAAAGCTTCATCGATTTAAACCTGTCTCATACATAGAAGAAATTCAACAATTCGCAGAAAGAAACAATCTTCAAATTAAAGAACAAAGTTTCCTTAAACAGAGCAAGTGACATTTAAGGAGATTCTCGATATACTGTTCAAATAATGCTAAAGGAGTGAGTAGCTTGCCAACAGTAGAAAGCTTTGAATTAGATCATACCATCGTAAGCGCCCCTTTCGTCCGTCCATGTGGAACGATAAAGGTTGGATCAGACGGAGAAGTTCGCAAGTTTGATATTCGTTTTATACAGCCGAATAAAGGAGCAATGAAGCCAGATGTGATTCATACAATGGAGCATTTGCTAGCTTTAAACATTCGTCGTTTTGCTGAACCACATGATCATTTTGATGTAGTCGATTTGTCGCCAATGGGTTGTCAGACGGGCTTCTATCTTATTATGCACGGAACTCCGACAGTCGATGACATTATTGATGTGTTAGAAGAGACAATGAAGTACTCCATTGAGATTGAAGAAGTGCCAGCCGCAACGGAAAAACAATGTGGGCAAGCGAAGCTGCATGACTTGGATGGCGCGAAAAAATTGATGAAGTATTGGTTGAGTCAAGATAAAGCCACGTTACGGGAGATTTATTAATAAAAGGGTAGGATATAGGATTAATGCGGTTAGTAAAACACGAACGTAGCAATCTAGCCGCTTCACTAAAATAAAAATGGCGAATGATTCAATCGTTGAATCATTCGCCATTTTTCTTATTGATTTTTAATTTTTGTCTCAGGCTATTTTTATGATTCATCCTCTTCAACAATATCGCCCGTTGTATCTCCCTTAAACGTTAGATGGGAGGATGGGGTGATGCTTCCTTTTAGTACATCGCGGATGAGATGCATCGCTTCTTCGTTAGCAGATGTTGTGTTTGAGGCTGTGCAGTCCTCTGGGACATAGATCTTGTAGTCACGCATGTATGCATCGTTTGCTGTGAAATGCACACACATATTTCCAGCTACTCCTGTTAAAATGACTGTCTCAACCATCAGGTGCTCAAGTAATAAATGGAGAGGTGTGGCAAAGAAACCTGAGAACTTAGGTTTCAGTACGAAATAATCCTCATCGGCAGGTTTGAGTAGTTCAGTGATGGGTCTGCCTTTTTTATCCTCATCTATAATGAATCCAACAATTTCTTTAAAGTCTGATTGCCATTTTCCGTAATTATCATTTACATAAATCGTAGGGATTCCTGCATCTTTTGTTCTTCTTTTTAAATCCGCAATCTTTTCTGCGCAAGGGAGCGCATGTTCATACAATTGATCTGCATCTTCAAAATCCATTGCGTTTATCATATCTATAATGATTAACGCTGTTTTATTTTTTGACTTCGATGTTTTTTCGATGGGTAACACCTCCATTGTGATAAAAGAACGAAAAGAATGGTAAAAAAGAATGTTCGGCAAATGTGTCCACTATGTTATGATAGACGAAATATAGAGATTACATCCTTGGGTGGGAAGGGGACATCATTATGGATCAAAAAGCAATTGAAATCCTTCAAATTATTGAATCAAATGGCCGAGTAGAAATACCAATCTTAGCTAAGATGGTAGAGGCCACAGAAGAAGAAGTAAAGCAATATCTCCTTCAACTGGAAAAGGAACGAATTATTCTTAGTTATTCAGCTGTTATTGATTGGACAAAGGTCCGCAACCAAGAAGGTGTAACAGCCGTTATAGATGTGAAAGTCACACCAAAACGTGGGGTTGGTTTTGATGAAGTGGCCGAACGAATTTACCGCTTTCCTGAAGTTCAAGCGCTGTACTTGATGTCTGGAGCATACGATTTATCAGTTGTCATTGAAAGCAAAACGATGTCAGAAAGTGCTCGCTTTGTTTCAGAAAAGCTTTCGACGATCGATTCAGTCATATCCACGACAACACATTTTCAATTGAAAAAGTATAAGCATGATGGAGTGGTGTTTGCTGAACCTGATCAAGATCGACGTATGGTGGTGTCTCCATGAGTTCAATCAGCTTAAACCGAACATCTAGATTATCAGATCGAGTACAGGAAATTCCACCATCAGGCATTCGTCGCTTCTTTGATTTAGCCTCAACAATGGAGAACGTGGTGTCACTTGGTGTAGGGGAACCAGACTTTACCACACCATGGAAAATACGAGAAGCAAGCATCTCATCACTTGAAAGAGGATTTACCTCCTATTCTGCCAATGCCGGCGTTCCTAAACTACGTCGCGCTATTTGTGATTATATGGAAACGCGCTTTTCTGTTTCCTACGACCCGGATACTGAAGTATTAGTGACGGTAGGAGCTAGTGAAGCGATTGATATTGGTATGCGAGCCATTTTAAATCCTGGTGATGAAGTCATTATTGTTGAACCAACCTTTGTCTCCTATCGTTCCCTTGTCTCAATGGCTGGTGGTGTCCCTGTCCCTATTAGAACAGGAATTGAAGATGAGTTTAAAGTGACATCCGAGCAAATCAAACAGGCGATTACTCCTAGAACAAAAGCTTTGATGATTTGTTTTCCGAATAATCCAACCGGCTCAACAATTGGTCGTGAAGATTTAAAAAGTATAGCGAAGCTTTGTGAGGAGCATAATCTTCTCGTCTTTTCCGACGAAATTTATGCCGAGCTATCTTATGATGAACCACATGTAAGTATCGCAGAGCTTGATGGTATGAAGGATCGAACCATTCTAATCTCTGGATTTTCGAAATCGTTTGCGATGACTGGCTGGAGATTAGGATTTGTTATGGCTCCACCGGATATACTTGCGGCGATGCTGAAAATTCATCAGTATACATTAATGTGTGCACCAACAATGGCTCAATACGGTGCGATTGAGGCGTTGGAAAATGGGATGGAAGACGTAGAACAGATGCGAAACTCTTATCGTCAAAGACGAAACTATTTAGTTAAAACCTTTGCTGAAATTGGTTTATCCTGCCATTCGCCAGGTGGTGCGTTTTATGCGTTCCCATCTATTCAGAATACAGGACTTACTTCAGAGGAATTTGCAGAGAAGTTGCTTCTCGAAGAACGCGTAGCTGTTGTTCCTGGCCATGTATTTGGTGAAGGTGGCGAAGGATATATTCGTTGTTCTTATGCAACCTCAATGGAACAATTACAGGAAGCGATGACTAGATTAGATCGTTTTTTAACAAAATACGCATAAGACGTATGAAGCTGCTTATTGGTTGAGCCAATAAGTGGTTTCTTCATGTGTAGAAACGGATACGATAGAAGTAGGGAGTTGATTAGAGATGCTTAATCAAGTGAAACAAGATAATCCACTGATTCATTGCATGACCAATATGGTTGTGACCACATATACAGCAAATGGACTTCTCGCACTAGGTGCATCACCTGTTATGGCGTACGCAAAAGAGGAAGTAGGGGATATGGCTCAAGCGGCAGGAGCTCTATTGTTAAATATCGGTACGCCTTCTAATGAATTAACCGAAGCGATGATCATTGCAGGTAAAGCGGCAAATCAAGCTGGAAAACCAGTGGTTCTTGATCCGGTGGGGGCAGGTGCAACACCATATCGAACAGAGATTTGTCAGAAGATCTTATCAGAAGTTGATGTAACCATAGTTAGAGGAAATGCTGGTGAACTTTCAGCCCTTGTTGGTGTAGAAGGTGTAGTAAAGGGAGTAGATGGTTCCTCTGATGGTGACAAAGAGGCGATTGCTAAACAAGTCGCCTTGACCTTTTCTTGTGTCGCTGTCTTAACAGGGGAAGTGGACGTCATTACGGATGGCTCAGAAACGTACATGGTTTCAAATGGTCACGAGTGGTTAACGAAGGTAGTTGGGACAGGCTGCTTACTTGGTGGAGTAGTAGCTGCTTTTGCTGCAACAGCTGCCAAAGCCGACTACGTTAAATCTAGTGCACAGGCTGTTTCTTATTACGGCGTGGCAGCTGAGAAAGCGTACGTTGGATCCAGTAAGGATGGCTATGGTGCATTTGGACAAACCTTTATCGATCAATTAGGGGCATTAACAGAAGAAGAGGCTCTTAACTTACAAAGAATAGAAACGAAAAAATAGATAAATGAAAGTGTGGCAACGAAAATGAGTACACGTTTTACCTTTCAGGCATTGCCTGAGTTCCTGCAACATTCATTAACAGAAATGAACATCAATGAGCCTACAGATATACAAGAAAAAATGATTCCTGAGGCCCTAGACGGTCAAAGTATCATTGCGCGCTCTCAGACGGGCACTGGTAAAACAATGGCCTATCTCCTGCCTATTCTGAGTAAGCTTGATCCATCAAAGAAAGCGATTCAGGGTATTATTCTAGCACCTACCCAAGAACTGGCTATGCAAATTGTTGGAGTAGCAAAGCAGCTTATTGGAAACGAACCGTTTGATATAGGAGCTTTTATTGGCGGAGCGAATGTGAATCGTCAAATTGAAAAGCTAAAAAAACAAAAGCCTCACTTAGTTGTAGGCACGCCTGGTCGCTTACTTGAGCTTATGCAAATGAAAAAGCTAAAAGTAAATGATGTAGCAACTGTAACGGTAGACGAAGCGGATCGTATGCTTGCTGAGAAATCTTCATGGGATGCTGTATCGGAAATATCCAAACGAATCGGTCGCGACAAACAATTCTTATTTGTGTCAGCGACAATTCCAGAGAATTTAACAGAGAAAACAGCTTTATTTGCTCCCTTCACGGTTCAAATAGAAGCATCTGGTGAACTTGTTAATAACGAGAATGTTACCCATCTGTATCTTGAGTGTGAGGCTCGAGACAAGATTGACACGGTTCGCAAACTGGTCCATGCAGAAGCGATTGAAAAAGGAATTGTTTTTGTTAATCAATTAGAGCGATTAGCGGAAACAACAGAGAAGTTAAAGTATCGAGGAATTAAAGCAGCGGCGTTGTCTTCAGATCACACAAAGCAGGATCGCGAAAAGGTATTGAAGGCATTTAGACAAGAGGATCTACACATTCTTGTTGCCACCGACCTTGCTGCGCGTGGGCTTGATGTCGACGATGTTACTCATATTATTCAATTAGATGCTCCGGCAGAAGCTGATTCTTATTTACACCGTGCAGGAAGAACTGGCCGGGTTGGAAAAGCAGGTCAAGTGATAACATTACTTGAAAAACATCAAGGCTACAAAATCGAGCAGTTAAAGCGTGATTTGAAGCTGATTCCAGAGAAAGTCTTTTTAAGAAAAGGGCAACTTGAAAAGGAACAAAAGGCATAACGACAAACCAATTTAACGTGATGAAAATAAAGGCGAATATTTATACCGATCTTGTTGAATCGTTTTTTGCATAAATCCAAAACCTATGTTAAAATCAAAAGGTTAAAAAATAGTTGGGAGATGTATGTGCATGGCTAATTATGAAGTAGGAAGTATCATCGAAGGAAAAATTACAGGTATTAAACCTTTTGGTGCTTTCGTTGCAATTGACGAGCAAAAACAAGGATTAGTACACATTTCGGAGGTGGCTCACGGTTTTGTTAAGGACATCAATGATGTTCTTACAGTTGGAGATGAAGTGAAAGTTAAAGTTATCTCTGTTGATGAGAACTCTGGAAAAATTTCTTTATCAATCCGTGCGACTCAAGAAGCACCAGCTCGTCCAGCGAGCAAACCACGTCCAAGCGGCGGTGGCGGTAACTATGGTGGTGGTTCTCGTAAGCCACAACAACAGCCACAAAAGCAACAAGGCTTTAACACACTTGAAGACAAGCTTAAAGAATGGTTAAAGCAGTCTAACGAGATCCAAGCTGATCTTAACAAACGTGCAAAAAAATAAGCTTTAATCTAAAAAGGGCTTCTGCGTAGTTACGCAGAAGCTTTTTTTGATGCCGATAAAAATAGGGCTGAGACAAAACTAAAAACCAATAAAAAAACGGCAAACGATTCTACGATCGAATCATTCGCCATTTGTGTTTTCGGATTATATATTAAGACGAGCGGAAGGAGAACCCGAGACTCCTACGGAACAGAACGCGGTGAAGACACTGTAGCGGCGCCCTTTCCGCGAAGGGGGCTGAGGCCGTTCTTGTGGGTGCGAGGGATTCTCCTGAAGCGGATTTATTGCTATATTGGTGTTTTGTCATCCACATTAACGTTATGTCCCACCCTCAGCCATATATCCATTAACGTTCCGTTTCAGGAATTCGTTCAATTTCTGCATCGGGCTTAAATAAAATAGAAATACAATATAGCCCGGCTAAGCCAACAAGTGCATAGATCACTCTTGAAAAGCCAGCTGCTTGACCACCAAACAGGGCAGCGACCAAGTCAAATCGGAAAAAACCAATAAGTCCCCAGTTGATTGCTCCAATAATAGCTAGTACAAGAGCAGTACGTTGAATGCCACTCACATCAATCACCTCCGTTGTTGTAGGATTTGCACAACCGTCGATGTGAGGGTGTGCTTCTATGTTAGGTTGAGAAACTAAGGATAAAATTATGCATCGTCATGAGTACTTCTCAAAATGGTGGGTCACACTATGCTTGGAGCAAGTTTCTTTACATACACAACAGAACTGATTAGGATTATCTGTAGAAAGAAGGAGGCAATCATTCATGGAAACATTTACGTTTTATAATCCAACAAAATTAATTTACGGTATTGACCAAACAGATGAGCTTGCTGCTCAACTACCTAAGAATGCAAAGATTCTACTTGTGTACGGTGGCGGTAGCATTAAAAAGAATGGCTTATACGATAAAGCAGTTGCCGAGCTTGAAAAAGCAGGAGCAACGGTAACAGAACTTGCAGGAATTGAACCGAATCCTCGATTAAAAACGGTACGTCGTGGAATTGAGCTTTGTCGTGAGAATGATATTGACTTCATCCTTGCAGTTGGTGGTGGTAGTGTAATTGATGCTACAAAAGCCATTGCCGTTGGTGCGAAGTTTGACGGAGACATTTGGGATATCATTACGAAAAAAGAAACAGCTACGGGAGCTCTTCCGTTTGGAACAATCTTAACGCTAGCTGCAACAGGATCTGAAATGAATGCAGGATCGGTTATTACAAATTGGGATACAAATGAGAAGATTGGTTGGGGTAGCCCTTATTCGTTCCCAACATTCTCAATCCTTGATCCTAAAAATACAGTGTCTGTTCCAAGAGACCAAACAGTATACGGAATGGTTGATATGATGAGTCACGTACTTGAGGCTTATTTTAACCGCGTTGAAAACACGCCACTTCAAGATCGCATTTGTGAATCTATTTTAACAACTGTGATCGAAACCGCTCCAAAACTTCTAGAGGACTTAGACAATCTAGAGCATCGTGGAACAATCCTATATTCAGGAACAATGGCTCTGAATGGAGTGACACAAATGGGAGCGAGAGGAGACTGGGGTTCTCATAATATTGAACATGCAGTTTCTGCTGTTTCTGATATTCCTCATGCAGGTGGGCTGGCTATTATCTTCCCTCATTGGTTACGCAACAGCATAGATGAGAATCCAAAACCACATGTTCAACTTGCAACAAGAGTGTTTGGTGTAGATCCTGAAGGCAAAACAGATCAAGAGATTGCTGAAGAAGGAATTCAAAAACTTAGTGAATTCTGGACAAGCTTAGGCGCTCCTAATCGTTTGGCTGACTACGACATTGATGAATCTCAGGTTGACCGTATGGCTGGAATCGCCGCGGCAAACGGAGAATTCGGTCGTTACAGAGTACTTGATAAAGAAAAAACAGCCAAAATCTTAAGAGACGCATTGTAATTACGACAAATGGCGGGTAATACCGCCATTTATCCTACTTGTTGTTCTTGTCTTTTATACGGGTGTTCGGTAAAGTAATAATAGGTACATATTAGTTAGTAAGGGAGGTTCTTCACACATGGAGAACGTATCATTTCAGTATTCACAAGCATTATCTTTCTTTAACGAACAAGAAGTAAAGAACTTAGCTCCAGCAGTTGAGGCAGCACATCATTCCTTACATAATGGAACGGGTGTAGGAAACGATTATTTAGGGTGGATTGATCTACCTGTAAACTATGATAAGGAAGAGTTTGCTCGAATTGAAAAAGCAGCTGAGAAAATTCGTCAAGACTCAGATGTCCTTCTTGTCGTTGGAATTGGTGGTTCTTATTTAGGAGCACGCGCAGCGATTGAGGCACTTACGCATAGCTTTTACAATACGCTCTCTTCAGAAGACCGTAAATCTCCGCAAATCTTCTTTGTTGGACAAAACATTAGTTCCACGTATGTAAAGGATTTGTTTGATGTTTTAGGTGATAAGGATGTTTCTGTTAACGTCATTTCAAAGTCAGGAACTACAACAGAACCAGCTATCGCCTTCCGTATTTTCCGTGAGTTTCTTGAACAAAAATACGGAAAAGCAGAAGCTCGCAAACGCATCTATGCTACAACAGATAGCAAACGAGGTGCACTTAAAACATTAGCGACTGAAGAAGGCTACGAGTCTTTTGTCATTCCTGATGATGTAGGTGGACGTTTCTCTGTTCTAACGGCTGTTGGACTCTTACCAATCGCAGTAAGCGGATTAAACATCCAATCTATGATGGAGGGCGCTGCAGCAGCAAGAACGGCATACAGCAACCCAAACCTAGAAGAGAACGAAGCGTATCAGTACGCAGCAATTCGTAACCTTCTTTATAACAAAGGAAAAACAACAGAGCTTTTTGTAAACTATGAGCCTGCTCTTCACTTTGTATCTGAATGGTGGAAACAGCTATTTGGCGAAAGTGAAGGAAAAGACCATAAAGGGTTATTCCCGGCATCTGTTGACTTCTCTACAGATCTACACTCTATGGGTCAGTACGTTCAAGATGGCCGTCGTAACATTTTTGAAACGATTCTAAACGTACAATCAGTACGCGAAGAAATCATTATTGAAAAAGCAGAAACGGATCTTGACGGATTAAACTATATTTCTGGACAAACAATGGACTTTGTTAACAAAAAAGCATTCCAAGGAACGATGCTTGCTCACACAGATGGTGGCGTGCCGAACCTTGTTGTAAACATTCCAGAATTAAATGAATACCACTTCGGATACCTTGTTTATTTCTTTGAAAAAGCGTGCGGAATCAGTGGCTATCTGTTAGGAGTCAATCCATTCAACCAACCTGGCGTTGAAGATTACAAACGTAACATGTTTGCACTTCTTGGCAAAAAAGGTTATGAGAAAGAAAAAGAAGCGTTAGAAAAACGTCTTTAAGAGGAACCAAAAACGACAAGCTACGGTTTATGTAGCTTGTCGTTTTTTATATCTTTCATAATTAATCGTTATCTTTATGTTTTGAAAAAAATACAGTCCCAATCACACCAATGGCAATACCGACACCTATTCCTAATGCAATATTTCCTGTAGCAATACCAATTGCCATACCCGCAACTAGTCCTGCAATCATTCCTAATCCTTCAGCATTCTTAAACATCCTGATGTGACCCCTTTGTCATAAAATATTAAGTATAACTAGTGTACACCAATTGAATCGGACAATCTAATATGTGTTTTGCGTAAAAAACATGTGTAAGAAAATGAAATGGGGGAATAGTGATATCAACGGTAACTAAAAGTGGGAGTGGGACATAATGATTAAACAACATGATCTTACTATGTTCACTAGTGAGTTAAAAAAGCTAAGATCAGAATACCATCATACAAGCTGTGTTGTACTAAAAGCATGTATCCGAGAAGACATTCGTTTTTTAGAAGGTATATGCATGAGAGATCGACAACTCGTAAAATAAAAACTGAACTTAGCTACTAGAGAGTAGGATTACTCTCTGCTACATAGAAAGACACTCTTCTTAAAACTCTTATCACATAAATGCATCCTTTTTAGAGATACTATAGCCAAACGTATAAAAAGGAGCGTACCACCTTGATACCATTGCAATCCGCCATTATAGGAGAGACGTACAAATTAGGTTTCCTGGAAGAACAACTCAAGCCCAAAGGCTATACGATTGGAAGTAACTGGGATTACGACCATGGTTATTTTGACTATACGATTGAACAGCACAACGGGTATACAGTGTTACGTATCCCCTTTCATACAAGATATGGAGAGGTAGGAGAAAGAGGGACAACCGTTACCTTAGACACCCCATTTATTCTAGCTCACGAATACCAAGAAGATCTTGACGACTATGCAACAAGTGGATCAGTACCGCTTCAGGTGAGCGGTGTGATGAACCAATTCTCTGAACCAACAAACAAGGATGGAGAGGTCGACGAGAAGTATGTGCCTACTGCACAAAACCTTCTAAAAGAAGTTGAATCACTTTTGCTCCCTTAACGATTGTTTTGTGCGTTCCTAACTGGTAAACTGACCAAAAAGCAGAGTGGGGAACATAATGAATACAGCAATCATTTTTGGTGTAGCCATCTTTTTAGGTTGGATCATATTAGACGTAGTAAAATATCGAACGATTAATGCGGCAACAGTGGTTACATCGGTTATAGCCGGATTAATTGGTGCCGTTTTTTGGTATCTCTTAGATCTATTCTTTTAATAACAAATACCTGAGTCCACATCAAACGGGACTCAGGTATTTGTTTCGTTATGCCATTCATTTCGTATAATACGACGATATCTAGGCGGTCTTGTTCGTATAAACGGAAGGACGATCATAACAACTAGAGAAATGGAAGCGGACACATAAAGGGTCAGTAATCCATTAACCGTTTGATAAAGGATGAGGTCTTTTATCGTCAATGCAAACGCAACAAACAACCCGGCGATAAACCCATCTAAAAGTCGATTACTTGTTATAGTCAAGATGTGCCTCCTATGTAGTTATGTTTAGTGGTCTATACCCTACTACTTGAAGACAAAACATTAGACTGCATACTATTTGGTTTTTTATGCGTGTAAACGGGTAATGATAAAGTAAAAAATGGGAGGGATACTTGATGGCTGACAAAGTAAAGATCGAAGAGGATATTCAGTCACTGATTGAAGAAGGTGTCACAACAAAAGTTAGTGTGGCGGAAAAGATCATTAAGTCAAGACGAATTGAATCGTTTGAGGTGTACGAAATCATTGACGAAATGGTAAACGCAGGCCAGCTGGTCAAGGAAAATGAGACGGTGGGAGATTTTGAATTAAAACAATCTAAGGGATAAAAAAAAGACCGACACCCTGTATTGATATCGGTGTCGGTCTTTTAATGTTAATTAAAGTAAGAGTTCGCTTCATTTGCGTCTTGGTAATGGAGAAATTGTTTAATTCCTTCTTCAGGGGAATAAACAATGCCCAAGTACCCATCATAGGCTTCAAACACATCGAGCATATCATTTGAGTCTCCGTCCGTGTATGTTTGTTCTATCTCAAACACACCCGTCACTTCATCAAGATACGTTGTATAATTCATTCCTATGTAAAAGACAGCCTCTAGTTCTTTAACCGAGAATGTGACTTCATCCTCTTCATTCTTGTTTTCTTCGGTTTCCGCTGACGCTTCATCCTCTATGTCCGTTGAATCCTCTGTCTGCTTTTCCTCTGTTGCTGTCTCAACTACCTGTGTTTCTTCTACTTCACTTGCGTCAGCACCTACCTGATCTGGCGCCTCCGGTGTTCCATTGCAGGCAGCTAAAAATAAGCAGAAAATGATTCCAAATCCTATCCATATGTTTTTCATACAATTCCTCCAGACATTTTAAACCTAGTTCAATGTTACTATGATATAGGACATGGAACAAGGGTTGAATCGTTAAGAGAGTATGAAAGAAACGTATTAAAAATAAAAAACCTTGATTCCTCAAGGTTTTTTAGTAGATGGAGCCAAGGGGGCTCGAACCCCTGACCTCCACGCTGCCAGCGTGGCGCTCTCCCAGCTGAGCTATGGCCCCATTTTAAAAGTGTATGTATCGGTCAAAAACTATTCTACATTGAGATGAAACAAAGATCAAGTTATTTCTTAGGGATTATCAGTAAATTTGATTAAAATGAGTATTTATTAAACTAACTTAAATAAATACTTGACTTGCACTTAAGCGCTCCTTTAGTATGAAAATATGAAAGCGTTATCAATAGGAGTTGTTGTTGAGTGAAGCTACATACCAAGCTAGCCGTGGTTACAGGAGCCGGTAAAGGAATTGGTCAGGCTATTGCTCAATTATTTGCTGAAGCTGGAGCAATTGTCATACTTGCTACTAAAGAAAGTCATGAAGGGATCGATGCAGAAAAAAAACTTAGAGATGCTGGGCACAAAGCTTACTTTTATCAAACGGATGTTGAACAGGAACAAAATATTATTGATTTATTTCAATGGGTAAAACAAACGTTTGGCTTTGTGGATGTTCTGGTTAATAACGCAGGAATTACGTTGTTTAAGCCGATTGACAGAACGACAATCAATGACTGGAACTCCGTGATTAATATTGATCTGCGTGGAACCTATTTGTGCTCGAAATACGCTGTACCTCTTATGCATAATCGATCAGGTGCAAGCATTATTAATATATCCTCCAACCATGCTGTACAGACTTTGCCTGACGCAGAAATATATGCGGCAGCTAAGGGAGGGGTGAATGCGATGACAAGAAGCATGGCGCTTAGCTTAGGTGAAAAAGGAATCAGGGTCAATGCCATCTGTCCTGGTTTTACAGATACGCCACACTATCAGAACTGGCTAACAGAAAGTCAGAATCCTTTGACAGAATCAACGGTTCGTGCACTTCATGCCACAAATCAAGTGGCAGTACCACATGACATTGCAGAGTTAGCTTTATTTCTTGCCAATGAAGGGTCACGACAAATTACAGGTGAATGTATTCAAATAGATGGCGGGTTGTCAGTAAGATTGTATTAACCAATTTGCAGATGAAGGAGTGGGTTTCATTGAAACGTTTTTCAACGATTCATCCAAGTGTTAACGGATTATTGTACGGGGGAGATTATAACCCAGACCAATGGCAAGCATATCCTGAGGTTCTTCAAAAAGATGTTGAATTGGTGAAGCTTGCTAATGTAAATGCTGTTTCTGTAAATATTTTTGGTTGGGCTGCCATTGAAGCAGAAGAAGGAATATACACATTTGGTTGGCTCGACGATGTCATGGATAACATGGCTTCAATTGGAGGTCATGTTCTCTTATCAACACCAAGTGGAGCACGACCTGCCTGGCTCTCAAAAAAATATCCAGAAGTGTTACGAGTAAATGAAAAAAGACAGAAGCAGCTACACGGGCAAAGGCATAATCATTGCTTTACGTCACCCGTTTATCGAGAAAAAACAGCGGCTATCAATAAGAAGCTTGCTGAGCGGTATAAGGATCACCCAGCGTTAATTATGTGGCATGTATCAAATGAATACAGTGGAGAATGTCATTGTGATTTGTGCCAAGAGGCTTTTAGAGACTGGCTTAAAGACAAATATGATCATCAGCTAGATAAATTAAATCATGCATGGTGGGCAACGTTTTGGAGTCATACCTTTACAGACTGGAATCAAATTGAGTCGCCTTCCTCAATTGGTGAAAACCAGATTCACGGACTCACGCTTGATTGGAAACGATTTGTAACAGCTCAAACGGTTGATTTTTACCGGAATGAAATTAAACCACTAAAAGAAATCACACCGAATATCGCTGTTTCAACAAACTTTATGGGTGAAAATCCGCATATGGGACCGTTTGAAGGGCTTGATTACAGTCGCTTTGCTGATTACGTGGATGTCATTACGTGGGACGCTTATCCTGCTTGGCATAATGAGTGGGAAAAAACGTGGCAGCTTGCAGCAAATACGGCTTTTGTCCATGATTTATATCGCTCATTAAAAGGCGGAAAGCCCTTTCTATTATTAGAAAGTACACCGAGCCTTGTTAATTGGCAGATTACCAATAAATTAAAGCGGCCTGGTATGAATCTTCTCTCTTCCTTACAAGCAGTCGCTCATGGTTCAGACTCTGTAATGTATTTCCAATGGAGAAAATCACGAGGATCCTCGGAGAAACTTCATGGTGCAGTCGTTGATCATTATGGGAATGAGAATACGAGAGTATTTAAGGAAGCAGCTGAGCTCGGTAGCAGGTTGGCTTCACTTGAGGAAGTGGCTGGAGCTTCAGTTGATGCGAAAGTAGCCATTATTTATGATTGGGAGAATCGTTGGGCCTTGTACGAGGCGCAAGGGTTTGCTAAGAAACACCTTGATTACGTAAAAACTTGCGAGGAGCATTACCAAGCCTTTTGGAAGAAAGGGATTCCAGTAGATGTGATTCCGGCGCATTATGATATAAGCTCCTATGACATTGTTATCGCCCCGATGCTTTATATGTTAAAAAGAGAAACCGCTCAAGCCATTCTTTCATTTGTTGGGTCAGGCGGCACGTATGTTAGTACGTATATGTCTGGTATTGTGGATGCAAATGACCTCTGTTATATCGAAAGTGATCCGAATCCATTGTTCCCAATGCTCGGTCTTAGAGTGAATGAGATTGATAGCTTGTATAAGGCAGATCAACAATCCGTTAACTGGGAAGGTCAATCGTATCAAGTGAGCGATTTCTGTGAAATTGTTGAACCTACATCAGCTACGGTTCTAGCTCAATATGAGCAGGATTTCTATAAGAATTCACCTGCCTTAACGGTGAATACGTATAAAGAGGGTCAGGCTTATCATATATCAGCAAGAACCGAAACCGGATTTTTAGATGCATTTTATGAGAAGCTGGCACGAGAGCATCAGCTTTCAAACCCAATTGGTGTCGAGTTACCTGAAGGCGTTAGTTTGCAATCACGGGCAGATGGGGAAGCCACCTACTTGTTTTTAATGAATTTTACTGAAGACACACAAGTGGTGACAATTCCGGAGTCGTGCGAGTTAATTGACAGTGTAAGTGAGGGAACAGTTTCAAACGAGATAACACTTTCTACGTATGATGTTCGTACATTAAAGCTTGTAAAAGGAACTGTGGAAGTTATCTAATATGTGCAAGGGTCGAGCGTTCTAATTGAGCGTTCGACTTTGTGTATTCAATTGATAGTTTCAACATGAAAAAATCGTTGACGGATAAATGGTCACTGTCTATAATTCAATTTAAAGAAACATAAAGGTTAATCATTAACTTTTATGTTAATGATATAGTTTTATGAAAGCGCTAACTAAATTGAGCTGGAGGTTTTTTATATGGCAGATCAAAACCGAGCAAAAGTGACCATTGACCGTGAATTCAAGATTGGTGAAATTGATAATCGTCTTTATGGATCCTTTATTGAGCATTTAGGTAGAGCAGTATATGGAGGAATCTATGAGCTAGATCACCCAACGTCTACGGAACAAGGATTTAGGCAGGATGTGTTGGACCTTGTTCGTGAGCTACAGGTTCCGATTGTCAGATATCCTGGTGGAAACATGGTGTCTGCATACAACTGGGAAGATGGTGTTGGTCCTATTGCGGAACGACCAAAAAAGCTAGAGCTTGCATGGCGAGTCATTGAACCCAATTATGTTGGTACAAATGAATTTGCAGATTGGGCAAAGCTTGCAAATACTGAGGTCATGATGGCAGTTAACTTGGGGACAAGAGGAATAGATGCAGCTAGAAATCTACTAGAGTATTGCAATCACCCTGGAGGAAGCTACTGGAGTGATCTTAGGAAGAGCCACGGATACAAAGATCCGCATTCCTTTAAGACTTGGTGCTTGGGTAACGAGATGGATGGTCCGTGGCAAGTGGGTCATAAAACAGCTGATGAATATGGTCGGCTAGCTCTGGAAACAGCAAAGGCCATGAGACTTGTGGATCCGACTATTGAGCTTGTTGCATGCGGAAGCTCAAACGCAACGATGCCAACATTCCCACAATGGGAGGCAACGACACTTGATCACACATATGAAGAAGTCGATTATTTGTCTCTGCACCAATACTACGGGAATCGTTCTGGCGATTCAGCTAACTATTTGGCTAAGACGCTTGAAATGGATCAGTTTATTAAAACCGTGACTGCGACATGTGATTATATAAAAGCAAAAAAACGTAGTAAGAAGACGATGTACTTAAGTTTTGATGAATGGAATGTCTGGTTTCACTCAAATCAAGCAGATCAGGAAATTGAACCATGGGGAATTGCACCACCGCAGCTAGAGGACGTGTATACATTTGAAGATGCCTTACTTGTAGGATCGATCCTAATGACACTCGTACGCCATGCAGATCGTGTGAAGATGGCTTGTATGGCTCAGCTTGTAAATGTAATCGCTCCTATTATGACGGAAACGGGTGGGCGTGCCTGGAAACAAACTATTTTTTATCCGTATATGCATGTTTCGGTTTTTGGTCGCGGAACCTCCCTGCAGCCAGTTGTTTCCTCGCCAAAGTATGATTCAAAGGACTTTACAGATATTCCTTACTTGGATTCTGCAGTCGTCTGGAATGAGGAAAATGAAGAATTAACCGTGTTTTTGTTAAATCGACACCTGAGTGAACCATTAGATGTATCACTTGATGTTAGAAGCTTTTCATCTTATCAATTAAATGAACACATTGTTCTTGAGAACAACGATTTAAAAGCAGTGAATACCGCTCAACACGAAGCCGTTAGACCTCATTCAAATGGAGGAGCATCCTTAGACGAAGGGATTATTCATGCACAGTTGCCAAAGGCTTCATGGCACGTCATTCGACTAGGGGCTAAGAGAAGCTGAGATAGGTGCAAACCTGTCTCTTTTCCATTGCGTCTTAGTTTTGTTCCCGCTATACTGTATGAAAACGAAAACAAAGTGTAAGAGACAAGGATGCAGGTGAAGCAGGATGAAAGCACTTAGCTGGTCAAAAGAGTCATTACCTGTTTATGAAGCGTTGGCGAGTGAGATTCGATTAAGTATTCTTCAGAGCGTATCGAAATCACCAATGAATATTAAAGAATTAGCCGACGCCCATCAAGTCAGCAGTGCGATTATGACTAAGCATGTCAAAAAATTAGAAACAGCGGGTCTTCTCCAAACGGATATGGTAGCTGGAAAAGCAGGAAAGCAAAAAATCTGTCGCTTAAAAGTTGAGAAACTAGAAATCATTTTTCCGAATTTGTTGAATAAGCAACGTGCGTATGTAAAAAGCACCGTTTCTGTTGGTCATTATTCAGACTTTCATGTGGAGCCTACTTGTGGACTGGCTACGGAACAAGCAATAATTGGTGAATTTGATGACCCGCGTTTCTTTATGGATACAGAAAGAGTGAACGCAAAAATCCTTTGGTTTTATCGAGGGTTTGTTGAATACAAACTAGCAAACTTTTTTGACCGAGTGAAGCCAGTGGAAGAGCTGGAGATTTCACTTGAGCTTTCATCAGAAGCCCCTTCTACAAATGAAAACTGGCCATCGGACATAACCTTCTGGTTGAATGGGGTGGAAATCGGTACGTGGAGAAGCCCGGGGGATTTTGGGGAGCGTATCGGAAAATTCACACCTGATTGGTGGCCAAGATCTGTGAACCAGTATGGATTGTTAAAGATGATCCGAATAAAAGAGAATGGAACGTTTATTGATGGAAGAAAAATCTCAGATGTGAGCATTTCAGATGTAGACATTCATCATCCTTTTTGGTTGTTCCGTATTGGAAACCAAGAATGTACAACATGTGTTGGTGGCGTGACGCTTTTTGGTTCATCTTTTGGTAATTACAACCAGGATATTGATTTTCGATTATATTATCGCGAGTAGAAAAAGGAGGGGTGTTATTCATGAGCTTTTATCATAACCGGTTACTTGAACAGGATTATTATCCAGTTGTTCGTTTTTATTACTATAAGGAGTGGGAAGGTTTTAATATGCCGAATCATTCGCATGAAGCCATTGAAATTATGTACTGTTTATCAGGCTCATGTTTGATTGAGGTAGATGGAACCACTCATAAATTGAAAAAGGGTCAGTTTATTTTTATTGATGGCGATGTGCCTCATAGACTTTATGTGGAACCTGGAAAAAGCTGTAGGATGAGCAATATAGAGTTTCATTTTGAGGAGTTACAAACCGTATTTCCATCCTTTAGACAGCTAGTCTCGGAGCATGACGCTTTGCGAACATTAACGGATACGCCAAAATCGTACTTATTATTTCATGATTCTTCCGATGTATTCCAGTGCCTAAACGCTCTCATCCTTGAGCTTGATCGTAAAGAAAACGATTCAGTCTTCACAGAGCAGCTCTTGCTTGGGCAACTTTTCATACGTATGGCTGAGTTAGCCGCAAAGCAACAGAATGATACATCTGAACAACATGTCTATATCCAAAAGTCAATTGAATACATGCACCAGAACTACGACCGGGATATTAGAGTAAAGGATGTGGCTGATGCCGTGCATCTCCATCCAGGCTACTTACATCGAATTTTCAAAAAAGCAATGGGCACATCCGTAAACGGGTACCTAATTAATCATCGTATAACAAAAGCGAAAGAATTGTTAAAACGTACAAACATCACGATTACAGAAATTCCACACTACATTGGTATGAACTCCCAACAATACTTCAGTACAATTTTTAGACAACAGACAGGCTCTACTCCAAAACAGTATCGTAGAGAATCGAGATATACGGACTCTAGAATGGTAAGAAGTGAGCATTTCAAACAAGAAGCAAAATAAAAGTTCCAAAAATGAAAGCGTTATCTAGATGCTAGTGCGACAATGTAAGTAAAAAAGTGAGGTGCTTACATTGTTTAAGGTAACGTTTATTGGTGCAGGTAGTATTGGTTTTACAAGAGCACTTGTACGAGATCTACTTTCTGTTCCTGAGTTTAAAGAAATTGAGCTAGCTTTTACAGACATTAATCAAGAGAATCTTGATATGGTGACAGAGCTTTGCCAGCGTGATATTAATAAAAATAAGTTTAGTATTACGATTCAATCAACAACTAATCAAAGAGTTGCATTAGAGGGTTCAAAATACGTGTTTAATGTTATACGAGTTGGTGGATTAGAAGCCTTTGAAACAGACATTTCCATTCCGTTGCAATATGGTGTGGATCAGTGTGTGGGTGATACGCTGTGTGCAGGAGGCATCATGTATGGACAAAGAGGTATTCCCGTCATGCTTTCCATCTGCAAGGATATAAAGGAAGTAGCACATGAAGACTGCCTTTTATTAAATTATGCGAATCCAATGGCTATGCTGACATGGGTATGTAACGAAGTAGGCGGTGTGAAAACCATTGGTCTATGTCATGGGGTACAAGGGGGCCATAAGCAAATTGCCGATGTGTTTGGTTTAGAAAAACGGGAAGTAGACATCGTTTGTGCTGGAATTAATCATCAAACATGGTACATTCAAATCAAGCATAAAGGGGAAGATTTAACCGGAAAGCTGCTAGAAGCCTTTGAGTCTCATAAAGAATATAGCCAAACAGAGAAGGTCCGAATTGATATGCTGAAACGTTTTGGCTACTACAGCACAGAGTCAAACGGACACTTGAGTGAATACGTTCCCTGGTATCGAAAACGTGAAGGAGAGATCAAAGATTGGATTGATCTAGGGAGCTGGATTAATGGAGAAACGGGTGGATATCTCCGAGTATGTACAGAGGGAAGAAATTGGTTTATGGAGGATTTCCCTAACTGGTTACAAGAGCCCGCTCTTGCGTTTGCCGAAGCAGAACGAGGAGAAGAGCATGGCTCTTATATTCTTGAAGCGCTTGAAACAGGGAGGATCTACCGCGGACACTTTAACACAATTAATCAAGGAACGATTGAGAATCTTCCGGCTGATGCTGTGATCGAAGCACCAGGGTATGTTGATCGGAACGGAATAAACATGACACAGGTAGGAAAGCTTCCACTCGGCTGTGCCGCTGTGTGCCAGGTAAGCATTTCTGTGCAACGCTTAGCTGTTCAAGCAGCAATTACCGGGGACGATCAACTACTCCGACAAGCTTTTATGATGGACCCTTTAGTTGGGGCCGTCTGTAACCCCCCGGAAATTTGGCAAATGGTTGATGACATGTTGATAGCAGGAGAAAGATGGTTACCCCAATATGCAACACGTATCAAAGAAGCCAAGCGAAGACATGAAGCGGAGCCTCGTCTTTCTATAAAAACGGGTCATGGTGCTGCGCGCATACAGGTAAAGTCACTTGAAGAAATGAAACAGAATGCAGAAGAAGCAAAAAAGAATGCACAAGAAGCAGATAAAGCAAAAGACCGTCCAGCTTCCACATCATAAGGAGGACGTATGGTGACATTATTTAAGGGAGTCAAAGGTGTATTAATTGATCTAGATGGAACAGTATTTCAAGGGAAAGAGCTAATTAGTGGATGTGCTGAAGCCATCTCTGCGATTCAAGAAAGCGGAAGGAAAGTCGTTTATCTTAGTAATCGAGGAAACCATTCACGAGACACGGGACTGTTGAAGCTGAGAGAGCATGGAATTAACGTCGAGAAGAGTGACATTATATTTTCTTCCACTGTGACTGCTCGTTTCATCAAAAAGCACTACCCACTTGCTAGTGTGTGGACGCTTGGGAATGAAGGGTTAAAAGACGAAATGAAAGAGCATGAAGTCGCAATAGCAACCCAACCAGAGGAAGCCGATTTTGTTGTGATTACGTTGCATGATGAAATAACGTATGAAGAATTAAATGATGCATTCCGAGCCACTTCAGCTGGTGCAAGAATTATCGCCACAAATAGTGACAAGACGTATCCAGATGAGAATGGACCCGCCATTGACGTAGCCGGGTTTATCGGAGCCATTGAATCAGCGACAGGTCAGAAAACGGAGCTTGTCATTGGTAAGCCCTCGTGCTTTATGGTCGAAGCGGCTCTTGTGCAAATCGGACTTACTGCGGATCAATGTATGGTTATTGGTGATAGTTTAAATACGGACATTGTAATGGGGAATATGCAAGGGATGACAACGGTGCTTGTGATGACTGGGAACACAACAGAGACAATGCTTAATAAGGCTCCAAAACGATCAAAGCCACATTATACGTTTCAAAGTCTAGCTGACCTAAGGAGAGAGCTATGAAACTAGTAGAACGAGTAGATGAGATCATGAAGGAACAAGAATATGAGCAGGAAACGCATCCTGTGATTGTTTCTGATGGTGCGCTGAACGCTCTTGTTGACTATGTGGGAGATCAACCCATTATGACTATTCTGTTAGTAGTTGACGAGCAAACCCTGAGGGCTGCCGGCAAAGAACTAGAGCAGAAGTTAAAGGACAAAGGCCTAAAGCCAATTGTGCATTGCCTGCTTCCAAACGATCAAGGCGATGTCATTGCAGATGAACAAACGATTGTTGATGTACTTATTCAAGTAACCCCTCACGTTGATTGCTTAGTTGCGGTCGGGTCAGGTACGATCCATGATGTGGTCCGATTTGTGAGTGCAAAGATTGAGAAGCCATTTATTTCTTGTCCTACGGCACCTTCAGTAGATGGGTTTAACTCAAAAGGGGCACCAATCATTGTGAAAGGAGTCAAAACCACGTATCAAACGATAGCACCTGTAGCATTATTTGCGGATCTTTCTATTCTGGCGCAGGCCCCAATTGAGTTGATTGCTGCTGGTTTTGGAGACATGGTTGGAAAGTATACCTCACTTACTGACTGGCAAGCAGGAACAATCATAGCTGATGAACCATTTAATCAGGAAGTCTATCAGCTTACAAAGGTCGCGCTCGATGCTTGTGTTGAGCATGCTGAAGCAATAGGAAACCGAGAGCTTAAAGGAATCGAAGCATTAATGAATGCACTGCTTATCTCTGGTACGGCCATGTCGATCTTCGGCGCTTCTCACCCTGCTTCAGGAGCAGAACATCATCTGTCGCACTATTGGGAGATGACCTACTTAGAAGAAAATAAAAAGCAATTGCTTCATGGGGCAAAGGTGGCACGTGCGTCTCTCATTATTACGCAATTTTATAAAGAGATTGTTAGAACAAGCTTGCTTGAAGAGCCGACACAAGAACGGAATAAGCTTGTGGAGTTGATTAATCGGTTGCCGGAGCCAGCGGATATCAGCAAACTCTTGAGGTTAGCAGGGTGGCACCAGGAACAGGCGCCAATTGATGAAGAATTAATTCAGCTAAGTTTACTGAAAGCCTATCATCTTCGTAATCGATGGACTCTTTTACGTTACTATCATGAAACGTTGCACTGGTTACCTGATTTATAAATTTAAAACAAGCATTCCTTCTTATTAGAGAATGCTTGTTTTTGTGTTTTACTAATGAAAATGGAGCTGTTAATCTAGCGACTTGGTGAGTTATCGATTATACTGTAAGGGCTGAAAAGAAGGAGGTTATTATAATGGAACAAACCGTTAAAGTCAGTACACTGCTCGTTCAGGAAAAAGAAACAGTGAATCAGCTTTTAGTGGATAGCTATAGTCAATATGAAGAAGTTTTTAGAAGCCCTGAGGCTTGGGATAATTATATAAATCAAATTAAAACATCGTTAGATAATCCAAATGTAGAGCAGGTTCTCGTGGCAAAACACGGCTCAACAATTGTCGGAAGCATTCAGATGTTTGAATCTGGTGACAAGGCCTACAATCGAGATGAACTGAGTATTGAGCATCCCGTTATTCGCTTACTTGCCGTTCATCCAGAAGCTCGTGGATTAGGGGTTGCTCAAGTTTTACTTAGAGAAAGCTTGGAAAGAGCGGCTGCCAAAGGGGCAAAACGATTATATCTTCATACTGGTGATATAATGGAGAAAGCTTGGGCGCTATATGAATGGTTAGGCTTTGAACGTGATGCAACAAATGAGTTCCGTAATGGCGATTCGGTTGTACGTTGTTACTATTATGATCTACATAAAGATTGGAGCCACATTGCTGCTAAAAACAAAGGGTTATTAGATCAACTAAAGGAAGCATCCCCCATTCTAGGGTGAAATGATTGAAGTGTTTGAACCGGAAAGGTATGCTAAAGATGAATTCATTGTTTATATACGTAAGGACAGAGAGGAATGATTTAAGTGGGTAAAGTAGCGATTATATATGGTGGAAACAGTCGTCAATCAAGATTAAAAGCACTTCAAGAGAAATCAGAAGCATTTTTTAAAGAGCAAGGACATGAAACAAGCTCCATCTATGTGCACGAATTACCTGCTGAGGATCTTATTACTGCAAACTTTGCAAGCGCAGCAATTAAAGAGGCTAATCAAAAGGTAGAAGAAGCGTCTCTGGTTGTCGTGATTACACCAGTATATAAAGCTGCGTATTCAGGCATTCTAAAAACGTTCCTTGATTTGCTTCCACAAAAAGGTCTTGAAGGTAAAACTCTTTTACCACTTGTACTTGGTGGTTCATTTGGACATTTACTAGCGATAGATTATGCTCTTAAGCCAGTACTGTCTTCACTTGGTGCAACTAACATTCTAAGTGGAGCGTATGTGTTAGACTCACATATTGAACGTGCTGAAAAAAATCAATTTATTATCTCCACTGATATTAAAGAACGAATTGATCGTGTTCTAAGTCTTGCAAATGAGGAAGTTAATAAATCGTAGTGTGTGTCATTTCATGTTCGCACCATCAGGCTTGAACATAAGAGTAATCGTTATGAAGAGGCGAATAACCTTGTTACTTAGGGTGTTCGTCTCTTTTTTTTATGTGCTTGAAGTTGGCTAGTAAGCGTCATTTGAATTTTTTTTAAAACTTTTTTTAAAAATTGTGATCCAAGATGACATGGTTCTCGTTACCCTAGTAGATTTACAAAATTGAAAGGGGAGAACAAACATGTATAAAAAGTTTACAGCTGTTGCCTTAAGTGCAGCACTAATGGTTCCGACGATGGCTCAAGCCGCTGATGGAGGGGAAAGCCAATTTAGTGGGGCATCTGATCTCAGAGCAGATTTAGATCATTTACTTTCTGAGCATTTTATTCTAGCAGCATCATCTATGCAAAAGACCTATGATGAAGCATCTGATTGGGAAGAGGTTGAATGGGCACTTGATGAAAACGTAAAGGACATGGGTACGGCCCTTGAACCTCTATATGGCGAAGAGGGAGCAGCAGAATTTGTTCGAATCTTTGAATCTCATAATGGATATACAGATGATTATGTAAAGGCCGTGAAAGATGGAGATGACTCTGCTAAAGAAGAGGCAGAGCAAAATATTGCAGGCTTTGCTGATGAATTCTCAAGTTTCTTAGATGAAGCGACAGAAGGAAATTTGCCTAAAGAAGCAGCAGAAGAAGCACTCGTTGCACACGAAGATGATGTACAAGCTACATTCGATCATTATGCAGCAGGCGATTATATGGAATCGTACGAAAGCTACCGTGTAGGGTATGACCGGATGTTTGATATTAGTAAGGTTTTATCTGGAGCCATTACAGCACAGTTCCCAGACATGTTTGATGGATCAGTGGAGTCAGCTGAGGCTGAATTACGTTCTTCATTAAATCAATTAGCCGGAGAACATTTTGCTCTAGCTACACTTGAACTTGAGAAAGGCTATACACAAGCAGAAGACTTTGATTTTGTTACATGGGCTGAAGATGAACATACAGCTGATTTTAAAGCAGCCATTGAAGGTATTTACGGTGCTGAAGGCGCTGATCAATTTGAGACAGTGTGGCAGCAAGATCATATTAATGCACAAAGCGACTTAGCGATTGCTACTCTTGAAGGCGATCAGGAAGCAAGAGATCAAGCAATTGAACACCTTAAAACATTCTCAAAAGATTTTGGATCATTCCTAGCAACTGCAACAGAAGGAAATCTTCCTGAAGAAGCAGCACAAGATGCTGTATGGACTCACGAAGAACAAGTCATTAAAACATTCGATCAGTTTGTAGAAGAAGACTATGAAGCAAGTGTTAAAACATACCGTGAAGGATACGCGTTTATGTTTGGAATCGGTGAAACGTTAGGTGGAGCGATTAAGGCTCAAATGCCAGATCAATTTGGTAGTGAAGTAATGCCTGAAGAAATGCCTCAAACAGGATTTGGTGGTGCAAGTGATCAATCCTCTATGATGGCTTGGTTAAGTGGAATTGTTGCTTTAGCACTTGGTGGGCTGTATCTATTGCGTCGTAAAGAAAACCAAAATAACGCGTAATGTACTAAAAGACTTGAATAAATGGAGTGAATGGAGATGAAATGGCTTTCTACTTTTTTAACAATGGGATGTTTACTATCCGTAGTTGTAGCTTTTCATACAGCTTCTGCTTCTCCGATGGATCAACATCAAATAGCATCAATCGATTCTGATCTGAAAGTGGAAACCCAAGAAAAGCCTGATGATGAGCAAGTATTAGTGATTCCAGGCAGCGACTCGGAATTTACGTTTGTAGACTCAGCCATGTTGAAAGAAGTAGAAGCCATTCAGTCTCAGATAAAAGAGAGTCAGCTTGCAAAAGACGAAGGAGTTACACCAGTAGAGATAAAAATCCCTGCGCTCGATATAGAGGCCAAGGTTGAGGATGTGGGTATTCTTGAAAATGGCCAAATGGGTGTACCTGATGATGTAGATGGGGTCGGTTGGTTTGAACCCGGAACCAATCCAGGTGCGATTGGAAACTCAGTCATGGCTGGACATGTGGATAGTAGGGTAGGACCTGCTATATTCTTTGACTTAGAGGATCTTGTTCCGGACGATGAGGTTATCATTGTAAGTGATACGGGTGAGGAGCTCACGTTTAAAGTGACAGATAAAGAGAGCTATAATCGAAAAGAGGCTCCCATTAACCAAATTTTTGGAGCAACTGATTCTAGAAGTCTTAATCTTATTACGTGTTCAGGTCTCTTTAATCGAGATGCAGGCACACATGATGAGCGGTTAGTGGTTTATACGGAATTAGTGGAAGAAGATTCGATCCTTGAAGTTGATGAGCCAAGTTCACCTGAGAATGTAAACATCCAAGGAGCTTTTCTAACGTGGCATGCGGTTAGGGATGAGAACGTGGCTGGCTATCGTATCTATCAAGAAGTGAATCCTGATGAGTATGAACATGTGGAAAGTGTATCTGCGCATGAGCGAAAAAGCTTTACAATTCCTCAAGACAAACAAAACCAATCCTATTACCTGACCACTGTTGATCTCTATGGACAGGAATCTGAACCATCTGAAATAATCAACTCAAATCCTTAATGTATAGACCAAGCCTTGATCACATGGCTTGGTCTTATTTTTATAGAATATAGGTATACTAATAAGGGCAAATAGTGGTCAACCCCTACGATATTTCATATAATAACAAGAATACCTCTACTTTATAGAGGGAAAAATAAACATACTATTTCATGGAGGCTTATCATGATACGGTTTGCAACCGAGAATGAGAATGAAGACGATATACGACAAATTAACGAGTTAACGTACTCAATTTTAGAAACGATGGACCTAGAGTTTATTCAACAAACACCAAAAGAGACGTTCCTAAGCTTTCTGGCTACGTTGTTTAGAAAAGAAGGAAATCGATTCAGTTACCACAATTTTTTACTTAGTGAGTTAGAAGGTAGAATTGCTGCAATCGCGATTGTGTATCATTATGAAGATGCAGTGTACTATGATAACCAGTTAAGCAGTGAAATCGCTGCGTTTTATAAGATTGAGGCACCAGCTATTCAAATAGAGGCAAAGCCGGATGAATATTATCTTGATTCAATTGCTGTAGCGGAAGACTTCCGCAATCAAAAGATTGGCACGATGCTTTTAGAAGCTGTCGAGGAAGAAGCCTACGATCAAGGTTATCAGAAGCTTTCATTAAACGTAGAACACTCAAATAATCGAGCGAAACGCCTGTATGAACGCTTTGAATTTACGGAGCTAGAACAGATTGATTTATATGGTCACCCATATTATCATATGGTAAAACATCTAATTGGCTAAAGAACGTTTAGTAGATGGAAAGTGTGGTCTGAAGAAGTAGTATGACAACAAACAATCAGAATCAGCGGGCTTGGAACGATGAATCCTATCAAGCATGGGTCAAGCGATTTGGCGTTCCATCTGAAGCTGCACAAAAAATAAAAGCGGATCCAGAGAAGCCTCTTACAACACTATTACCTCACTTTGGTGAGGTGACAGACAAACGCATCATGAACCTAATGGGTTCAAATGGCACAAAGGCTGTACCATTAGCGCTTCTTGGAGCCGATGTAACGGTTGCTGATTTTTCCCCAGGAAATAAGCGTTATGCGATGGAACTAGCGGAAGCATCGGGTGTAACAATATCCTATGTATTAGGTGATGTGCTGGACTTACAAGTAGAGGTTCAGCCACCGTATGACCTTGTTTTTGCGGAGATGGGTATTCTGCATTATTTTAAGGATTTAAAGCCATTTTTCGAAATGATTTATACCTTACTTGGTGAGAAGGGACAATGTGTTATTCGAGATTTTCACCCTGTTTCTACTAAGCTTATTACGTCAAAGGGAACAACGGCCAAGATCCGTAAGCACAAAGTAACAGGGGATTATTTTGACTCCTCTCTATATGAACAGAACGTTTCTTTCTCAAAGTTTGATACAGAGACGACATCTATGGTCTTACTTAGAAAATGGACGCTCGGAGAAATAGTCACGGCCGCTGCCAAGTCAGGCTTAAAAATAAGCGAATTAATAGAAGAACCAAATCTATCAAGTGACGTCTTTGATAAAGGTATTCCAAAAACATTTGTATTAAAAGCAGTTAAAGCGTAACTAAGAATAAATGAACGTAAAAAAAGTGACTGATGATCCTCAGGTAGGGTCATCAGTCTTTGTCTTTTCATCTATTAAAGTGAAATGCCCAATGGGGAGGAACCCTTTGAAGATTTGTATCTGAAGATTTTAACGTTTCTTCAACCACTAAGAAGGTCTCTTGTTCAATGTTGCATATACCTGTTCTACCTCTGACAGTGTAAGTTCATAAAGCTGTTGACCGTCTTTTTTATAAATATGATGCTTAAGAAGTTTGCTAATTAAGTGTTGTTTACGAATATCAACCGCTTCTTCCAATCTTCCCACTTATGCGCCTCCTTTTATTGTGAATTTGTTCTGGTTCATTATCATATGACCACTATAAACAATCTATTCCAATAAGTAAAGTAAGGATTAAAAAGGTGGACATTTTTCTGTGTATTCTGTAATCTGTTAAGAATACATGGAGGAGTTAGAGAGAGAAGGAGAGATCAGCGTATGAGCATTGAATTAATTGAAAAGCTAAAAGCAGAAAAACAACAGGTGATAGATTGGAGAAGGTACTTGCATCAATACCCAGAGTTGTCCTTCCAAGAATCTAAAACATCAGCTTATGTCGCTGAAACCCTAAAGGGATTTGGGCTAGAAGTGAAAACAAATGTCGGAGGAAATGGAGTATTAGCATATGTTCGAGGCGATCAAGATGGCCCGACCATTGCACTTAGAGCAGACTTTGATGCATTGCCCATTAATGAGTTAAATGATGTTCCTTATAAATCAACGGTAGAAAATGTCATGCACGCATGCGGGCATGATGGTCATACAGCTGCTCTTTTAGGTGTTGCGAAAGTACTATCAACTGTTCAAGATCAATTAAAGGGAACAGTGGTACTCCTATTCCAACATGCTGAAGAATTATTACCGGGTGGGGCGAAGTCAATGATCGAGGCAGGAGCCCTTGAAGGAGTAGATAAAGTATTTGGTGCACATGTATCTTCTGATATTCCTTTAGGAAAGGTTGCTATTCGAGAGGGCGCCATCATGGCTGCGGCAGATTCCTTTTCCATACGTATTCAAGGAAAAGGAGGGCACGGTGCTAAACCACACACGACGGTTGACTCGGTGACTGTAGGAAGTCAATTAGTGACGCACCTACAACAGATTGTAAGTAGACGTGTTAATCCAATTGACCCAGCTGTTGTGACAGTAGGTGTGTTTCAAGCGGGTACAGCCTTTAATGTCATTGCTGATTCAGCTGAAATTAAAGGAACTGTAAGAACCTATAACCCTGATACTAGAGCATTCATTGAAGAAGAAATGAATCACATCGTGAATGGAGTTTGCCAAGCTTCTCATGCAGAATATACCATTAATTATCAAAAGGGCTACCCTGCTGTCGTGAATCATGCTGAAGAAACAGCGATGGTTCGTTCAATTGCAAGTTCACATTTAGGTGAAGATGTACCGGTTGTGGTTGCTCCGTCATTAGGTGGAGAAGATTTTGCTTACTATTTAGAGCAAAAACCAGGTGTGTTCTTCCATGTTGGAGGAAGGACGGATGATGTGTCTACTCAATTCCCACACCATCATCCACGTTTTGATTTTGACGAAGAGTCGTTACATATGATTGGCAAAATGTTTTTGGCCATCGTCACCGAATATATCGGATTTGTAGAATAAGAAAAAGAACGACTCTACCATGATTTATTTGGTGGAGTCGTTCTTTTTTGCGATCATTAACCAGACAAATGCATTCAACGGTTTATACGTAATAGAAAATCCGGTAGATTGGGCCATTTGTGAGAGAGCAGGCAGGGTCGTATAGAATTCGCTCTGCAGATCACAAGCTAAACGATGAAATCCACGTGCTTTTGCATGCTGAATCATGTGCTGTTTGCTTTCCTCTGTTTCAAACATGGTATCAGCGAAAACAATTTGTCCTTCACTTGATAACGTCTTATGATAAAGCTGGAACGCTTTTTGTTTCTCTTGATCTGTAAGATGATGAAAAGCATAGGTGCTAACAATGGTATCGATCTGTTGTTCAAAAGAAGGAAATTGGAGAAAGTTACCCTCGTAAAGGAGTAAGGTTGGATTCTTATGCAATGCTTTTTCTCTCATCTTTTCTGAAGGCTCTATTCCAACTAGGGGGATTCCTTTATTTAGAAATCGTTCGCTTAAATTACCCGTACCAACTCCAAATTCAAGGACTAGCCCCTTTGAATGGAGGACAACCTCATCTAATATGTCTTCGTACAAATGAAAAACGTCTCGATATTCTGCATCCCTTCCACCAACCGTATCGTCATACGTATGAGCCCATTCATTAAATAACTCCGTAAAATCATTTTCCAACGCTTATGCATCCTCTCACATGACTTTTTTAGTACCTTATGTTGTTTATTAGAAAAAGGTAACTAAACCAATCGGATATGTATATAAATGAGTGAGGAGGCGTCGAGGCTTATGCACAAAAGTGTCCATACTCTCATAGGTGAAACACCACTTTTTGAATTAACTCACAAGCTCATTCCTCCAAATGTTCGTGTAATTGCCAAGCTTGAATACATGAATCCGGGAGGTAGTATTAAGGATCGACTGGGAGTGTCTTTGTTAAAGCATGCGATTAATAACAAATACATCACACAAAAAGGAACGATCATAGAGCCAACCGCAGGGAACACGGGGATTGCACTAGCGCTCGCAGCAGTTGGAACGAATGTGAAGGTGCACTGTGTTGTTCCTGAAGGATTTAGCAGGGAAAAACAACAATTAATGCAGGCACTTGGTGCAACGGTGCACATCACACCATACGAAGAAGGAATTGAAGGAGCGGTTGCTTATGCAAAGAAACTGACGGACGAAATGCCTGATAGTTATTCTCCTTGCCAGTTTAAGAATGTACAAAACCCACTAACTTATTATGAAACGCTGGCACCTGAACTATGGTCACAGCTCGGAGGCGACATTGATGTGTTTATTGCCGGTGCTGGAACAGGTGGGACCTTCACTGGAACAGCTCGGTATTTAAAGGAAAAGAACTCTGCTATACGTACGGTAGTTGTAGAACCTGAGGGATCGATTTTAAACGGGGGAACGCCTGGTCCGCATCGAACGGAAGGAATTGGAATGAATCAGGTATCATCTGTGATAGATCCATATTTCTTTGACGGCATCCATACAATTTCAGATCATGATGCCTTTCATATGACGCGACAATTAGCACGTCATGCTGGGTTATTGGTTGGCAGTTCATCTGGTGCGGCTTGTTGCGCCGCGTTAAAAGAGGCGCAAACGGCAAAAAAGGGAGCAACGATCGTGACGATTTTCCCTGACGGTGGCGAGCGGTATCTCAGCACAGGAATATATGAGGAGGGAAAGAAATGAAGAAGAAAACAAAACTTATTCATGGTGGTACACCTCAAGATAAACAGACTGGTGGAGTCAGTTTTCCCATTCATCTCTCCAGTACATTCAAACAACAAAGTGTAGGACAATTTGAATATGAATATGCACGAACAGCAAATCCGACAAGGCAAGCTTTGGAAACATTTATTGCAGAACTTGAAGATGGGGTAGCAGGCTTTGCCTTTTCCTCTGGTATGGCGGCAATTACGACAATATTAAAGTTATTTTCCCCAGGAGATCATTTGCTTGTTTCAAACGATGTGTATGGGGGTACCTATCGTCTGATTGTTCAAGTGTTATTAAAAGAAGGAATTAAAGCTGATTTTGTTGATACGACAAATATAGCGGAAGTTGAGAAAGCCATTAAGCCAGAGACAAAAGCCATTTTTTTAGAAACACCAACCAATCCGCTTCTTTCTATTACAGATATCCGGGAAATCGGTAAGTTATCGAAGGTGTACTCCTTACGTACGATCGTTGATAATACATTTTCCACACCTTATTGGCAAAATCCATTAACACTTGGTGCCGATATCGTGATTCATAGTGCAACGAAATATCTGGGTGGACATAGTGATGTGTTGGCAGGTTTAGCGGTGACTTCTTCCCCTGAGCTGAGTGAAAAAATAGCCTTTTTACAGAATTCAATTGGTGCAGTATTAGGGGCACAAGATAGTTGGCTTCTTATCCGGGGCATGAGAACTTTAGGTATTCGTATGGAGGAAATTGAAAAATCATCGCTACAGATTGCAGCATTCTTAGATCAACATCCATCTGTTACGAAGGTATTTTATCCTGGGCTATCAACTCATCCAGGACACGATATCCATACATCACAAGCGAAAGGCTATAGCGGAATCATCACATTTGAGAGTGGAAACGCAGAAAAAGCTGCTAACCTTGCCGCTTCATTAACTTATTTCACGTTAGCTGAAAGTCTTGGAGCGATCGAAAGCCTTGTCTCCATTCCTGCACGGATGACGCATGCTTCAATACCAGAAGAACGTCGAAAGCAATTAGGTATTACCGATGGATTAGTCCGGTTGTCAATTGGACTTGAAGATTCTATAGACCTAATTGAGGATCTAGATAAAGCACTAAGCTAGAACGGTGGAGGAAGGCAGGAATGATTAATGATCTTCCTCCAAAAAAATGTCTAAATGTCTCATGTGTGATGGTTAGCTCTGTTATACTAAAAGTAAAGAATAATGGGAGGAATTGAAATCATGTCAAAGGTCATTGTATACAGTCGTGTTCCCGAAGATGTTCTTGCCTGTCTTAAAGAGACATTTGAGGTAACCTATTATGAAAAGCTAACGGATGAGAACTACTCGGATTTTATGAAAGAGCTTACAGAGGCGAATGGAGTTCTTGGTTCTGGACTGAAAGTAGATCGTAAATTGCTTGAGAGCGCACCAAAACTATCGGTTGTATGTAACACAACCGTAGGATATGACAACCTTGTATTAAGTGACTTAAATGCATTTGGTGTCTTAGCTACCAATACACCAGAAGTGCTTGATGATACAGTAGCGGATACGATGATGTCATTAATCCTTGCTACAAGAAGAAGAATTGTTGAACTCGATCATCTCGTAAAAAATGGAGAGTGGAAAGCATCGGTAACACCCGAACTCTTCGGATTAGATGTTCATCATAAGAAGCTTGGAATTATTGGAATGGGAAGAGTAGGACAAACCTTAGCCAAACGAGCGGCAGCAGGCTTTGATATGGAGATTCTCTACCACAATCGATCGAGAAACCAATGGGCTGAGGATACATATAATGCGACGTACTGTTCGCTTGACGAACTATTAACGGAATCAGACATCGTGTGCTTGCTAACTCCTTTAACGAAAGAAACACGTGATCTCATGGGGAGTAAGCAATTTTCCTTAATGAAGAAAGATGCTGTATTTATTAATGGCTCAAGAGGTCAAACCGTTGATGAAGATGCTCTAATCCATGCATTAAAAAACGGAGTGATCTATGCAGCAGGTCTAGATGTCTTTAGGGAAGAACCAGTTTCTGCAGATCATCCGCTTCTTAAGCTGAAAAATGTGGTGTCACTTCCTCATATTGGTTCAGCTACTTCGGAAACAAGAGATAAAATGGCTAAGCTAGCTGCCGATAACTTAGTAGCGACGCTGACTGGCAAGGATCCGCTGACACCGATTAATCCAGAGGTTCGTTCTTAACGTCACTTAAAACGCGGGCATAAACTCTTGCATTCATGACAAATGAGAGTATAATACATTTGGCAAGTGAATAGTTTCACAACTGCAGGCAGAATCTTGTCAAAAAGTAGTCACAAAGCTATGACAGGTTTTTGGATTGTAGAATTGGAATCTGTTATTTGCAAGGGTTTATGTTAGACTTAATAAATGAGCCAGGCGATTAAAAAAGTGTCATAAAGGTAAGCTGTAAGACTCTTTTTTGAAAAAATCAGTGGCTTGATCTGGCTAACATGCAGATCTTTTATACTGAGAGAGGAGTCCCAAATGAAAAGTGTGAAGTTAGAAAAGACAGTTGAACAGACAACTTCAGTTTCAAATGTATCCTATTACGCGGATATTCTTTTTGAAACCATTAAAACTGGAATTATAAAGTCAAATGTACTCGCTATGGTTGCGGGACTTTGTTTTGCTTTATTTATACATGGAGAAACGCTTTTGACCCATATGGGATCTATTATTCTAGCGTTACTAGGTAGCTCGCTCGTTATTGGTGCGGCAGGTACTTTTAACAATTTATACGATCGCGATATCGATGCAAAGATGGAGCGAACCAAGAAACGACCGACTGTTACAGGTGCCATTTCAACGAAAGCTGGACTTATTTTAGGTTCTTCTTTTGCCATTGCAGGGACGGTTTTACTAGCACTTGCTAGCCCGCTTGCAGCACTACTTGGGTTTTTAGGATTATTCCTTTATACTGTACCTTATACGATTTGGACAAAACGGAGCACGATCTATAATACAGAGGTAGGAAGCTTATCTGGAGCTGTTCCTCCATTAATTGGGTGGGCTGCGGTATCATCTGATATTTATCATCCGGCAGCGATTGGATTATTCGTTTTAATGTTAATTTGGCAAATGCCGCATTTCTATGCGATTGCGATCCGTAAGCTTGAAGATTACCGAGCTGCTGATGTGCCAATGCTTCCTGTTGTTAAAGGTATTAAGCGTACTAAGATTCAAACGCTTGTTTACTTAGTCGTATTACTTGCTTCATCTGCACTCTTCTTTCCATTCAGTAAAACAATTGCCATTACAGCGTTTGTACTAACATTAGGTTGGATGATTCTTGGCTTAGCTGGATACAAAAAGATGAGTGATTATAAGTGGGCAACTGCTATGTTTATTTATTCTCTTAATCATATTACGATACTGTTTGCATTAATCATTGGGTATTCGCTTATCCTAATGTATGTAAATGGTTGATAATCTTCCTGTTCCGCTCATAGCAGCGGGACAGGCTTTCATGTTTCATCAACCTCATATAGATGAATCTTACTGAAAAGGGGACATCAAGTTGGATAACTTACTCCTCATCCCAATCATACTAGCTTTCGCCATGGGTGGAATTGCGTTGCTTGTGCGAATGAAGGCTGCGAAAAAACCTGCTTCATTAAAGAAAATTATTTTACCACCAATTTTTATGTCTACTGGTTTTCTCATGTTTTTATATGAACCAACTAGGCCTGATTCTTTGCAAGTGGCGGAAGCGCTTGCAGTTGGGATGTTATTCTCGATCTTTCTTATAGTAACCTCTAAATTTGAGATAAGAGATGGTCATATTTATTTACAACGTTCTAAAGCATTTATGTTTATATTAATGGGGTTACTGGTAATACGAATTGCATTTCGCGCGTTTCTAGGACAAAGTATTAACCCCGAAGAATTGTCAGGGATGTTTTTTCTTTTGGCTTATGGCATGATCCTTCCTTGGAGAATTGCTATGTTGTTTTCGTATCGTCGTGTTGAAAAGCAACTCCATCATCAGGAAGATTCATCCATCATAACTGTGAATCAGGAGCCTGCTCCTAATAAGTAGGACAGGTTTTTTTGTTTCTTGGGTTAAAGTGACTGACCCGATCTTACATATAAAAAATTAAAGAGGAGTTGTTATGATGTCTTATAGTATGTTCTATCAATCTCATGCTGGGTCTTGGGCTATTATGATTCTTTTGTTTCTAGTCGCTTACTTCCTCTTCCGTTGGGGAAAGCCGAAGGGATCTAAAATTGTCTACATGGTTGTTCGATTACTCTATGTGATTATGCTAGCCTCAGGGATTGGTCTATTAGTTCTTCGCTTTAATGGTTATAACAATTTTGGTGATTTTGCTTCTGCAAACTGGAGCTTTCTACTCAAAGGTGTATTGGCGGTTATGCTGATTGGAATCATGGAAGTCATCATGGGCAAAACGAAGCGTATTGAACAAACAGGGTCGGTTTGGATTGTTTTTATCGTTCTAACAGCAGTGGTTGTCGCTTTAGGCTACTTGAAACTCTAAGAGTTGAATGATATGTCATAGCGAACTTTCAGATAATATGAAGGTTCGCTATTTTTCGTTTGTCTACCCATTTTATCTACACTTTTCGCTTTAAATAGTGCTATGCTTAAATGAATCTGAGCCAGATCTGTCCTATGTCATTTGAAATAAATGTGGATTAAGACATATGTTTCTGTTTTGATTATCTACATAATAGGGAAAATAAGCGGTATAGAGCATCAAGACATTTGTACATATTGATTGAGAAGAATGTTCATTAAGTTCAACCTTTGTGTAAGGTTTGATAAAGAAATGGAGGACCCTGTATGGATACGAATGTATCTTATCCACATATTTATTCACTAAGTGAAACATCAATGGTTGTTCAATTCGCGAATACAATTGATCCAGATATTCATCTGAGGATTTTGACCTTCATCGATCTTTTAACGAAAAATCCATTTCCAGGCTTTATTGAATGCATCCCAAGTTATACAGGGATCGCCATTTTCTATAAACCTACAGACGTATTGGCACATGCACCAACAACACTATTAAGTCCTAGTGATTTAGTTCGTCAGCATTTAAATGAATACACTACAGCAAGTTTAGATCACTTGGTATCTGTCTCACAGGAAACGATTGAAATCCCGGTTTGCTACGATCTTTCTCTAGGGCCTGATCTGAATGAGGTAGCAGAGTATAACGGATTAACGATAGATAAAGTGATTCAGATTCATTCGGAAGGGATTTATCAAGTCTACATGCTTGGATTCTCTCCAGGATTCCCTTTTATGGGAGGAATGGATGAAACCATTGCAACTCCGCGAAAAAAGCAACCGAGACTGACAATCCCTGCAGGCTCTGTAGGAATAGCTGGAAAACAGACAGGTATCTATCCGATGCAAACACCTGGTGGATGGCAGCTGATTGGACAAACCCCTTTTAAACTCTTTGATCTTAATCGAAACGAACCAAGCCTACTAAAGCCAGGTCATTTAATCCGATTCTCTCCAATTTCTTTGGAGGAATTTAATGAGTTAAAGGAGCGTGACTAAATGAGCATCCATGTAATGAAGCCAGGTATGCAGACCACTATTCAGGATTTAGGACGCCATGGGTATATGAATCAAGGCGTTTCAGTCACTGGAGCCATGGATTCAAAATCTCTTCGTGTCGCCAACCTACTTGTCGGTAATAAAGAAGGGGAAGCCTGCTTAGAAATGACGCTTACAGGTCCCTCTTTATCTTTCGATGAGGACTTAGTAATGGCTATTGCTGGTGGAGGAATGATTCCAGTACTAAATGGAAAAAGGCGATCGTTGCACACACCGTTATTTGTTCCTAAAGGGTCGTATCTTCATTTTGAACCAGTACGTAAGGGATGTCGCGCCTATCTTTCCGTAGCTGGTGGATTTGATGTACCTGTTCAACTAGGAAGTAAAAGTACGTACATACGAGCTAAAATTGGAGGGTTTGAAGGGAGAGCATTAGAAAAAGGAGATGTTCTGGATCTTCTGCCCATGTCAAATCGTGCTAGCAATTTAATGGAGCGTTTATCCAAAGATGCGAAACCACTTCAGTGGCGAGTAGCACATACGATAGAATCTGCAACTGATGAACCTCAGTTGATTCGAGTGATTAAGGGAAGTCATTTTGATCAATTTACAACTGAAAGTCAGAAGCTTTTTCTTGAAAAGCCTTTTCAACTATCTACTCAATCCGATCGGATGGGGTACCGGCTCGAGACCGAGGAAAGAATTGAGTTAGCTAATTCATTTGAATTATTATCAGAAGCGGTAGCGCTTGGAACCGTTCAACTTCCACCTAGTGGGAAACCGATTATTTTACTTGCTGATCGACAGTCAACGGGCGGGTACCCGAGAATTGCTCAAGTGATGTTAGTTGATATCCCGAAGTTAGCTCAGATGAGGCCAGGAGAATGGATTCAATTTACAGAAGTCTCCTTACAAGAAGCAGAACAAATCTATTTACAGTCAGAAAAAGAACTAGCAGAGATAAAGGTAGCGATTCAATTAAAAGGTGTCTAATAGATATTAAAGGAGGACTTCATATGAAGCAAATCGATCTGAATTGTGATTTAGGAGAAAGCTACGGTTCATTTAAGGTGGGAGAGGACGACGCGATTATCCCCTTTGTTACTTCCATAAATGTGGCGTGCGGATACCACGCAGGTGACCATAATACGATGGCTAAAACTGTACAAATGGCAAAAGTTCATGGAGCAAGGATTGGAGCCCATCCTGGTTTCAATGATTTATTTGGTTTCGGAAGACGTCCCATTCACACAACAGCAGAAGACATCTATCATTTTGTTGTCTACCAAATTAGTGCACTTGAAGGGTTTTGTAAGCTGAACAACCAAACGATGCAGCATGTAAAGCCACATGGAGCGTTGTTTAATATGGCTGCGGTTGATCCTAATATGGCTGATGCAATTGCCAGAGCGGTGAAAGATACCAATCCAGACCTTATACTTTTTGGATTGTCTGGTAGTGAATTAATTAAAGCTGGATTGAAACATGGACTAAAAGTGGCCAACGAAGTCTTTGCTGATCGAACGTACCAACCAGATGGCACACTAACGCCAAGAACATCGGAGAACGCGCTAATCACAAACCATGAACAAGCCATTAAACAGGTACTACAAATGGTGACGACTTCAACCGTAACGGCGGTTGATGGCAGTACGGTGCCGCTTGAAGCTGATACCGTTTGTGTACATGGAGACGGAGAGCATGCACTGCTATTTGTTACAGAGCTAAGAAAACATCTAACAGAACAAGGAATCACGATCAGGTCTATCTTATAACTGAGCGTCGAACCAAACGAATGGCGAATGTTCTCCTATTTATAGAGGACATTCGCCATTTATTATACACTCTTGTCTAAATTCGCTTCTGTTTCAGGGGGTTGATTTTTTGTCAGTGTCTGATAAAGGTGATTGATTTCACTCATACTTAACTCAAATAAATGCCGATTCTTTAATTTATATACGCCGAGTTCAATAATACGCGAAATTAAATGATCTCTTTCAAGCGGTTGTGTTGAGTTCTTATTCATGGGTAACCCTCCTCTTTAAATACGAATCAATGCTGAGCAGATTGACTTAGAAACGCCACTAAGTACTATACGATACACACAAAATACATGGATAGTGGTATCTGTTTTGACTTCATCAGTCACCTGACGTAGCCCCGATTGTGTTTGGATATACCACTTTACTAGTACCCACTCAGTTGATCCATCACCAAAGATAGCCTGCTGCTGTGAAGGAAACGATAGGGTGCCTACTTTATTACGAGATGGGAGCGAAGCCACTGTTAGTTGAATGGGATACGACTTGGTGTATTGAATGCAATCCATAATTAATCCTAGCTTTCCTTGGGACCATTGAATCTCAAGTTCTTTTTTTGTACGAATGGTCCAATAGAAAGATTGTATTCCATCCTTACGCTGCTTTCGGAATCGCCTTGCCCGACGAATTTTAGGATTAAACGATGCTTGAGTGTTTAATAAAGTCCTCTTAACGAAAGATTTAGAAAGATGGACTTTTGAAGCTTTGTTATGAGAATATAGTAAACTAATCCCTAATTGAGGCTGCATGGCTTGAACTTCCTCTAAGACCTTTGGAAGAAAGCTCTGGATATGGACCTGATGCCAAAGCTCATATTTCTGAATGAACTCTACCACATTAGAAACGATTTGTTCTTCTTTAAGTTCAAGCAATAATGTATGTGAGGAATGTTGATATGTAGCTAAAAAGGTTTCCAGTTCTACAACAGGCATGAGTGATTTCATCTGTTCAAGTGTAACCTCCGCAACACTCCGTCTATCACCAGTTAGTCGCTTTAAGGTTGCATCATGGAATAAGACAAGCTTACCATCCTTTGTTTCTCGAACATCCGTTTCTAGTACATCTGCTCCGTATCGACTCGCCCACTCAAACGCAGCTAACGTATTTTCTTGCTTGAGCTGACACGCTCCCCGGTGGGCAATGAAAACAGGACGGTGAACAATACGCAACTGGTCATAATTATTCCAAAGTGATCTGAATTGACACTTAAATGGTACTGAGATCGACTGAACCCCAGAAACTATTAGGTCATGGAGATGTCTTTGATCTTCAGCATGACTCCAGACAGACAGGGCATGTTTTCTTAACGGATGACAAAGAGAGACTGCGGTCGTTGGTGCCAGCATAACTGTACGAATGCGATATCTATTTAAATGAACAATGAGTTTATTTGGTTTCCAATTTGAGTTCGTGCTCTTATACACTCGTCTACTTGCTGGATAAGCCGTTTCAATTTTCCCTAACAGACATAGTTGGGTAGATAAAAAAATAACTTGCCGGTTTTTAGCCAATTTAAGATGTAGTTTAAGAAAGTCTAACGTTTCTTGATCCTCTATCTGTAGAACCGTTGTACGACAAGATCTAAGAAGCTTCTTCAATATGGGTAAAGACAACTGCTTAAGTAAGTTTGCTGAGATAAGAACGCCAGATGAAGGACGTAGGAGAGCGTGAATGTGTTGTATGTGAGTTGGGGTGACCAATGGTTTTGGTATCTGTTGACGAGGCATTCTAATCCCGCTTTCGGTTTTGATCATCTTTCATTTATTAAGTACCCAGTTATTATATAAAGAAAACATATAAACCATTTTAAATACTAATCATTGTCAAGCAGATCAGATATCTGTAGAATGAGTTCATTCATGATGAAAAAGGAGAAACGGATGAACCATAATAAAATGTTGCTTTGTATAAGTTCTATCACTCTTAGTTTGTTCATTTTATTGGCTTTTACATATGAACACTCTTTTTTTCAGCAAATAGATGTTTTCATTGTAGAACATGTCCCTTATGTAAGGGTGGAGTGGGTCACATCTTTTATGCTCTTTCTTGCTTGGTTAGGAGGGACTCACGTGATGGCAGTCTTAACATTACTACTTGTGATCTTTTTAGCTATTTGGAGAAGAAGTGTAATCGCGGTGCTGCCACCTATTCTAATCATGGGCGGGACAGCTCTTCTAAATATAACTGTAAAAGAATGGATTGGGAGAGCCAGGCCAGAAGTAAATTTCCTCTTCGAACAACCGGGCTATAGCTTTCCAAGTGGCCATACGATGGCAGCAGTTTCTTTCGGTGGCTTGTGTATTTATTTGATTTATCATTATGTTGATCGAAGAATGGTGCGAATGCTTTCAATCATCGTAGCGTTAATTCTTTTTGTTCTTATGGGAATTAGTCGAATGTATCTCGGTGTTCATTTCTTAACAGATATTTTAGGAGGTACATTATTTAGCTTAACTTGGATCATGCTGTCTATATTATTACTCAATCAACTAAACAGACATAAGGCAGAAGCCTAATATGAATTAAAAAAGCTCAAAAACCCCAGAAATGCATGATTTTTCTGGGGTTTTTGAGCTTTAAAGTGATTGAGCTAAATTCATGTTTTAAATAAATCCATTTCGGGTACAATAACAAAGTCAAAAGACTCATTATATAAATCGTACAAAAGACTTAATTACTTTTTGGGAATTAACTCAAAGATTTGACCGCTTTCAAACAACTCCGTCACTTCTGCTAACCAATTGTAATAATTCTCTGCGTGCTCTAATGTTTGTAAATCTGCTTTAACGGCTGTATATGCAGCTGAGTCCAGTTCCTGAAGCTGTTTAATATTTTGCAGTGTATCTCTCATTTGATGAACGGCTTGAAGATTATTTAATACAGATACCTTCCATCTTTTGACGAATGTCGTTGAAAAGGATTTGTACCAATCATCCACAGGCTGGTATAAATCTTTGCGTACACCTTTCTTCCAGGCTTTCTCGACCATATTTGCTTCTGTTAATACTCTCATACCTGTGCTCATACTTGTTTTGCTCATTCCAAGTGATTGACTCATTTCATCAAGCGTCACTGGATCATTTGCAAATAAAACAGTGCCGTATAGACGTCCAACCGACTCGGAAATGCCATACAGATGCATGTTTTGAGAAAGCTCCTGGATCAAATCTTCACGTGCTTTTTCAATTTGACGATATTGATTTTCCGATTCTTTGACCAAGTTAAGCGACCTCCTTATGTCTCCTACTAAAGTGTAGCAAATTAAATAAGGAGGAAGAACTGTTATGTGAGCTACGATTCGTGAGGAATAAGGAGCATATGTTAGCAATAACATTGTTAAAAGCGTACAGTTTAAACTGTACATAAAATATAATCAATTCGTCCATTATATGAAAATTGCTCAATTTTTTTTAAAACTGTATAGTTAAGTAGTTGAATATGATTGACGATGACAAAGAGGTGAACAATCTGTGGCAAAAATTATGGTAGAAGGTTTGACAAAGGTCTTTGGGAAAAAACCTAAACGAGCCTTAGATTTACTAGCAAAGAAAAAAAGTAAAGAAGACATACTAAAAGAAACTGGAATGACAGTAGGAGTAAACCAAGCAAATTTTGAAGTACATGATGGAGAAATCTTTGTCATTATGGGGTTATCTGGTAGTGGGAAATCGACCATTGTACGCTTGCTTAATCGACTGATTGAGCCGACTACAGGTAGTATTATGATCGATGGAGACGATCTTGCGAAGATGGACGATAAAAAGCTTCGAGATGTTCGTCGGAAGAAAATGAGTATGGTTTTCCAAAAATTCGGACTGTTCCCAAATCGAACGATCCTAGAAAATGTAGAATACGGTCTTGAAGTACAGGGTGTTCCAAAAGGAAAGAGACGTGAAAAAGCGACAACGTCTTTAAACTTAGTAGGGCTTAAAGGATATGAATCAAGCTATCCTAGTCAGCTTTCTGGTGGAATGCAGCAACGTGTTGGTCTGGCTAGAGCACTTGCGAATGATCCAGATGTTCTATTAATGGATGAGGCTTTCTCAGCGCTTGATCCGCTTATTCGAAAAGACATGCAAGATGAGTTACTGGATCTTCAAGAATCCATGCAAAAAACGATTATCTTTATTACACATGATCTGGACGAGGCGCTTCGAATTGGTGATCGAATTATGATTATGAAGGATGGAGCGATTGTTCAAGTAGGCACACCTGAAGAGATTCTTCAGAAGCCGAAAAATGAGTATGTTGAGAAATTTGTTGAAGATGTGGACCGTTCAAAAGTATTTACGGCCGAGAACGTGATGATTCGACCTGAAACGGTAAATCTTGAGAAGGATGGACCGCGTGTTGCCCTACAACGTATGAAAGATGCTGGAATCTCAAGTATCTTTGTAACAAGACGAAATAAAGAGCTTGTAGGGATTGTTCATGCGAAGGAAGTTGCAGACCTTATCAAGTCAGGTGATTCATCAATTGAATCCATTGTAAAAAACGATTTAGCTAGAGTTACACCAGAAACAACGCTATCCGATTTGTTTGAGCAAGTCTCAACAAGTCCCGTTCCGCTTGCCGTTGTAGAAGATAATAAACTAAGAGGAATTATTGTAAGAGGAGCCGTACTCGGTGCTCTGTCTGGAAGTGAGGTTGATTTTGATGGATATACTACCACGTCTACCACTAGCTGATTGGATTGATGCTATTGTTGATTGGATCAAGGACTCCAGTGTAATTGGTGCCATTTTCTCAGTTATACGTAGCTGTATCGGTTTTATTGTTGAAAAGATTGGATGGGTACTGGCTCTGCCACCATCGTGGTTGTTAATTATTCTTATTACTGTAGGAACCTTCCTACTTCATAAACGAAAATGGGGTCTGGCCTTATTTGTACTCATTGGACTTTTGCTTATTGATAACTTGCAGTATTGGAGCCAAATGATTGATACCTTATCACTAGTTATTACAGCAGGTTTAATCTCAGTCATTATCGGAATTCCACTTGGAATCTGGATGGCTAAAAACTCAGTGGTTGAAAGCATCTTTAAACCTATTCTTGATTTCATGCAAACAATGCCAGCCTTTGTCTATCTCATTCCAGCTGTAGCCTTCTTTGGGATAGGGATGATTCCTGGTGTCGTTGCATCTGTTATTTTTGCCATGCCACCAACTGTACGACTAACAAATTTAGGTATACGACAAGTGTCTACAGAGCTCGTAGAAGCCGCAGATGCATTCGGATCAACAGGCACACAGAAGCTGTTCAAAGTAGAGCTGCCAATGGCAAAAGGAACAATCATGGCTGGTGTAAACCAAAGTATTATGCTTGCTCTATCTATGGTTGTTATCGCAGCGATGATCGGTGCAAGTGGTCTTGGTCAAACCGTATACACAGCTGTTGGACAAAACAAAGCAGGGTTAGGGTTTGAAGCAGGACTTGCTATCGTTATTGTAGCCATTATTCTTGATCGCCTAACGCAAGTCTTTAATAGCAACGCAAACCAAGGTCATTAATTAGTTCCTAGGAATTAGTTAAAATAAATAGAAACAAAAGGAGAGGTTCAATTATGAAGTTGAATTCAAAAACAGTAGGGTTAACGATTGGTTTAACATCCATTTTGGCATTAGCTGCTTGTGGGGATAACAATGACAGTTCTGACTCAGGTAGTGGTGAGGCATCAGGTAGTGGTGATGTTTCTGTATCAGAAATTACCGGGATTGATGGTGGAGCAGGTGTCATGACTGGTGCACAAAATGCGATTGACACATACGGTTTAGATCTAAATCTTCAAGCAAGCTCATCTGCCGCAATGACAGAGGCGCTTGGAAATGCAATTGATAATGAAGAGCCTATTGTTGTGACAGGGTGGAATCCGCATTGGATGTTTGCAACATATGAACTTAAGTATCTTGATGATCCAGAAGGTGTTTTTGGAGAAGCTGAGAGCATTCATACATTCACTCGTGAAGGATTAGCTGACGATGCTCCTGAAGCAAACACTGTGTTAGATAATTTCCATTGGACAGAAGATGAAATGGGAGAAGTGATGCTTGAGATCCAAGAAGGTACGGATCCTGAAGAAGCTGCTGCAAATTGGGTAGAAGCAAATCCAGATCGTGTTGATGAGTGGACAGATGGTGTGAGCGAAGTAAACGGTGAAACAATTACACTTGCTTACGTATCTTGGGATTCTGAAATTGCATCTACAAACGTTGTGAAGCAAGTTCTTGAATCTGTTGGATACACGGTTGAAGCATCATCTATGGAAAGTGGCGTTATGTGGGCCGGTATTGCAAACGGAGAGCAAGATGCAATGGTCGCTGGATGGTTACCTGTGACTCACCAAGCCTTCTATGAAGATTACGAAGATGACGTGGTTGATCTAGGTGCAAACTTTGAAGGTGCAAAAACCGGTCTAGTTGTACCAGAATACATGGATATTACTTCAATTGAAGATTTGAAATAAGGAAGAAAAGCTTTATACTGAAGAGTGCTAGCCAAAAGGGCTATGCACTCTTTTTTTTATAGGAAGGAACTATAGAGATGTTTGAATTTGATAGCTCTTGGGCACTTATTATTGGGTTACTACTTGTAGGTGGACTGTTATGGTTTATCCTGCGCTTAAGAAAGCGCAAGAGATATGACGTTGCTAAAATTACAATGAAGGACATTGATCAGATGTCAGGTCATGATTTTGAAGATTATTTGTTAGTGCTTTTTACAGCTATTGGCTATGAAACATTTATCACTAAAAAAAGCCGGGACTATGGTGCAGACCTTGTATTTATGAATGAGCAGGAACAGAAGGTCATTGTCCAAGCAAAACGCTATCAAGCAAAGCTAGGACTCACCTCTGTACAAGAAATTTATGCTGCTAAGGCGTTTTATCAAGCCGATGCTGCGCTCGTTATCACTTCAGCAGAAGATGTAACAGACTCTTGCTGGAATCTAGCAGGATCCACAAACGTCAGCTTTTTAATGAGAGAAGAATTGGTTGAATTAATAAAGTTATGTAAGCAAGGGAAGATGGAAAAGGCAAGAAGCCTTGTTGAAGAGCCTGTTCGACCTGAGTCCTCTTCAAATCAAGGTACTCTCGAAGCGGTTAAACACTCGCGCAATCGCATTGTGGCGGGGGAGTATTTTTTTAAGAGATAGTGGAATCTGGAATCTACGGAGAGAGAGCAGAATCAACGAAGAGAAGCTGAAATCAACGAAGTGAGAGCGGAATTAACGAAGAGAAGCCGAAATCAACAAAGAGAGAGCGGAATCAACAAAGAGAAGCAAAAATCAACAAAGAGAGAGCCAAATCAACAAATAAAGCCCCCTCCATCATGGAGGGGGCTTACCTTCGTTTATTCTGGAATTAATGCACCTGGACGGCTCATTTGTTCACCAATTTTTTTAATGATTGGCTCTAGTGATTGAGTATCATTTAACAGGTCATATTCGTTAATGTTAATTTTTAAGACGGGACACGCGTCAAATTCGGCAATCCACTTTTGGTAGCGATCGTACATTTCTTCCCAATAGGAAAGAGGGGTTTGTTTTTCCATTTCGCGCCCACGTAGCTGAATGCGATCGACGATGTCCTGGAAGCTTCCATCTAAATAAATTAACAGATTTGGATGCGGGAAATAAGGTGTCATAACCATGGCATCAAATAAGCTTTTATAGGTTGAATAATCAACGGCAGACATCGTTCCCTTGTCTGCGTGCATCTTGGCGAATATGCCAGTGTCTTCGTAGATGGAACGATCCTGTATGAAGTTTCCGCCTGCTTCAAACATCGCTTTTTGCTCTTTAAAACGTTCAGCTAAAAAGTAGATTTGAAGGTGGAAGCTCCAGCGTTCAAAGTCTGCGTAAAACTTATCAAGATACGGGTTATCATCTACTTGTTCATATGATGTGCGAAAGCCTAATTCGCTTGCTAGGGCTTTTGTTAGTGTTGATTTTCCAACGCCAACGGTCCCGGCTACTGTGATTAACGCATGATCTGGAATATTATATTTTTCTCGTAGGTTCAATTTCATAATCTCCTTAAGATGTAATCTCGCGAATGAGATTAAAAATGTGTTCTAGGTCGTTTGTGTTTTCTACATAGTCAAATCGATCGCCATCGATTTTAATAATCGGGACGTGTGGGTACATTGCTGCCATTTGTGCAATCGATTCTTCATAATCTGTAATGAGTTGACTTAAATAGTCGGGGTCGATTTGTTGTTCGATGCTTCGACCTCGTTGATTTATACGTTTTAATAAAGTAGGTAGGCTTGCATGAATATAGACAATAACAGATGGCTCTGGTACTTCCTCCGTTAAAATATCATAGATGCGAACATATTTATCCAACTGATGTGCAGGCAACGTCCGCCTTGCGAAAATTAAATTCTTAAAGACATGATAATCGGCAACGACGGGTATACCGAGATCGAGCTTTTCTTGTGTGTCTTCAAGCTGTTTGTATCGATTACACAGGAAAAACATTTCGGTTTGAAAGCTCCATTCCTCGATGTTCTCATAGAACTTACCGAGGAACGGGTTTTCTTCTACAATTTCAGTGAGGCTGGCATATGAAAACTCAGCTGCCAATAGTTTTGTGAGTGTGGTTTTGCCCACTCCGATTGGACCTTCAACCACAATAAACGGTGTTTGTTCTGACATGTTCATCCCCTACAGTTTGACCTTAAATCACTTTTGTTGTCCATTCTTCGCAGTTCCAAACCTCTGTTACAAGGCCATCATAGAATTCAGGTTCGTGACAAATAAGTAGCACGGTGCCCTTGTATTCTTGTAAGGCTCTCTTTAACTCGGCCTTGGCATCAACATCTAAATGGTTAGTTGGCTCATCGAGAACGAGTATATTCGTTTTGTTGTTCATGAGCTTACATAGTCTGACTTTTGCTTTTTCTCCACCACTCAGTACCATGATCTTACTTTCGATGTGCTTGGTAGTTAGGCCACATCTAGCGAGAGCAGAGCGAACTTCTTGTTGAGTGAATGAAGGGAAGGTATCCCAAATTTCCTCAATACACGTCTTGTTTGAATCCTTAACCTCTTGTTCAAAGTAACCAATCTCTTGGTAGTCACCTTTAATGACTTGACCTTCGAGTGGATTGATTAATCCTAATAAGCTCTTAAGAAGTGTGGTTTTACCAATTCCATTTGCCCCTGTTAAAGCAATTTTTGAATTGCGAACAAGCTCTAAGTTTAAAGGCTTTGTTAAAGGTTCATCATAGCCAATGACTAAGTCCTTTGCTTCAAATACATATTTTGAAGGAGTTCTAGCTGTATGAAAATGAAAGTCAGGCTTTGGCTTGTCTTTGGTAAGCTCAATGACATCCATTTTATCTAATTTTTTCTGACGAGACATTGCCATATTACGTGTCGATACACGAGCTTTGTTTCGGGCAACAAAGTCTTTCAACTGTGAAATCTCCTGCTGTTGACGTTTGAAGGCTGCTTCTAGCTGCTGTTTCTTCATTTCATGTACTTCTAAGAAGTGATCGTAGTCACCAACATACCGATTTAATTCTTGATTTTCCATGTGATAGATAAGGTTAACGACTCGATTTAGAAACGGAATGTCATGCGAAATTAATACAAAGGCATTCTCATACTCTTGTAAGTATCTCGTTAACCAATTGATATGCTGCTCATCAAGATAGTTTGTCGGCTCGTCCAGAAGTAGAATGTCTGGCTTTTCAAGGAGTAATTTGGCTAGTAGAACTTTGGTTCGTTGGCCTCCACTTAGATCTGTTACATCTTTATCTAGACCAATTTCATCAAGACCAAGTCCACGCGCAATTTCTTCAACTTTTGAATCAACCACATAAAAATCGTTGGTTGTCAGTGTATCCTGGATCACACCTACATCTTCTAATAACTTTTCTAATTCATCTGGGTCTACGTCACCCATTTTATCGTATAGACTATTCATTTCTGCTTCCATATTAAACAAATACTGAAATGCGCTTTTTAAGACATCGCGCATCGTCTGACCTTTTTGCAGCGTGGTGTGCTGATCAAGGTAGCCCACACGAACATTTTTAGACCATTCCACTTTTCCTTCATCCGGCATAAGTTTCCCCGTAATGATGTTCATGAAGGTTGATTTTCCTTCTCCATTTGCACCAATTAATCCGATATGCTCTCCTTTTAGGAGGCGAAATGAAACATCTTGAAAAATGGCACGGTCTCCGAATCCGTGACTTAATTTACTTACTGATAACACGCTCATCTTTTAACACCCTTCTTTTCTAATCTCTACGCTTCAGTTTATCACACTCAGTTCAAGATGTCAGAGGACCAATTGAAGGAAGAAGGGATGAATCATGTTCTGTTAAAAAGTAGAGAGCTTTGTCCACTTTTGAATGGTGAAAATGCCTCGTAACCAAAGGGAATCATCCTTATATGTTTCGTAGTCAGCGGTATAGACTCCACCGTCGTTTGTCCAAATCCTGTTAAAATAAGCACGTGCCTCGTTCATAATCTCAGCATCCTCTGGACCTGCCAAATAAATGTTCGTCTCAAGATTCAAATCATCGAGATTTCTCCTTGTGAAATTCGCTGAGCCACTTAAAAGCTGTGACCCATTCGTGGAATCTAGGAAAAGGATCTTAGGGTGATACTGTTCTTTATTCGTTTCATACCAGCGGACCTCAAGATTTCCTTCAGCCTCTTTTAATAAATTGGCTGCAACCGGTTTGTTCGGTAGGCCGATTTTTTTGTTTCCAAAGGATTCAACGTTTTGATCTAATACAATCTGAACGGATACTTGATTGTTCGCTGCTTCAATCAACGCGTCGACTATGCTTTGCTCAGATAAGTAGAGAAGCCCAATCCAGATTGTGTCACCACTCTCTGCCTCATTAATGATTGAGAGGGCTCGGTCTTTGATTGGCCTCTCTGTTAGTATTTCTCCATATACATCCGTTTCTGTATCATCGGCTGAAGAGTTCAAAGAAGGAGCTTGGATTGTTGTATCCGCTGAATATCTTGCAACCGCCTCTTCCGTTTTAAGTAAATCCTCTAAGAGCTCACCCTTAAAGGCAATGGCTACGTTATTATGTAACGCACTGGCGTCATGTGGATTTCCAGAGCTAATTAACGCTTCTTGATCTGTCATCACAATTTTGCGGTGATTGGCCTTACCATTTAATGAAGTGAGGTAGGAGTGCAAATTCGCATGCTTCCCATTGGAACCTAAGACGTTCGGGAGTCCGCCAATGCTACCTACTGTATCCCATTGGAGAAAAAGTTTGTAGAAGCCAGCATAAAGTGGATTTGAATCACGTAATGTGTCAAGGTCACTAATAATAACAGGAATACCAGCATCACTCAGACTTTGTAAGTGATCAGGGACATTGGCTCCGTACATTGTATTTATGGGATCAGTGATCACTGTGATGGCAAAACTCTGATCAGCTTGTTTCTTTTGAACAAGCGCTTGAGTCACATCCTCCGCAAGTGACGGAAAGCTCTCATCCTCTCCGTATATACTGTTAAATAAAAACATATCGAATACAACAAATTCATCTGCTTGTTGAATCATCTCTTTCACATAATCAAAGATCTCCTGTTCAATGACCTGATTGTCATCTTGGGTATAGGAAAGGTCAGTGAGAAATGTAGGATCAATGACCGGTTTTAAGTCGCTTTGATATGACAGATCGTTGTCTGGAAGTGGACGATATACACCATAAATGATCGTACTAACATAGAGAATAAAAAACACGATGGGAAGAATGAGTAGTAGATGTCGTTTAGTAAGAGAAGATCGTTTCATGGCCTGCTCCTTTTTATATAATCTGAACTTACCATTCCTTAATTTTGTAAGTCTTAAACAATTGATTTTTATTAAATAGAGTGTGTAGAATAAAGAATAATTAACCAATTACCGAATTTCGTCGAACGAAAGCTACAATTTTTCTAAAGGAATTATAAAAAGGATATCGAAACTATCAAACGGATTGTTCTAACAATGCGTCGCTTGTTAGACAGAACAAGGAGTGTCAGGATGAGTCAATTTGATCAAGTGTTTGAACGTAAAGGAACAAATTCTCTAAAATGGGACGGGTTACAAAGCCGTTATGGAGCTAGTGATTTGCTTCCAATGTGGGTTGCTGATATGGATTTTAAAGCCCCACAACCTGTTCTGGATGCCTTACATAACCGAGTAGAGCAAGGCATATTTGGATACATGACACCTTCTTCTACTGTTGACGAAGCGATTGTAAGTTGGACAGGCCGGAGATACAACTGGAAAATCCATTCCAATTCAATTGTTCACACGGTTGGAATTGTCCCGACTTTAAGCAATCTTATAAAGGTTTTTACTGAGCCGGGTGATGAGGTTGTGATTCAAACACCTGTTTATTATCCCTTTTATGATGTCATTACAAGTAATAACCGAACGATTGTGAGAAATCCTCTGTTACAAAGAGAGGATGGACAGTTTGAAATGGACTTAGAACAATTGGAGCAGTCAATCTCAGAAAAAACAAAAATGCTGGTTTTCTGTCACCCTCATAATCCCGGAGGCCGAGTCTGGACAAGATCGGAGCTTGAGGCATTAGCTGCTCTTTGCAAAAAGTATGACTTACTCGTGGTGTCTGATGAAATTCATGCCGATTTATTATTTGATGGATACAACCATATCCCATTGGCATCAATTAATGAAGATATGGCAGAGCGAACATTCACTTGTCTTGCTCCAACGAAGACCTTTAACTTAGCGGGTATTATTGCATCTTATCTTGTGATTCAACATAAGAAAAGAAGGCTTGAGTTTAAAAGATATCTTGAATCTACCTATATGAACGGTCAAAATTCGTTTGCTGGTATTGCAACGGAAGTAGCTTACAATGAAGGAGAAGAATGGCTTCATGAGCTAATGCAATATGTTCAAGCTAACTACCGTTTTGCTCAAGACTTTATTGAAACTCATATGCCGAAGATTAAAGTCATTAAACCACAAGGAACGTATTTGCTATGGCTTGACTTTAGGGATGTGCCACTTGAGGCAGAAGAGCGTAAGAAATGGCTAGTTGAGAAAGCAAAGGTAGCATTAAACCATGGTCCGATGTTTGGGGAAGAAGGGCAACATTTTGAAAGGCTTAATTTAGCATGTCCAAGAGCGACGCTTCAAAAGGGACTTACACAATTAAAAGAAGCGTATGAGCAAGACCAATTCTAAAAATAGGAGTGTGTGTCGGAGGGCTAATGAAAAATTTAAATAACGATATGTTAGTGGAGGCGTATGTAAAAGCGAAGGAGCTTCGCTTAAATGAAGATTTTATTGTGCTTTTACAAAAAGAGGTTGAACAGCGTGATTTACAGCATAAAGTGGATTCATATTTTGCGACTCCGACGTTCTAGACGAAGAGAAACTCAAACGATATTGCATAAAAATATTCAAAGAATTGTTTAGATCCTAATATTCAAGTCATATCGTCCACATTTATGAATAAGTTGATGGAAAGGATAGCGTATGAAAGTCGCGATGCTTAACTATTACGTTCTTATAGAAATGGGGCATGTACAATGACATGTAAAAATTTATATGAAGAGTTGGTTGAAGACTGCAGATCGAAACTTGGCCGTGAGTTGACTCCTGAAGAGGATAATTTTGTTAAATGGATGGAACAACAGCAGACTGAATCACTCTATAGAAACGTAAAAACTTCATAAATGACGTAATGATAAGCTGTTTTTGAGTTAAGGCAATAAAGGGGTACAGATTCGGTGCTCCTTTATTGACTTTTCCTATGGATTCGGATTTACTTACAATGTTCACTATGGTTAAATAAGAGGTGAGAGTAATGTTTAGTGGGAGGTGTCAGTAATTATGAAGACCTTTAAGCTTCACGCACTTTATCTTTTGGCAGGGGACAATGAATCCATAAGACAAGAATCGATTCCATTAAAAGATGGCCTTATTATTAGCATGGAAAATAAGGAACGAACTTGGTTTATTGATGCTGTTGTGTCTGAAGAGGATATGCACTTTTTTGAAGGTGAACAAAAAGCCAACCGCCATGTGTTTCTTAATGTGATCATCACTAGCAAAGACAACCATCCAGCGGCCATGATTACAAGCATCGAAACCATTAAGGAATTAAGTGATGGGTATAGCATTATTTTTAAAGGAAGAATTGTGCTTGGACGCGATGATGTGCTGGAGGACGTGTTGGAGGAATTGTTAACAGACGGTCATTCAACAGAAAGTCTACTTGAGCGCTTTAAGCAACGAACCGAGAATTTAGAATCATATTCAGAAAAAACATTAAACGAAGTGTACAAAGATCTAAAGGAAAGCGGAAATTACGTTTTATTATAATCATATATGTACTAAAGAAGCGGGAGACAATGGTCTCACCGCTTCTTTTTTTGATCGTGTATAGATACGCGGGATCGCCTTATACTAAGAGTCGGAGTATGTAAAAGAGGAGGAGACTGTGTGCAGAAAAAAAGCATATGGGGTATTATTTCAATCTCATCAATCCCGCTTGTTATGACACTTGGTAACTCAATGCTCATTCCAGTTCTACCGACAATAGAAAAAGAACTTGGGATCAGTTCGGTACAGGCAAGTTTGTTGATTACCGTTTATTCCATTGTTGCTATTATTTTTATTCCTCTTGCAGGATACTTATCTGATCATATCGGCCGAAAACAAGTCATCATTCCAAGCCTTATCCTCGCTGGACTCGGTGGTGCGTTAGCGGGATTCGCTGCCTGGAAGTTTGATTCTGCGTACAGTTGGATTCTAGTCGGAAGACTGCTACAAGGTGTCGGTGCTGCAGGAGCTGCACCAATTGCCTTTCCGTTAGTTGGGGACTTATTTACTTCTGAAAAAGAGGTTAGTTCTGGACTAGGATTAGTTGAAACATCCAATACATTTGGTAAAGTGATTAGCCCAATTCTAGGCGCTCTATTAGCTTCGTTTGTCTGGTTTCTACCGTTTTTCTCTTTTCCAATCTTTTGTTTCATTTCAATTGTCATGCTTCTATTTCTTGTACACGTACCAAAGCAAAAGGATAAACCACTAGCCTTTAAACCATTTGTAAAATCCATTAAAAAGACGTTTAAACGTGAGGGGAAATGGTTGTTTATTGTCTTTTTTGTTGGCGGATTATGTATGTATTTAATCTTCGGATTGTTATTTTATTTATCCACTAGCCTGGAAAAAGACTATGGCATTCATGACTTAAAGAAGGGATTTGTGCTGGCCTTTCCACTAGCTGCCCTATGCTTTGCTTCCTATATAACCGGTAAGCTTATCGGACAAGATAAATTATTAATGAAGTGGTATACGGTTGGTGGATTAGCCATTGTAACGGCTTCAACTTTATGGATCGCTTTTTCTGAAAATATTTATGTGCTGCTTACAGCTTTGTTTCTAGCTGGTCTTGGTATAGGAGCTGCCTTGCCGAGTCTGGATGCATTTGTTACGGAAGGAATCGAACAAAAGCAAAGAGGATCAATCACCTCATTATATAGCAGCATGAGATTTGTTGGAGTGGCGATGGGTCCTCCAATTTTTGCTGCGTTATTAAATGTAAATCACTTCCTTCTTTTTTCACTACATGCGTTGATAAGCTGTATAGCCCTTATTCTAACGTTCCTTTTACTTAAGCCTGAGAAGTCAGTCAAAGGCTCCTGGGGTTAACGATGGACGCATATGGACAGAAAAGGTATACTGCTAAAAAAAGCAGAGGGAGTCAACGACGATTATGCATACCTTTCTGGATGTTTATCAACGAACTGTATACCTCTCATTCTCCGAAGCCCCTTTTTCTGATTCGCCTAAACATGTGTGGGTCATTTGCCGTTACCAGGATCAGTGGTTATTAACGAATCACAAAAAAAGAGGCCTTGAATTTCCTGGGGGAAAGCTTGAACCTGGAGAGCTTCCTGAAGAGGCAGCGAAAAGGGAAGTGTTAGAAGAGACGGGGGCTGTCGTATCAAACCTGTATTACCTTGGTCAGTATACAGTTCCTGGTTTAGACATCTGCAAGAATGTTTATATGGCAACGATTCATGAATTAAACAAGAGCGATCATTATTATGAAACAAACGGACCCGTTTTGGTAGATGAGTTACCAAGCCGAATTGGAGAGCATGAAGAATATAGCTTTATTATGAAAGATGATGTTCTAAAGAATTGTCTCCAGTACATAAATGATCGTCAATTTGAGTGGGTGTGATCCTTGGATAGAATTATTGACAAACAAAGAGTACCTTCACCGCATCCTGACATCCATCTGTATTTAATAACCTATTTGAGTGAGGGCTATAAGGTAAAGGGTTATTTAGCTGAACCGACGTGGAGTAATTCTTTACCTGGCCTCCTGTACCTTCGGGGTGGAATCAAAAATGTAGGGATGGTTCGAATTCAACGGTTAATTCAGTGGGCATCTGAAGGATTTATTGTCTTTGGTCCTTTTTACCGAGGAAACAAAGGAGGAGAGGGCAATGAAGACTTTGGAGGTCAAGACCGATTAGATGCAGTGTATGCGGTCGATGTATTAAAAGAAAACGAACGATTTGATCACGAACAAGGCATTCATTCAATAGGGTTTTCAAGAGGTGGAGTGATGGCACTTTGGGCTGCCATTTACCAAAAAGAAATGAAAAGCATCATTAGTTGGAGTGGCGTGACCGATATGTTTTTAACGTATCGTGAACGAGTCGACCTGAGACGGATGATGAAGCGAGTGATTGGAGGGACCCCTACTAAATATCCAGAGCGTTATGATTTTCGCACGCCATTAAACCAGGTGGGCGACATCCATGCATCTGTACTGATTATCCATGGGGAACTCGACGAGCATGTATCCATTGAACATGCGTATCAATTGGAAACGTTGCTTGAACAAGAGAAAAAGCATGTGGAAAGCTGGTATTACAAAACATACAGTCATCAATTTCCGGTTCGCCAGCAGCAAGTCATCTTGCAAGAGGCAGCAAAATGGATGAAGCGACAATAACGTACAAAAAGAAGAGCGCCCCAAAAGGGAGCGCTTCTTTTTGTGTATCGGGTTACTTCGGACCTGCTTGTAAAACGTCATCTGACAACTCTTCAAAATTCAAAATGTTTTTCTTGAACTGGTTTGCAAGCTCTGTTGCTTTTAAATCATACGCTTTTGGGTCTTCCCATGTTGTCTTTGGATTAAGAACGTTATCAGGTACTCCAGGACATTGGATGGGAACATGCAACCCAAAGAATTCATCTTCTGTCGTTTCTACTTGTGATAATTCCCCTTGAAGTGCTGCTTGCACCATTGCGCGAGTATAAGAAAGACTCATTCTTGCCCCCGTACCATATGGTCCACCTGACCATCCCGTATTGACTAAAAATACTTCGGCATTATGCATATCAATGAATTCACCTAGCATGGATGCATAATGCTTAGGTGGTAATGGTAGAAAAGGAGCACCAAAGCATGTGGAGAAGGTAGCTTCGGGTTCTGTAACGCCTCGTTCAGTTCCGGCTAGCTTACTCGTGTATCCAGATAAGAAATGGTACATCGCTTGTTCTTTTGTCAGCTTACTTATTGGAGGCAAGACACCAAATGCATCTGCGGTTAAAAAGATAATCGTCGAAGGGTGTCCAGCAATGCTTGGTTCAAGTGCATTTGGAATGTAATGTAGCGGGTACGCAGCACGAGTATTTTCCGTTCGTGATACATCATCGTAGTCAGCCTTCCCATTTTCAGCAACCACGACATTCTCGCACACTGTGCCAAACCTGATGGCATTCCAGATCTGTGGTTCATTTTTAAGGGAAAGATTGATGCACTTAGCATAGCACCCACCTTCAATATTAAACACTCCATTTGCCGACCAGGCGTGTTCATCATCACCAATTAACAACCGATCTGGGCTTGCTGAAAGAGTGGTCTTACCTGTACCAGATAATCCAAAAAACAAGGCGACGTCACCCTCTGTGCTCGTGTTAGCTGAGCAGTGCATAGGGAGAACCCCTTCAAGTGGTAATAAAAAGTTCATAACAGAAAAGATTGATTTCTTCATCTCACCTGCATATTCTGTTCCACCAATTAATACGATACGTTTTTCAAATGAAATGATGACAAATGCTTCCGAGCGTGTTCCATCCGTTTGAGGATCTGCTTTGAACGTAGGAGCTGATACGATTGTAAAAGACTCCTGCCATGAATTCTCAGGTACTTCATCTGACCTGATAAACAGCTGTTTTGCAAAAAGCTGATGCCATGCGAACTCATTTACCATTCGAATAGGTAGTTGGTACGTTGTATCTGCTCCAGCAAATCCATGAGTCGCGAAGATCTCTTCTTTTTCACTTAAATGAGTTAAGACTTTATCATAAAGAGCAGTAAATAGATCACTTGAAATAGGTTGATTAACAGCCCCCCAATGAATAAGTGACTCAACGGAATCTTCTCTTACAATGAATTTGTCCCGAGGAGAACGACCAGTATATGCACCTGTCTCGACGCTAAGTGCACCACTTTCGGTTAGCACACCTTCTTTATTTTGAAGTGCTTTACTTACTAGACTAGGAACAGAAAGATTATGTTGTACTCTAGATTGAGATAAGAGGTCTTCAAGCGCAATAGCTGTATTAAGTATGTTCATAATATGATACTCCTCTCCAATTAAGTTGCTTAATAATAACTTATTTTTTAATTAGTATAACACATTTAAATAATTAGTCTATACTTTTGTTAGGTTCATCTATTTAGGTCATTCAGATCGCATGAAAGCCTTGAATAGATTGACTTTCAAGAAAGAATGATATATACTTCATGGCGAACGGATCTTATCGGAGAGCCGGCGGAGGGACAGGCCCAGTGAAGCCCAGCAACCACTACTTTACTAAAAGTGGAAAGGTGCTAACCTGCAAGGCAATTGCCTTGAACGATAAGAGGTTAAAGGACAACATTTCAACCCTTTTCCTCAATATAGAGGAGAAGGGTTTTTTATTGTGTATATTTAATCTCAACCTGTGATTAGGCTGATAAGAGAAGCTTAGACTCAATTGGAAGGGTGATGTTTAACATGACAGAACTTAAAAGTAGACGATTATTTACATCCGAATCAGTAACAGAGGGACATCCTGATAAAATTTGTGACCAAATTTCTGATGCGATTTTAGATGAAATTTTAAAGAAAGACCCTAACGCTCGTGTGGCGTGTGAAACGTCAGTTACTACAGGAATGGTGTTAGTAGCAGGAGAAATTACAACAAGTACATATGTGGATATTCCACGTGTGGTACGTGACACGATTAAAGGAATTGGTTATACACGTGCGAAATACGGATTCGATGCGGAAACGTGTGCAGTCCTTGTTTCAATTGATGAGCAATCGGCTGATATCGCACAAGGTGTTGATAAAGCATTAGAGGCTCGTGAAGGACAAATGACAGAAGCAGAAATTGAAGCTATCGGTGCAGGAGACCAAGGATTAATGTTTGGTTTTGCTACAAATGAAACGAAAGAGTTAATGCCTTTACCGATCTCTTTAAGTCATAAGCTTGCACGTCGTGTGGCAGAAGTCCGTAAAGAAGAAATTCTTGATTACCTTCGCCCAGATGCAAAAACTCAAGTAACGGTTGAGTATGATGAGCAAGGGAAGCCTGCTCGTGTTGATACGATTGTTATTTCAACTCAGCATGCACCAGAAGCAACATTAGAACAAATTCAACATGATTTAAAAACACATGTCATTAAACATGTGGTACCTGCTGAATTAATTGACGAAAATACAAAATACTTCATTAATCCAACTGGACGTTTTGTAATTGGTGGACCTCAAGGGGATGCTGGATTAACAGGACGTAAGATTATCGTTGATACGTATGGCGGTTATGCACGTCATGGTGGAGGCGCATTCTCCGGTAAAGATGCAACAAAAGTAGACCGCTCTGGTGCGTATGCTGCACGTTATGTTGCGAAAAACATTGTTGCTGCAGGTCTTGCTGATAAAGCAGAAGTTCAGCTTGCGTATGCGATTGGTGTGGCTCAGCCTGTATCTATCTCTGTTGATACATTTGGAACAGGTAAAGTGTCAGAAGAAGAGCTTGTGTCTCTTGTTCGTAAAAACTTTGACCTACGTCCAGCTGGTATTATTCGTATGCTTGATCTGCGTCGCCCAATCTACAAGCAAACTGCTGCATACGGCCACTTTGGTCGTACAGATGTGAGCTTACCTTGGGAAAAAACAGATAAGGCTGCAACATTAAAAGAACAAGCTAGCGTAAAAATGGCATAATAACTAAGATAAGCTGCATCCATTTGGATGCAGCTTATTTTTTATATTCATTCAATTAGGGCTAGAATCAGTCGTTGGTCTCAGATTGAAGCCTTTTATAATATTGTCCCTTTTCCACGTATTCTGAACGAATTCGTTCCATATCAGCACGATCTTCTTCGGTCAGCTCTCGTATGACTTTGGCGGGTCGTCCAAACGCAAGTGTATGAGCAGGAATCTTTTTTCCTTGAGGAACAAGACTTCCAGCACCGATAAAAGCACCTTCACCAATCTCCGCACCGTCCAAAATGATAGATCCCATACCGATTAATGCTTTTTTGTGAATCGTACAACTATGTAGCATAGCTTGATGCCCTACTGTGACATCGTCCTCAATAAGAAGTGGATAAGCAGGGCTTTGGTGAAGCATGGACTGGTCTTGGATATTCACGCGTTTTCCAATACGTGTTGGCGAAACATCACCGCGAATGACCGTTTGAAACCAAATGCTTGATTCATCACCAATCTCGACATCGCCGGAAATCGTTACATAGTCAGCAATAAAAGCACTGTCTGAGATACGTGGTTTTTTGTTCAGATATGAATAAATCATGTAGGTTCATCCTTTCCGTCTCTTAAAAAAAACGCTATACTTAATCTTAACCTAATTCGATACGAAGGTAAAAACCAACGATGACTTATGTGGTAGCAAGGAGCTGAGGAATGTGTGGAAATGGGAAGTATCTGAGCCTAGAGGTGTCGTTGTGATGGTTCATGGCGCAGGTGAACATCACGGACGTTATGAATGGCTAGCAAAAAAATGGAACGAGCATGGCTTTGATGTCATTATGGGTGATTTACCTGGTCAAGGTAAAACAAGAGGTCGCCGCGGTCATATTCAGTCCTTCGGCCAATACTTAGATACTGTTGAGGAGTGGCTTGATGCAGCAAGAGAAAAAAGGCTTCCAATCCTTCTTTTAGGACACAGTATGGGAGGACTCATCTCCATTCGTACCGTGATGGAACGAGATAACTCACTAATCTATGGTGTCATTTTATCCTCTCCATGCCTGGACTTGAGTCATCCACTACCGAAAGTAAAAAAGGCTGCCTCCAAAGTATTACAGCATGTGGCACCAACCTTTAGCGTGAACTCCGGAATCCGCTCCGATCGAGCAACCCGAAATCAAGAGGTAGTAGAAGCTTATTTGACTGATCCCTTAAAAGTGAGTAAAGTGTCCGCAAGATGGTACCAGGAACTTGAAAAAACGATGCGACTTACAAGAAGATATCCAGAAAAATTCCCAAATATCCCCTTGCTCGTCCTTCAGGCAGGAGAGGATTTTCTTGTTGATAAACAGGCAACTCAGGAATGGTTTAACCATCTAGTCCTTACCCACAAAAGCTACAAAGAATGGGATGGGTTATATCATGAAATCTTTAACGAACCTGAGCGAGATGAAGTGTTTCGTCATGCTGTGAGCTTTGTGAATTTAATGTTTCCTTGATGAGCAGACAGAGTTGTGTCTGCTTTTTTGTGTAGATAAGAAGTGAAACGATATAAGAAGAACAAACTATTTTACGAGGAATCAATTAAAAACCCCCTCCATCTTTAGGTGGAGGGGGTTCGCTATCTATCTCGCTTCGCCACGTTTTAACAGTTCAAGCTTTCCTGTTTCAGGATGAATAACAAGTCCGTGAACAGGTACTTCTTTTGGCATCAGAGGATGGTTTTCAACAATGCTTACGCTATGGCTAACACTTTCTTCAACATCGCCAAACCCAGTTAAGAATTGTTTAATATCGACACCTGCATAATCAAGCGTGTCGATTGTTTTCAAGTCAACACCGCGCTCTTCGGCCTTTTTCAGGAAGCTCTCGGATTCGAGACCGGCCATTCCGCACATATGGTGGCCAATAATCATCACTTCTTCTGCTTGTAGCTCGTACACAGCAAGTAAAATACTTCTCATAATACTTCCAAAAGGATGAGAAATCACGGCACCTGCATTACGAATGATTTTTGCATCACCTTGTCCTACGTTCATGGAACGAGGAAGCAGCTCGGCTAAACGTGCATCCATACATGTAAGGATCACTATTTTTTTGTTAGGGAACTTCGTTGTTTGATAGTTTTCATACTCTTTTTCATCAACGAATTGCTGGTTAAATTCAAGAATGTTGTCTAAAATGGACACGTTTCTTCACTACCTCTCAATATAATTAGCGTTTTTCAATGGCGATGATAAAGGGTGGAGCATTTTTTTGATTAATAAAACCATACCGCAAAACATGGGCTTTGTCTTGTGGAAGCTGTTCAACAAAATCTAAAACTTGATCTTTTTCAATTGCTCCCTCAGGGTGACCATGGTAAACCACGAGTACAATCATCCCACCAGCTTGCATAGCCTCAAACAATCGAGAGATAGCCTCAATCGTTGTTTTGGCTAAGGTAGTAATTTGTTTGTCACCGCCTGGAAGATAGCCTAAGTTAAAAATGGCTGCTTTTAATGATGATACATGTTCGGGCTCGATGTGTTCAACAGCATGTTCATGTCCGGTTTGATGAAGATAAACCCGTTCATGTAGACCTTGATTGCGCAAACGCTCTTTGGTCGTTTGAATGGCTTGTTCTTGAACATCAAAGCTATACACATGACCGGTTGCACCAACAAGTCCCGCTAAGTAACAGCTGTCATGACCATTACCGGCTGTTGCATCCACAGCTGTATCTCCAGGTTCTAGTGCTTGTTCTAATAAGATTCTAGCGAAGGGAAGAATACCTTTTAGCTTCACTTGGTAGGAGCCTCCGCTCTATAGTGAATTCCCTGCCAGGTTCCGCGATCCTTTAATTCATTTTCAATACTGTTTAGTACATCCCACTTGTTCATACTCCACATTGGACCGATTAAAAGTTCGGGCGGACCGTCACCAGTTAATCTGTGAACGATCATTTCTTCTGGAATGACTTCTAATTGATCGGCAACTAACTTCACATACTCATCCATATTCATTAAATCAACAAGCCCTTTTTCATATTGCTTAACCATGCCTGTTTTCTTTAATAAATGGAGCAGGTGGATTTTTATCCCTTGAACATCAAGCTTGGCCACTTCTTTTGCTGTTTCAAGCATCATTTCCGGTGTTTCTAAAGGTAGTCCGTTAATGATGTGAGAGCAAACTCGAATGCCATGCTTTCGAAGCTTCGCAACGCCTTCTTTGTAGCACTCATAATCATGGGCGCGGTTGATAATGTTTGCAGTCCGCTCATGGACAGTTTGAAGTCCTAATTCTACCCACAGGTACGTACGTTGATTTAATTCTGCTAAATATTCTACAACATCATCAGGTAAACAATCTGGTCTTGTTGCAATCGAAAGACCAACCACACCTTCTTGTTTTAGAATAACCTCGTAGTAATTTCTTAACGTTTCAACAGGTGCATATGTATTTGTGTAGGCTTGAAAGTAGCCAATATACTTGCCTGTTTTCCATTTTTTATGCATTCGCTCTTTAATTGTGTGGAATTGAGTGACTAAGTCATCACTACGGTCTCCGGCAAAATCTCCAGATCCTCGTACACTACAAAATGTGCATCCGCCATGAGCAACTTGCCCATCACGATTCGGGCAGTCAAACCCTGCATCAAGCGGAATTTTAAATACTTTGGTGCCAAAGTGGTCACGGAGATGAGCACTCCATGTGTAATACCTTTTATCTATAAAGTGACTAGGCATTGAATCGGTCGCTGAATTCATCAAATCTACCTTCCTGTAAAACAAGTTGATATATAGTATGCTTATTTTTATCCTCCATTTTATCACGTGAAATTCGTAAGAGCCAATGAATTAAAAGGAAGCGGTCCATTTTAATGAAAAAATGAATTGCTTTTCTTATTTACTTGCCATAGGATTACGATTGGAGTGGGAGTTACCGTTAAGGAGAGTAAAATACGTTGCCAAAATCAATTTGGATTTTATTAATCACGATGACCATGAGTATCACGGGTGCTTCGTTTTTGTGGCCTTTAAATGCCATTATTATTCACGAGGAGCTAGGGAAGTCACTGACGGTTGCTGGTTTTATCTTACTATTAAACTCTGCAGCAGGAGCATGTGGAAATTTAGTTGGTGGTAGATTGTTTGATGAGATTGGTTCCTATCGCACATTAATAATCGCACTAAGCATTGCCACAGGTAGTGCTTGTTTACTGGCGTTTCAATATAGCTTCTATTTTTATATGTTTCTATTAATGGGGATTGGGTTTGGATCTGGGATGATGATTCCTACACTTTATGCATTAGCAGGATCACTTTGGCCTGAGGGTGGTCGTCGTCCGTATAACGCCATTTATGTATCTCAAAATGTTGGAGTGGCACTAGGGACAGCGCTTATTGGAATCATTGCACAAAATGATTTAACAAACGTATTTCGTGCAAATGCACTTATGCATATGGCCTTATTTGTCTTTGTCATTTTCGCCTTCCGAGGGCTCGAAGCACGCGGAGCAAAGGCTCGGGTAAAAGAATTACGAGAAAAGATTCCGTTTCGCGTCCATTACCGGATTCATGCTCTTATTTTAATTAGCATTGCGTTTGTCATTTGTTGGATGGGATACACGCAGTGGCAGGCAAATGTCTCTGTACACACGCAAAATCTTGGAATATCACTTGGGTCATATAGTTTGTTTTGGACAGTAAACGGGCTCTTAATTGTTTGTGCTCAGCCTCTGCTCGCTTGGGTGATTCGTAAGTGGATTCAACAAATCAAGGCGCAAATGATCGCGGGTGTCTTATTGTTTGCACTATCCTTCCTCGTGTTAACACAAGCAGAACAGTTCTCGATCTTCATGGTTGCGATGATTATCTTAACGATCGGTGAAATGTTTATTTGGCCGGCTGTTCCAACAGTTGCAAGTCAGTTAGCACCAAAAGGAAGGGAAGGCTTTTACCAAGGGCTCGTAAATAGTGTGGCGATGGTAGGACGTATGGTAGGTCCTGTCTTTGGCGGATTTATCGTTGATGTATACTCGATCTATGTATTATTTTACGTGTTAGTAGGCATGCTTATTGTATCTATTCCATTTCTAATGGCCTATGACAAACCTTTGAAAAAGCAAATAAAACAAACGAGACAAGCACCCAATTTGTAAACAATCTGAGCGGTCGCTTGACAGAGCGGGTACAACTTCATACAATACTAATAAGTTCATATGAGATGTTGATGTTAACGAGGACTAGTAGATGTTATCTGGGATTGCAGAGAGTTGGCGGAGGGTGCAAGCCAATCGAACAGATTCATCGAACTCGCCTCCGAGTCTTGAGGGTGAAGTGGAGTAGCCTTCAACGGGTAACGACCGTTATTTGTGTAAAGAGTGAACAGAGGATCGTTCTCTGTTAATCTGGGTGGTACCGCGGGATAAGCATATATGCTAACTCTCGTCCCTGATAATGCAACATGTTATTAGGGACGGGAGTTTTTTGTGTTGATGCAAACGGACTCATGTTTACAACGGACTGGACCATAAACCATTACAGGAGGAAGTACGATGTCTTTTTCACATAATAAAATCGAACCAAAGTGGCAAGCACATTGGGAAGAAAATAAAACATTCCAAACAAACACGAAAAGCGACAAGCCAAAATACTACGCGTTAGATATGTTCCCTTATCCATCAGGTGCGGGACTTCATGTAGGTCATCCAGAAGGAATGACGGCAACTGATATTTTATCAAGAATGAAACGGATGCAAGGCTACGAAGTCATGCACCCAATGGGTTGGGATGCGTTTGGTCTTCCTGCTGAGCAATATGCGATTGATACAGGAAATGCACCAGCTGCATTCACTCAATTAAACATTAATACGTTTCGTAGACAAATTAAAGAACTTGGTTTCTCTTACGACTGGGATCGTGAAGTTGATACAACGGATCCAAACTATTACAAATGGACCCAATGGATCTTCATTAAACTGTACGAAAAAGGTCTAGCTTATGTTGATGAAGTGGCAGTAAACTGGTGTCCAGCACTAGGAACAGTTCTTGCGAATGAAGAGATTGTTGATGGAGTCAGTGAGCGCGGGGGGCACCCTGTAGAGCGTCGTCCAATGAGACAGTGGGTATTACGTATTACAAACTATGCGGATCGCTTACTTGAAGACTTAGATGATCTTGATTGGCCAGAAAACTTAAAAGACATGCAGCGTAACTGGATTGGTCGTTCTGAAGGGGCCGAGGTTGACTTTGCAATCGATGGCTTTGATGATGTGATCTCTGTGTTTACCACACGTCCTGATACGTTATTCGGTGCAACTTATATGGTATTGGCACCTGAGCATAAGTTAGTGTCAACCATTACGACAGCGGATCAACAAGACGAGGTTGAAGCATATCAAAAGAAAGTCGCAACAAAAAGTGATCTTGAACGTACGGAGCTTTCTAAAGAGAAATCAGGTGCATTTACAGGAGCCTATGCAATTAACCCAATCAACGGAGAAAAGATCCCTGTTTGGATTGCTGACTATGTGTTAGTAAGCTACGGTACGGGAGCAATCATGGCTGTCCCTGCGCATGATGAACGTGATTACGAATTTGCGACTGCTTTTTCGCTTCCAATTCGTGAAGTAGTTGCAGGTGGAAACATTGATGCTGAAGCCTATACGGGTGACGGTGAGCATGTGAACTCTGATTTCCTAGATGGGTTAGGAAAAGAAGAGGGGATTCAAAAAGCAATTGCTTGGCTTGAAGAAAAAGAAGTAGGAACAAAAAAGGTGACCTATCGTCTTCGCGACTGGTTATTCAGCCGTCAACGTTATTGGGGAGAACCGATTCCAATCATTCATTGGGAAGATGGAACTTCAACAACTGTTCCTGAAGATCAGCTTCCACTCGTGCTACCTGAAATGGAAGAGATTAAGCCGTCTGGAGCGGGGGAGTCCCCACTTGCTAACGCAACAGAGTGGTTAGAAGTAACAGATCCTAAGACTGGAATGAAAGGCCGTAGAGAAACAAATACGATGCCGCAATGGGCAGGTAGCTGCTGGTACTATCTTCGTTACCTTGATCCAGATAATTCAGAAGCACTAGCTGATCCTGAGATCTTGAAGGAATGGTTGCCGGTAGATATGTACATTGGTGGACAAGAGCACGCTGTCTTGCACTTATTGTATGCACGTTTCTGGCACAAATTCTTGTATGATATCGGTGCTGTACCTACAAAAGAACCGTTCCAGCGTTTATATAACCAAGGAATGATTCTAGGCGAGAACAACGAGAAGATGAGTAAGTCAAAAGGAAATGTTGTAAATCCGGATGATGTCATCAAATCACATGGTGCCGATACATTACGTTTATATGAAATGTTTATGGGGCCACTTGATGGAACGATTGCTTGGTCGACAAATGGATTGGATGGTTCACGTCGTTTCCTTGAACGCATCTGGAGATTGTTCATTGAAGAAGTAACTGGAGACTTAAGTCCAGTAATTCGTGAAGCTGAAGGATCTGAAACGTTAACTCGCGTGTATCATCAAACGATTAAAAAGGTCACAGAGGACTTTACGGAGCTTCGCTTTAACGTAGGGATCTCACAAATGATGGTTTACATTAATGAGGCTTATAAGCAAGAGGTCTTACCAAAGGATCAAATGGAAGGTTTCGTGAAGATTCTTTCTCCAATTGCGCCTCACTTAGCTGAGGAGCTTTGGTCGAAGCTAGGTCATACGGATACGATTACGTACGAAGCATGGCCAACATTTGATGAGTCGAAGCTTGTAGAGAACGAAATCGAGATCGTTGTTCAAGTGAATGGAAAGCTAAAAACAAAGCTTGTCATTCCAGCGGATGCAACACGTGAGCAAATGGAAGAGCTTGCCCGCGCCGATGAGCTTGTTGAGCAGGCGATTGCTGACAAACAAGTTCGAAAAGTCATTGCTGTACCAGGGAAGTTAGTCAATATTGTTGTAGGGTAATAGAAAAGCGGAGACAAAGCATGAAAGTAGATCATAAAACACGAACATAGCACCATATCCGCTACAGGAGAATCCCTCGCACCCACAAGAACGGCCTCAGCCCCTTTCGCGGAAAGGGCGCCGCTACAGTGTCTTCACCATGTTCTGTTCCGTAGGAGTCTCGGGTTCACACCCGCTACTTTTGCAAAAACACAAATGGCGAATGATTCAATTGTTGAATCATTCGCCATTTTTCAAGTTAATTATTAGTAATCCTTACTCTCGTTCTGCAGCTGATTTTCCTGCTGTGTAGCCTGTTGAGAAGGCACAGGTAATATTGTATCCACCTGTGTAGCCATGAATATCAAGCACTTCTCCGCAGAAGTATAGGCCTTCTGCTTTTCTAGAATGCATGGTCTTTGGTTCAATTTCTTTTACCGAAACACCGCCGCCGGTTACAAAGGCTTTTTCAATGGAAAGCGTACCTGTTGCTTGGATAGAAAACTGCTTCATCGTATTTGCAAGCTGACGCAAGACGTCATGAGAGATGTTGGCACAGGTTGCTTCAGCGTTTATGAAATGAAGGTCGTACAAGTACAATAGCATCCGTTCTTGAGTAACGCCTTTTAAGACATTCTTCAATTGCTTTTTTGGTTCTGCCTTCACGAGCTTCCATAGCTCCTGGAAAAGGTCTTCACCCGATTTTGCAGGAAACAAATCAAGACGAAGCTCAATTGCCGGCACGTCAAATTTCTTTAACGCTTTTACCACGTATTGACTACAGCGCAAGGCAGCTGGACCAGATACACCAAAGTGAGTAAAGATCATATCGCCTTCATGGGTTTTGATCGTTTTTCCTTTAGGATTAATAACAGATAATTCGATCTCACGCACAGAGAGGCCTTGAAGGACTTTACCCTTTATAAATGGGTCTAGTGAAGTGATTGGTACCTCGGTTGGATAAAGTTCAGTAATGGTGTGTCCAGCTTTTTTCGCCCAAGGATACCCATCCCCTGTTGAACCAGTATGAGGCACGGATTTGCCACCTGTTGCAACGATAATTGAACGTGTTTCAAGTATTTGACCATCCATTAATTTCACGGCATGTACATGACCATCTTTATAATCGATGGTTTTGACAGCTGAATCCGTCCAAATCGTTACTTTTAATTCTCGAATCCGACGCAACAAGGTATCAACAACGGTTTGCGCCTTATCATTAATCGGAAACATCCGACCTCGATCTTCTTCTTTTAACTCAATTCCTAGCCCTTCAAAGAACTCAATGATGTTCTCATTATCAAAGGTAGCAAAAGGACTATGCATAAATTTCCCGTTCCCAGGAATATGCTCTATTAGCTGCTTACGTTCCATACGGTTTGTTACGTTACATCGACCACCACCAGAGATGGCTAACTTGCGGCCTAATTTATTTCCTTTATCTATTAAGAGAACGCGGGCTCCATGCTCTGCAGCAGCGACAGAAGCCATTAGGCCAGAAGGACCGCCTCCTATTACAATTACATCAAACATAAAAATCTCCTTATCATTCAGGTCATTTGCTTTTCTTATACTATCATAGATCTCACAGAAATAATAAAACGGTTGTATGATACGCTCATTAAAGTTGATGAAAAGAGCAAAAACCTTTAAAAATCCAACACATAAAAGTGAAAATCTGTTAAAATAATTTAATATGTAAGCGCTTTATTTAATCATTGAAAGCGGTGGTAGCTTGATTAACTGGGGGTTTAATCAACTTCATAGTATTAAACATAAGATTATCATGATCGCTATTTTACAATTAGTCTTTTTTTGTTTGATGGGTGTCATAAGTTTTCAAGTATTTACAGCTGTCTATGAAAAAGAAGTGTACAACGAATCAGCTAACACACTAAACATTTCTTCAACTGTGCTTGACGAGGAACTTCGTAAGGTTGAACAAATATCCTTCCAAATTGCGACCGATCCAGTGATTCAAAATTATATGGAAGGCATTAACTCAGAATATATCGGATATGACGTTTATCGTACAAAGATGTTTTTAATGGAACGTTTAAATGCGTATTACTCTCAAGAGCGCTATATTTCATCTATTCAAATAGAAGATACATTCGCAGAATATTATGTTGTTGGGAATGAACCAATAAGACATTTAGTGGACCAAGACTGGAAAGAGGAAATGAAAGCTGGCAAAGGCGCTAATGTGTGGATGCCTTTATCAGATCAAGGCGTTCTTGTTTCAACCAGAGAAATGAGAAAGGCCAATGATCTTAGCTTAGCCTTTCTTGGGTCCGTCTTTATTACAATTGATATGAAAGAATTTATCTCTGATACGTTAAATCTCTCAGATGAAAAAAGCTTTGTCATGATGAAGGATCAAGACATTATTCTCTCTCAAAACTTTCCTAAGGGGGCTGAGCCTCTAATAGAAGATTTGTCCGAGGGAAGTTACCAGGTGAAGAAGTGGAATGGGAGTGAATATTTTTTAACCTATCAACGATCCAGGCATTCAGATCTCTCCTATGTCAATATCCTCCCATTTGATAATGTATCCTCAAAGACCAGCTTACTTAACAAATTAATGATTGCTTCATTTATCATTTTCTTAGTGATTATTTTATTAGTCAGCCGTAAGCTCGCCAGAACTATTTCAAAGCCACTAGAAGAGTTAACTAAGAAAATGAAGCAAGTAGAACTAGGTAATGTGAAACCGATGATTGAAGAAAATGTGACACATTCCTCAGACGAAATTGGGCAGCTTCATACGAATTTTGTTTCCATGATCGGACGAATGAATACATTAATCGCTGAGAATTATTCAAAACAGCTTGTGATTAAAGAAACAGAATATCGTGCATTACAGGCTCAAATTAATCCTCATTTTTTATATAACACGTTAGATTCAATTAATTGGTTAGCAAAGATGAACAAGCAACAGGATATTTCGAGCATTGCAGAGTCACTCGGAAATATGATGAGAACCATTATAAGCAAGAAGGAGCCTTTGATTACATTAGAAGAAGAGCTAACAATTGTTCATCACTATATGGTCATCCAATCCTATCGGTATAAAAGCAGACTGACCTTCTCAATGGAGCCACCAGACGATTTAAAGAATCTACGAATTCCTAAACTGACGATTCAACCCATTGTTGAAAACGCAATTCAACACAGCTTAGAAGAAATGATTGGTGAATGTCAGATTCATATATTCTTTAAGGTGGTAGGAGAACATCTATATATTACAGTTCAAGACAACGGAGTAGGGATGACTCGAAGCACAATTGATTCCATTTATGCAGGGACAGTTAAACCTAAGCGTTCTGGAATAGGCCTTGCAAATATTATGGAACGGCTACGGATTATGTTCGGGGAACCGTATGGTATTCGAATTGAAAGTAAGGTTGGAGTGGGAACAGCTGTAACCGTAAAAATTCCTAGTGTAAGGGAGTGAACAATCGTGTATTCCGTTCTTTTAGTAGATGACGAAATCAACATTCTTGAAGGGATAGCAGCACTCGTTGATTGGAACCGTTGTGGAACCAAGCTCGTTGGAAAAGCCAGTAACGGTATTGAGGCATTGGAGCAAATAAAAGAGAAGAAACCGGATGTAGTGATTACAGATATTAAGATGCCTGGATTAAATGGAATTGAATTACTTAAGCAGGCGCATTCTATGTTTCCGTCCACTAAATGGATCATCCTGTCTGGACATGATGAATTTGATTATGCTCAAACAGCTATGGAATATGAAGTGAAACATTACCTATTAAAGCCTTCTAATGAATCAAAAATTGAAGATGCCCTCACTCAAATTGTTGCTCGACTCGCGAAGGAAAAAGAAGACGCAGCGTTTGTAGGGAAGATGAAAGAAAAAATGAATGAAATGCTACCCAAAGCAAAAATGCAGGTATTAAAGGAATTCTTAACAACAAATACATTTGGCACGCAGGAATTGGAATATTATAAACACCTGTTTGAACCAGATGAATGGACCAGCTGTTTAAAGCTTGTTGTACTGACAGTTGATAAGCCAGTGCTTGATTCCCATTCATATGTCCAATCTGATGAGTTTGAGCATTTTTATGCATTAAAAGAAATGGCTACTTCAGAGATAGAGAAAACTCAATCTGTCTGGCTTTCAACGACTATTGGAGAAAAAGTTGTGATCTTACTTGAAAGTGGTTCTGATGATCAGCTTATTTCAATCTTGGAAGATGTGGGAAACCACTTTACTCACTTTTATCAGATGACGTTCACTAGTGCAGTAACTAGAGAGAGCACTCTAATGGAACTTAGACCATTGTACCGAGAAGCGTTACAAGGTTTAGCAGAACGATTTTATTTAGAGGAGGGAGGAATTATTTCAACAGGTCTTATTGATCAGCAGCCATTTCGGATGGATGAACTTCAATTTAATCATGAGGAACTATTGGTCTTTATCCGAAGCGGTAACAAAACCGAAACGGAACATTATCTTCATCATTACTTCTCTTATATTTCGGAAAAAAAATATGATGTAGGCATTGTAAAAGCACACAGCTTAGAGCTGTATATGTCCATCATTCGTCAGGCTTCGAATGAGTTGATGGATGAACTATTCGCAGCGGTGGCACAGTTCCAGAGATTACACACGTTTCGTCAAATTGAAGGATTTATGATGCAATACACAAGTAAGGTTGTACACGAAAATTACAAATCAACCAAAAAGCAAATTAGCACGACCATACAAAGGCTGTGTGATTATGTTGAATCGTCCTACTGGGATTCAGAGTTATCATTACTGCAGCTTTCAAATGATGTGTTTTATATGAATGCAGATTACTTAGGGAAGCTGTTTAAAAAAGAAATGGGAGAAAAATTTTCATATTATCTAATGAAGCTTAGAATCAATAAAGCAATGGAACAGATGTGTGACACAGAAAATAGCAAGGTGGCAGAGGTGGCGGAATTAGTGGGATTTGGTAATAATCCACGTTACTTTAGTCAAGTCTTTAAAAAGCAAACGGGTTACACACCAAAAGAATACAAAGAAACCTATTGTTTAAGCGTATCTGAAAAATAATCCTGATCCTGATAAACGATCCTTCACATTATCCTAGGAGGCGAACAGATGAAAAAAGCAAACGGTTTGTTCATGGTTTCAGGGGTTGCACTAGCTCTAATTCTTACCGGTTGTCAAGAGAATGCAGCAAGCGAGGTAGAGGATGATGGGGAAAATGAAGTGACGCTACGAATGTCATGGTGGGGGTCTCAACAAAGAAACGATTTGACCTTGGAGATCATTGAAAAATATGAGGAGCAAAATCCACATGTGACAATCAAGCCGGAATTTACCGGATGGGACGGATACTTCGAGAGAATGGCCGCACAAGCAGCGGGGAACAACCTACCTGATATTATGCAACAGAATTTCGGCGAATATTTGAATCTGTATGCCAGTCAAGGATTGCTAACGGACCTTTCGACCTTCATTGAGGATGGTACCTTAGATGTGAGTCAAGTGGAGGATGACATTTTACAGACTGGAGAAAAAGACGGTAAGCTACTAGGAATCCCAACAGGGACAAATGGGTTAACCGTTGCCTATAACAAACAGTTATTAGAAGAGGCAGGAATTGCACTTCCGACCAATGATTGGACATGGGACGATTTTAAAGAGATTGCAGAGCAGGCTCACGCTGAACTCGATATCTACGGATCAGGTGCACTCGGAACAGGAAATACATTTGAGTATCACCTGAGGGAGAGGGGATCTACACTCTTTAATCAGGAAGGTACGGCTCTTGGGTACGACGACGATCAGTTATTAGTTGAGTACTTCACGTTAAATAAGGATTTAGCAGATGCTGGCGTCATTCCAGGATTGGATGTGACGAATCAAATTCAAGGTCTAGAAGACGAATTAATCGTCCATAAGAAATCTCCAATCGCCTTTGTCCATTCAAATCAAATTCTGGTTCTTTCAAATGCAGCAGATTACTCATTTGATTTGAATGTATTACCTGGTGAGTTTAATGAGCGAGGAATGTATTTGAAACCATCAATGCTATGGTCCGTTAGCGAAAACTCAACTCAGAAGGAAGAAGCTGTAAAATTTATTGATTATTTTGTAAATGAACAAGAGGTTTACAACATTAGTGGGTCTGAGCGTGGTGTGCCAATCAACAATGAGATTAGAGAAACGATGAGAGCCAATCTTAATGAGGTTGAAGCGAAGATTTTTGATTACATTGAATATCTTACTGAAAATAGCTCACCCATTGATACGAATTTCCCATCCCAAGCCAGTGAAATCTTTAACGCATTAGAACAAGTTGACGAGCGAGTGATGTATGGTCAGATTACTCCTGAAGAAGGTGCGAGTGAATTTAGAACCGAATCGGAACGGATTCTAGGGGATTAAAAAGACCGTAATATGAAATGAAGAGGCTAGAACGTAACTAAAATTCACTGAGTATGTGGCGAATGATTCAACGAATGAATCGTTCGCCATTCGTATTTTTATTAACGAGTGGAAGATTTCTTTGTGAATGAACTACGTTTTATCTGATCTTTTTTACATACTATTTGAGACCTCTGTTTTTTGAACATTTTAGATCTGATTATTTGATTCCCAGAAAAATAAGGATGGTGTACGATAAATACAGCTTAAGAAAGCGCTTTCAAAATATAAAGGGGGTTGCTTGATGAAAAAGAAATGGATGTTCTTAACGGCTTCTGTATTAACAGCTTCACTTGCTTTAGCTGCGTGTGGAGGGGCTTCAGATACTGGTGGAGAAACGACTGATTCTGAAGGTGGTAGCAGTGGTGATGAGCAAATTAAATTGCGTATGTCTTGGTGGGGTTCTCAGGAACGTCATGACATGACATTTAAAATCATTGAAATGTATGAGAAAGAAAATCCAAATATTAAAATTGAGCCGGAATTCACCGGATGGGATGGCTACTTTGAGCGTATGGCTGCTCAAGCTGCAGGAAACAATTTGCCAGATATCATGCAACAAAACTTTGGTGAGTATCTAAATCTTTATGCAAGTCAGGGATTACTTGCCGACTTGAACGAATTTAAAGATAGTGGAGCTCTCGATTTAAGTAAGGTTGACGAATCGATTGTTCAATCTGGTATGAAAGATGATCAGTTACTAGGCATTCCATCTGGTACAAATGCTCTGACTGCCGTTTACAATGCGGAGATGCTAGAAGAAGCTGGAGCAGACCTACCAACGGATGATTGGACATGGGAGGATTTCGAGGAAATTGCCTATAAGGTTCATGATGAGCTAGATACGTATGGTACGCGCTCGTATGAAGCAGGTAATATTTTTGAGTACTACCTAAGAGAGCAAGGGTTTGCTTTGTTTAATGAAGATGGCACCGCTCTAGGTTATGACGATGATCAAATCCTAACAGACTATCTTACAAGAGCTAAACAAATGGTTGATGATGGAGTTGCTCCTGGATACGATGTGATTCAGCAGATTCAAGGAATTGAAGATGAATTAATCGTACACAAAAATGCTCCATTTGATTTAAGATGGTCCAACCAAATGAAAACAATGTCTATGGCAGCAGATTATACATTCGATCTAAATGTATTGCCTGGAGATAACATTTCTCAGGGAATGTATCTCAAGCCAGCTATGCTTTGGTCGGTAAGTGAGAACTCTGAGAACAAAGAAGAAGCAGTGAAATTCATCAACTTCTTTACGAATACGAAAGAAGTTTTTGAAACAATTGGATCTGACCGCGGTGTACCGATCAACAACGAAATCCGTGAAGAAATGCGTGCGGACCTAGATGAAATTGAAACAAAAATCTATGATTACATCGATAAAGTAACAGAAAACAGTTCACCTATTGATACGAACTTCCCGGCTCAATCTTCTGAGATTCTAAACGAGCTTAATACAATTGATGAGCGAGTCATGTATGGACAAATTACACCTGAAGAAGGCGCTGCTGAATTCAGAAAGTCAGCTGAAATGATTTTAGGAAATTAATGTAGAGGAAGTGATCCTATCATGAACGATATGAAGGGGATCACTTTCTTTGGCTAAAGAAAATGATCTGTAAGGAGTGGAGATTATGGCACAAAACCAGACGGGAAAAGAAACCGTGGTCCCAGTTAAACCGCCTTTTAAAAAGCCGTTTAAACGACCTAAACGATTGCGTACAGGCTATGAAGAGCTGTCAGGATATGCATTTATTTCGCCATTTATTATTGGATTAGTTGCGTTTACTCTCTACCCTATTGTCTATTCCCTTTATCTTTCCTTCACGAACTATGGGATGGGAGGAGCGTATGAATGGATTGGACTGGCAAACTATGAACGAATGTTCACATCAGATGATACATGGAGACAGTCATTAAAAGTGACCTTCTTATATGCGGGTACAGCAGTCCCTATTCGTCTTGTATTCGCGCTTATGGTAGCTGTTGCTCTAAACAAAATTGTAGAGGCGGTTGGTCTTTACAGAACGATGTTATACCTTCCATCTGTAGTCGGTGGAAGTATTGGGATTTCCATTATGTGGAGACAATTGTTTGGTAACGATGGGGCTTTTAACTCTGTGTTAGCCTCGATTGGACTACCAACACATTCGTGGCTTGGTGACCCAGGTACAGCCATTTGGACACTTGTTGCTTTATATGGCTGGCAGTTTGGTTCATCAATGCTTATTTTCCTTGCTGGACTACGTAACATTCCAAAAACGTTTTATGAGGCATCTGCGGTAGATGGCGCGAAGCCTTGGCAGCAATTCTTTAAGATTACCATTCCTTTGTTAACGCCGGTGATCCTTTTTAACACGATCATGCAGACCATCCAAGGATTTATGGCATTTACCCCAAGTTTCATTGTTACAAATGGTGGGCCGATGAACAGTACACTTCTTTATGTGCTGTACATGTACCGTCGTGCGTTTGAATTCTTTGATATGGGTTATGCGTCTGCGATGGCATGGGTCATGTTAGTTATCATAGCGATCTTTACAGCGGTTATCTTTAAAAGCTCTGATAAGTGGGTTCACTATAACGATTAACAAGGGAAGGAGAAAATCACATGGATACACAACGAAAAAAACGCATAAAGAAAATCGTTCAACATATTTTAATGATCATTTTTACGCTCATTATGCTTTATCCTTTAGCTTGGATGGTGATGAGTTCATTTAAACAAAGCTCAGATGTGTTTGTAGATGCACACACACTAATCCCTAGAGAGTGGGCTTTTGAAAACTTTTCAGAAGGCTGGCAAGGATTCGGTGGAATTACGTTCACCACTTTCTTTAAAAACTCATTTGTAATCACGATTATTTCAACGATTGGAAGTGTCATTTCTTCAACATTTATTGCATATGGCTTTGCTCGTATTAAGTTTACAGGCAAAAAAATGTGGTTTGTTCTAATGATGCTTACACTAATGCTTCCGTATGAAATGGTTATGATTCCACAATACGTTATGTTCTCAGGTTTTGGCTGGATCGATACGTATCTGCCATTGATCTTACCGACATTCTTTGGTGTTCCGTTCTTCATCTTCTTGATCATGCAGTTTATTCGGACCATTCCTACTGAGCTTGATCAAGCAGCGAAGATTGATGGGTGTAATACGTTTTCCATCTTCTTCCGAATCATTGTTCCACTTGTTGTTCCGGCCATGATGACAGCAGCCATCTTCTCCTTTTATTGGAGATGGGATGACTTTATGGGACCGTTAATTTACCTAGTGACCCCTGAAAAATATCCTGTGTCACTTGCTCTAAAGTTGTTCTCTGACCCAAGTGCTGTAACAAACTGGGGCGCAATGTTTGCGATGACAACGGTTAGTATTTTACCAGTGTTCTTAATTTTCTTCATCTTCCAGCGCTACATTGTAGATGGCATCAGTACAAGTGGATTGAAATCGTAGTCAGTGTAGTGTGGAATCATTGTAGTCGAACAGATAGGAGAGATCACAATGGAAATGAATCGGCTGTTTACTGGAATCTATAACCTCTGTAAGTGGATCACCTACTTCTTCTGGCTCAATTTATTTTGGGTAGGAGGGACATTGTTAGGTGGGATTGTACTGGGCTTTATGCCTAGTACAACTGCTGTTTTTGCGATAGCGAAACGGACTGCGGCAGGAGAAGAGGACATTCCTTTATTCAAAACATTTGTCCGTGAGTATCGTCAGTCCTTCTTACGTTCGAATGGAGTTGGTGGCATTCTTTTTGTCATCTCTGCTATCTGGTACATTGACTTTATGTTTGTTAGACAGTGGGATGGTGCCTTCCATTCGGTTATGCATGTTGCCTTGATTGTGATTGGACTTGCGATCGGAATGCTGATGATGTATGTGTTCCCTGTAATGGTTCATGATGCGGAGTCGATTAAGAAAACATTAAAAAAAGCGCTCTTTATCGGTTTTCTGCACCCAACGAACATGGTGTTTCTATTTGCTAGTCTATTATCAACCTACTATTTTTTAATTTTCCTTCCTGGTTTAATACCTTTAGTAGGCATTAGTTTTTTCATTCATGTGAACATGTGGATCGCCTACAAAGGCTTTGAACGCATCAATGAAATGCACGGGAAACATCAAAGAAAGCAAGCTGACACGCAGGCATCGGTATAAAGTGTGAAAGATCTATGGACATAACTAAATATGAAGTGGAATTAGGCGAGTGATTCAAACTAAGAATCATTCGCTATTTATGTTTTTTTTGAAATTATCTAACAATCTATCCACAATGAGTTTGGCTTCATGAAATCACCTGTAAAACAAGCCATTTCTATACTCGAGAAATCCGGCATTCAAATCTTTCTACAGGAGCAGTCTGTTAAAAATAGTATAGAAAAAGTTTAGATAGAATTCCCTTTACGCTTTGATCCAATTATTTTCTTATTTTGTCCATCATTTGGGTTTTAAGTAAATAAAACAGGGAATAGAGAAGTGGAGATCGTGTAAGGGGGATATGACCGTGTTAAAAAAGAAACGATTAACGACCACAAATAGAGATAGTATGGTCGATATTACTCGTGAAGTAGAATCGGTTGTAAATGAATCGAATATAAAAGAAGGACAGGTTGTTATTTACTGTCCGCATACAACTGCAGGCATTACGATTAATGAAAATGCAGACCCTGATGTAAAAGAAGATATGCTAATGAGGTTCCGAGAAGTTTACCCATGGGATCATCAACAATATAAACACGCTGAAGGAAATAGTGCAGCTCACTTAAAAGCAAGCACGGTAGGTTCATCACAAACCATTATTATCTCTGAAGGTAAATTGATCCTTGGCCAGTGGCAAGGCATTTACTTTTGTGAATTTGATGGCTCAAGAGCTAGAACCTATTATATAAAAGTCAGCTAATTGGGAGAGTGATCGTGTGAAGGCAGAGATCATTTGGCGTTCGAAGGCGAAACTAGGCGAGGGTCCGTTTTGGGATGAAAAGCAGCAGGTTCTTCACTGGGTTGATATTGATGGATGTAAGTTAAATACCTATTCACCTAACGAGAAAGAAAATACACAGCTTTCCTTTGGACAAAAGGTGACAGCCGTTGTGAAGCGGAAAAAAGGCGGATACATCTTAGCTATGACAGATGGTCTCTACTTATTTGATGCGGATCGTTTGGAAAAGGTAGCTTCTCCGGAAAAGACTGTGCCGTATCACCGTTTTAACGATGGGAAATGTGATCCTGCTGGGCGCTTCTGGGCCGGTACAATGGTCATCGAAGGCTCAGAAAAGGATGCTACGCTCTACAGACTTAATACGGACTATACATGTGACAAAGTAATCGAAAATGTCCAGATTTCGAATGGACTAGCATGGGATACGAAGCATCATCGCATGTATTATATTGATACACCAACTCAACAGATTGTCTCCTATCAGTATGATGAGACAAGTGGAGAGATTCACGGAAAAGAAGTGGTGTATACTTTTCCAACATCTGAAGGCTCACCAGATGGTATGACCATTGATCAGGACGGGATGCTTTGGGTGGCGATGTATAATGGCTGGCAAGTCATTCAATTAAATCCATTTACTGAAGAAATGATTCAGTCAGTAGAGGTAGGAGCAAAGTGCGTGACTTCTTGTGCCTTTGGAGGAGAAGATTATCAGACCCTTTATATCACAACCGCATCAAGTGGTGACGAGGATGATCCACATGGTGGTGACCTGTTTGCTGTTGAAACACAGTCAAAAGGCTATAAACCCGATGAATTTGCAGGTTAAGAACTGCTTTTTCTGCTAACACTTGTATAAGTAGAACGATGATATGATTGAATAGATAATCTTGAAAAAAGGGCGATGATTCCACAACAATGGAATACTCGCTCTTTTTGGTTTTTCATCCTGATTTTTTTACACGATTCGTCACGATTATGCAGAATCAATCTATGCTACAATTCAATTTAGATCTTTTTCGGAATGTACAGGAGGAAAACATGGCCGATTCAAATTTGATGCGCGGTACAAAAGTCTTAACCGCTGCGACACTTGCTTCAAAAATTCTAGGCTTTATTTACGTCGTTCCTTTCTCTGCCTTAGTTGGTCAAACAGGGTTAGGGTTATATTCGTATGGGTATACGCCTTACACTATACTACTCAGCTTAGCGACGTTAGGGTTTCCACTTGCAGTCTCTAAGTTCGTCTCAAAATATCAATCAATGGGTGATTACGAAACGGGATATCGATTATTTAAGTCGGGGTTACTCGTGATGAGTATAACTGGTTTAATAGCCTTTCTTCTCTTGTTTTTCTTAGCTCCTGTTATTACACCTCTCGTTTTGCCGAATGAACAATCAGGTGTAAATTCGTATGAGGATATTACATTTACAATTCGTATGGTTAGTGTTGCTCTGCTTATCGTTCCGATTATGGGGATGATTCGAGGGTATTTCCAAGGGTCGGGGCAGATGATGCCAACAGCTGTCTCTCAGGTAATTGAACAAATTGTGCGCATCTGTTTTATTTTGGCGGCTGCTTTTTTAATCATGAACGTAGGGAACGGTGAAATCGGGCTAGCTGTCGGTTTTGCGACCTTTGGCGCATTTGTTGGAGGATTGGCCGGACTGGCTGTTCTTCTTTTGTATCTCTTTAAAAGTCGGACAACGATCATCGGTCTAGCAGAAAGCAAACATTCTAAAAAGCCATTACCGTTAAAAGCCATGTACAAGGAACTCATTTGGTACGCTGTTCCACTTTCAATTGTAGGTCTGGCGATACCATTATTTCAGTTAATTGATACGATGACCATTAACGGTGCGCTTGCCAGTATTGGAATGGGTGAGGTGTCTGAGAATTTTGTAGGAGTGCTGACGCAATCGGCACACAAGATTGTCTTGATTCCTATGGCTCTAGCAACCGCATTATCAATTACATTGGTACCAACCATAACAAGAGCGTATACAGAAGGTGACCAAGCCAAGCTTCAGAGATTAATTACGCAAACCTTCCAACTGATTTTATTTATTACATTGCCAGCAGCCGTTGGATTAGCCGTATTATCGGACCCTATCTTTGTGGCATTGTTTAGTCTGGAGGATTTGGCTATTGGGGGAGAAACGCTGCAGTACTATGGTCCAATTACGTTGTTATTTTCTCTTTTCTCTGTGACGGCAGCTATCCTTCAAGGGATAAATCGTCAAATGCTTGCGATCACAGCCCTATTAGCTGGTCTAATCTTGAAACTTACTCTAAATCATTTCTTACTTGTTACAATGGGGCCAAATGGAGCTATTTTAGCAACCTACATTGGATTTATCGTCGCAATTGGTGTGACCGTGTGGGGAATAGGTACGTATACTTCATTTTCTTATCAGAAAATTGCACAAAGAGGGGGCATCCTTCTCATCTTTTCACTTGTCATGGCAGCTGTCGTTTGGTTTATTACGATGGGACTGCGTATAAGCTTTCCGTTGGAGAATCGCTTCAATAGCTTCGTTTTATCTGGAGTGGGCGCATTATCTGGAGCGATTGTCTATGCGTATCTGACATATCGCTCTCGTTTAGCCGAGGTTGTTCTGGGCGAACGGTTTAAGAGACCAGACTAAAGTTTAGAGATTTTGCGTCATTGGCGCACGATTTTCAACAAGTTATGACAGCTTCCTCCTCTTTTTCAAAAGCCCGCGCTCTGCTATAATAAAAAGACTGACTATGTTCGGGTGAAGTGGGGGAGGCAATGAAGTATTCATTAATAAAAGATCATGATTGGTTGCTAATCCTGACAGTATTTGCGCTAGCTTCCTTTGGTGTGTTAATGGTTTTTAGCTCAAGCTATGTGGAAGGCATGTATATGGGAGAAGGAGGAAGTGGAGATCCTTACTTTTTCTTGAAACGGCAAGTTGTCTGGTTTATACTCGCCACGATTCTTTTTATCTTTTTTATGCATTTTAATTATCATGTATTTAAGAAACTAACACCGTTTATATTAATCTTATCTTTTTTATCGCTATTTTTAGTGTTGGTAGGATTCGGTAGTTCTGGTGGGGGAGCTCAGCGTTGGTTGCAGCTTGGGCCATTTAGACTTCAACCTTCCGAATTCGTTAAATTGGGAATGGTGATTTATCTTGCTCAAGTGTATTCTCAAAAGCAAGTGTATATTCATAAATTCATTAAGGGAGTCTTACCACCTTTAATTGTTGTTGGGCTGATCTTTATTCTTATCATGCGCCAACCGGATTTAGGTACGGCAACTGCGATTTTAATGGTCACGTTCTTTATTATCTTTTTATCAGGAGCACGATGGATACATATCATTGGACTAGGTGTTGTTGGTGGTTCGTTATTTACAGTATTGGCAGTTTCCGAGTCGTATCGCTTTAGACGATTAACTTCTTTTGTCGATCCTTTTGCAGATCCAATGAATGATGGGCTTCAGCTCATTCAAGGCTATATCGCGTTTGCACATGGAGGGCTTACGGGAACTGGATTAGGTGGTAGTGTACAGAAACTTTTATATCTACCTGAGGCACATACTGATTTTATCTTAGCCATTATCTCAGAAGAATTAGGGATTCTTGGCGTGTTGTTTGTCCTAATCTGTTATGGAGTAATCCTTTTTAAAGGGGTCCTAGTTGGGATGAAGTGTAAGAGTCCATTTGGCAGCTTACTTGCTTTTGGTATTGTGTTTCAATTGGCCATTCAAGTGGTCTTTAATATTGGTGCGGTGAGTGGATTGCTTCCGATTACCGGAATTACGTTGCCACTAGTGAGTAACGGTGGATCATCTCTACTTGTTACGATGATATCAATCGCCATTTTAGCGAACATATCCCGTCATAACATTCGCCAAAGTCGTTTGAAAGAAGATCTTGATAATCAGGTTAAAACAGCCTAGCTGAAGGGCTTAACCTTATTTGTGGAGGAACAACATGCAAGAAAGAAAATCAAGCCTTCAACAGCTTGACTATACGTTATTGTTTCTAATGTTTGTGTTGATGTGTATTAGTTTACTGGCGATTTATAGCGCGTCTGGCCAGTACAGTGTTGATCCTAGTTATTTTGTGATCAGACAGCTTATCTGGTTTGCTGTAGGTGCTGTTATTATCGTTGGTGTGATGTTTGTTGATTATGATTTCTTTAAAAATCTTACAGTGCCTGTCTATGCGTTTGGGATGCTACTCTTATTAATCGTTGAATTTTTTGGAGTCTATCGGAACGGTGCGCAACGGTGGATTAACTTAGGTGTAGCAGAAATCCAGCCTTCAGAGTTTATGAAGATCTTTTTGATACTTGCTCTCGCGCATTTGTTATATAAGGTAACAACTCACCGTAAAGATACGTCCATACAAGGCGATCTCATGATTCTGCTTAAAATCTTGGCTTTAGGAATTCCGCCGTTTTTCCTAATTCTTAAACAGCCGGATTTGGGGACAGCACTTGTTATTGCAAGTATCATTGGTGTAATGATCTTAATGTCAGGGATTAGATGGCGAATATTAGTTTTTATGTTCGTATTTGTTGTATTTATCCTTTCGATGCTCGTCTGGCTCTATAACGCTCATTTTGATATATTTAATATCTTTATTAAGTCCCATCAGCTTGACCGGATTCTTGGTTGGCTGGATCCTGATGGAGATACATCCGGGATTGGCTATCAATTAAACCTGGCGTTGCAAGGAATTGGCTCGGGTCAGTTTTACGGGAGTGGCTTTATGCAGGGAGTTCAAACTCAAAGTGATACCCTTCCTGAAATCCATACTGACTTTATCTTTGCTGCCATTGGTGAGGAGTTCGGATTCTTTGGAGCGATGGTGCTTCTTGTGACGTATTTCTTATTATTTTACCGAATGATTATGATTGCTCTAACGTGTAATAATTTGTACGGCTCTTATCTTGTAGCTGGAGTTATTGGCTTGCTTGTGTTCCAAGTCTTTCAAAACATCGCAATGACGATTGGTTTAATGCCAATTACAGGGCTTGCCTTACCGTTCATCAGTTACGGGGGGAGTGCATTACTTACGAATATGCTCGCGATGGGAATCATTCTGAATGTAAATATGAGAACAAAGCACTATATGTTTGAAGCGAGAGAATCAGTTGCTGAATAAGGCGACTGGTTCTTTTTTATGAAATAAAAGGAATAAAAGCTGTCCAAAAAAGAGAGGAGTCGATATAATGAAGGGAATTGGAAATTAGGTGGGTTTATTATGTTGAAATCAAAGCTAGATTATAATATGCTATTTCTTCTGTTTCTCTTTATGGTGATTAGTTGTTTTTACATATATGAAGCACAAGAGCTTCAACAATATTCAACAAACTTTATGCTTAGGCAATTGATCTTTTTTATGGCTTTATTTATGCTAGTCATTGCAATGTCGTACATTGATATTGATTATATTAAACAGAGCCATTGGTTTTTATATGGATTTGGTATCATTATTTTAGTAGGTCTTCTCATTGTACCGGATTCATTTGTAAGAGGAGAAGACAATGGAGCGATTCGTTGGTACAACTTGCCTGTAATTGGCTCTTTTCAACCTGCGGAGCTAACAAAGATTTTTTTGATTATTACCTTTGCAAACATTATCAGTAAACATAGAGAAGGGTTTTCAAAATGGAAAAGTGATGTCTGGTTAATCGCCAAAGTTGCTGCTCTATGCTTTCCTATAGCTCTATTATTAATTGAGCAGCCAGACATGGGAACGATTATGCAAATTGCAGCGATTGTTTTATCTGTACTACTCGTATCAAAAGTAAGCTTAAAATGGATTCTTTCAATGATTTTTATTCCTGTTACAGCCATACTCAGCTTTGTGATGGTGTATTTTACACGGATGGATATATTAGAAAAGTATTTCTTTGTTCATCTTGAAGAGTATCAAGTGAGACGTTTCCATGGATGGCTGAACCCAACAGAATATACAGATGAAGCGTTTCAGGTGAATTTAGCGATGAGAGCGGTAGGTTCAGGGCGGTTAAATGGAATTGGGGCAGAGAATAATAATTACTATATTCCTGAAGCGCATACCGACTTTATCTTTGCTATTATTGCACATACGCATGGATTCATCGTGGCGTGTATACTCATTAGTATTTACTTTATACTCTTATATCATATTGTTATGATCGGTTTTCAATCAACAAACCAATTTGATCTGTGTATTTGCGCTGGAGTAGCAGGGTTATTTGCATTTCAAATTTTCCAAAACATCGGAATGAATATTGGATTACTCCCAGTGACAGGATTTTCATTGCCGCTTGTTAGCTATGGAGGAAGTTCACTTTTGACCGCCGGTTTATCACTTGGTTTGGTATTGTGTGTCAAAGCCAATCGAAGAGAATATATGTTTGAAAAGACTGAGGAATTATAGGAAATGAGGCATTAAAAATGAGACTGGACAAGCTTCTCGCTGATGTGGGGTATGGCTCAAGAAAAGAAGTAAAAAAACTCCTGAAATCTGGGGTTGTATCCATTAACCAAGAAGTGAATAAGGATCCGAAAACACAAGTCAATCCGGGTACACAGGAAGTCATTGTTGCAGGTGAGGTTGTTCATTATCAGTCCGAGGTTTATTTAATGTTAAATAAACCTAAAGGGGTCATCTCTGCAACGGAGGATCAGCTACATCGAACGGTGATTGATTTAATAGATGAGAAATGGTCGTCTTACTCCATTTTTCCTGTGGGGCGACTTGATAAAGATACAGAAGGGTTATTGTTGTTAACAACCGATGGTGCTTTTTCACACCGGTTGATGTCCCCAAGACGGCATGTATCAAAGGTGTATCAGGCAAAGGTTGATGGAGTTGTGACAAGCGAAGACATTGAGGCGTTTCGTCTAGGTGTTGAGCTTGATGATGGGTATGTAACGAAGCCTGCTGCGCTCACTATATTGGAATCAAGTGAGATCTCTTACATTGAACTCACGATAACGGAGGGGAAGTTCCATCAAGTAAAGCGTATGTTTAAGGCAAGAGGTAAAACCGTATTAACACTAAAGAGAAAAGCAATTGGTCAGCTTGAACTTGATCATTCACTTGCACCGGGTGAATCAAGAGAACTAACGGAAGAAGAGTTGGCACTTTTTGAATGAAAACCAAAAGAGACCGAGGCACACATCGTTGCCTCGGTCTCTTCATGTAACAGGTCTACTACGAAACCCTTGTTTTTTTGTTAGTTGTACTCCATTTTCCACGTGTGGGGCTTGTCACGAGTTTGTTATACTCTAATACGTTCAAGTCACGTTGGATCGTCCGTTGAGTAATTCCGAACTCTTCAACTAATTCATTCGTCGTGACGGTCCCCCTTTGTTTGATATAGAGGTAAATGGACTTAATACGAGTCAGCATGCGATCAGTTGAAGTTTTCAAAACACCACTCCTTATACATAATCATGACTAGATCCTGTTGCTAAATGTATGCAGTATAAGACTGCATCATGCACGGTTCTTTAATGATTAGTGCGCGTCAGGGACGTGTTGTCTTTCTAAAGTGACGTTAGATCAGATTATCTTTTATCTGTTTAATCTGATGTAACATATACTTCCCTAGACACGTATATTTTACAACGGCTCGTCTAATATATCAAGGATTTTGTTTGTGTATTTTCATGTAATGAAAAAAAGAGCTGTTGAAAAACCGAACATTGTTTACATATGAGCTTCTCAGCTTTATTAAAACAATAGCTGGACCCACTATCTACTCTTGAATATAAGATCTGACCCGTGTAAACAAAACCGAACAATGATTGGGTTTGTTCGGTAATTGTTCACTATGCATCCTTTACTCAAAAGTAAATAAGTCAGTTGAAAGATATCGTTCACCAGTATCACACGCAATAGCGACAACCGTATCTTTGGGACTTAATCGTTTAGCCACTTCTAAGGCTGCAAAGCAAGCAGCTCCTGAAGAAGGACCAACTAATATGCCTTCTTCACGTGCAAGTGCTCGTGTCACACGATACGCATCTTCATCCTTGATTTTTAAGATCTCATTGTACACTTCTGTATTTAAAATGGGAGGGATAAACCCTGGGCTTGTCCCTACTAATTTATGAGGACCAGGCTTCCCGCCTGAAAGAACTGGTGAGCCTGCTGGTTCAACCACATGAATGGACACATCAGGGTACAACTCTTTTAATTCCTCTCCTGTTCCGGTCACGGTTCCACCTGTTCCAGAGGCAGCAACAAATGCCGAAAGCTTTCGATCAACCTGATCCAACGATCGTTTAATTTCATGAGCTGTTGTTTTTCGGTGCGCATCTGGATTTGAAGGATTCTCAAACTGCATTGGCATAAAGCTATTTGGGATTTCCTTTACTAGTTCATGTGCTTTTTCAATTGCACCTGGCATTTTCTTTTCTCCATCTGTCAGAACAACCTTTGCCCCGTAAGCTTTTAATAAATTGATTCGTTCCTGTGACATGGTGTCTGGCATAACGAGAATTGATTTGTAGCCTCTTGCAGCTGCATTCATTGCGATGCCGATGCCCGTATTGCCGCTTGTTGGTTCAATGATCGTTGAATTTGAATGTAATAAACCACTTTTCTCTGCTTCAACAATCATATTATAGGCGGCTCTATCTTTTACTGACCCGCTGGGGTTTTGCAATTCCATTTTCAAGTAGACGGCGGCTCCATTAATGTCTGCCACACGTTGTAAGCGAACGAGAGGAGTATTTCCGATCAGTTCTGCTATATTGTTGTATACGTTCATGCTTCCACTCCTTTTGAATCAATGACTGGTATTAGTTTATCATAAGACTTAGGATTCTATAATGAATGAGTCCTTTGCGAAAAATTCTGCATGAAAGTAGGGTATATTCCTTGGATGATCATTTTTTTATTGCATTACCTTTACCGAAAGAATTAAAACAACATCTTAAGGAACAACTTAGAAAAGCGTGGAACGAAAAAAGTTTTCAGAAATGGGTTCATGAGGAGGACTATCACATCACGCTTGTCTTTTTAGGAGCAGTCTCAATCGATCAAAGGCAGGAGATAGTACATAAACTGAGGGAACAGTCCATTCATTGGCCGTCTATAACGTTGAGGTTGGATCAGATGGGGACGTTTGGATCAACTGACATCCCACGTATTTATTGGGTAGGGGTTCAAGAGAATCTTGATTTAAGAAACGTGCAGAAGGACATACATACGATTGTTGCTTCTACTGGTGTTCAAGTGGACGGTCGACCGTATACACCACATATTACGGTTGCTCGAAAGTGGACCGAAGAAACGAATTATGAAGCTAAACACGTGACCTTAACCGATAAACCATTTACAATCTCACATGTGGATTTGTTTCAATCCTACCCAAAGCTTGAACCAAAGTATAAGCCGATCCACACATTTCATCTAGGACGTGTTGACACATGAGAATCATAGCTCGAATGGCATTACACCTGCTCATATTGAGTGGGTTTTATCTTTTAGGTCTCGCTTTACAATCGTGGTTATCCATTCCGTTCCCAGGCAGTCTGATTGGTATGCTCCTGTTGTTAGTCTGTTTAATGAGTGGGCTCATTCCTAGTGGCTTTGTTGATCAAGGAGCTTCTTTTTTACTTAAGCATCTTTCATTATTGTTCATTCCGATCATTGCCGGGATTGTTGCATTCCCTATTCTTTTTACTAAGCATGGATTTATATTAATTCTTATTACAATGTTCAGCACATTGATGATTATTATCGTATCTGGACTTGTTAGCCAATCTTTTGCACGAAAACAAGAAAGGAATACCTAATGATTAATCTGTTACTTATGACGAGCTTAACTCTCCTTTGTTATGTTGGAGGAAGATGGATTTATCGACTATTCCCAAATCCGTTATTACTACCAGTAATTACAGCAACAGTACTATTGTTATTTGTTTTATTTTTGTTTGATATATCGTATGAAACGTACATAGATGGAGCTGGGTGGCTTGAGTATGTAATTGGAATCGCCGTTGTGGCATTAGCTTATCCGTTATACAGACAACTAGCTATACTAAAAAAATACCGGGTTTCGTTATTTGTTGGAACTGCCATTGGATCAATGATCGGAGTGTTTAGCACATTCTTACTAACGAGCTTACTAGGCGTAGATCAAGGGACGATCGCTTCGCTTTTACCAAAATCGGTTACAACAGCAGTTGCTATTGATCTGGCTGAAACGGCAGGTGGTGAATCCTCTCTTGCTGCTATTTTTGTGACAGTGGCTGGAGTGACTGGAACCATTCTTTATCCACTGATCTGCAAATGGTTTCGAATTGAGCATGTAGTTGGTCGTGGGGTTGCTGTAGGGAGTGCTTCACACGCAATTGGAACAGCAAAAGCACTGGAATTTAGTGAGGAAGAAGGGGCTGTTAGTTCAGTAGCGATGACTTTATGTGCCATCATGGTCTCCATTCTTATTCCCGTTGTGGCTATGATCTGGTTTTAAGTCATTGAAATCTTCGGTGCTCCTGTTCAGTAATGTGATAAACTAAATGAAAACGAAGCTAGCGAGTGTGCTGAGTCGCAAGCAGTCAACAGGAGGCGGAGCTGTGGCTCACATTATTCGTATTTCTGATTATACATCACGATATCAAACGGACATTCAACGATATTCTAGCCAATTCACTCGTATGAAAAAGGAACGCTGGCATTACATGCAAGAATCTTGGAAAAGGGAATTCGCTGAAACCGTTCGACTCGAATACGAAGAATTGACGGAATCCTCAGCAATAGCTGAAGTTTGGTCAAAAGCTGTGAATAAGGTTCGAAACTGGACCACAAGGGGACATGAACAAAAGAACGAGAAAGAAAGAGAGCATGAAGCATTTCAACAAACAAAGCAACTGTTTCGAGATGAAATCTTTGAGAAGCAACTACTTTGGGCTGGTGTTCCCGACGCGGAATTGTTGAATCAGGATCAAATGATAGATTGGAAGCAAGATCAATGGTTGAAGCAGCTTGGTATCGAGCTACCTGACAATTGCTTTTTGTTTTACAAGCCCGTTCTTTATGTGAAAAAAGCTGAAATCGAGCTAGATACAGTATTAATTACACCCACCGAGATCATATGCCTTACACGTTTAGACGGGGAGGCATTAAGTGTGTTTGAAGTAAACTCTGATCGTTATTGGATTGAATACGTAAATCAAGAAAGACGTAAGCGACTTAGTCCAATACCTGCTCTTGAGAGAATGGAACGAGTCATTGGAAACATTCTCTCTCAACATGATCGGAGTATGCCGGTTCGGAGCATTGTGATTGCAGCAAACTCGATTATTGATCATAGGACGATCGGGATGAAAGTGGATTTTCTAGACAAGCGTTCGTTTTCTGATTGGAAATCAAAGCTTGTCCATTCAAACATTCCATTAAAACATCAACAAGTAAAGGCTTGTGAAACGCTACTTCAGTATTGTGAGAGTAGAGAGTCTATCGAACGAAATTCAGCCGAACTGGAGATGTTCTCGTGAGATAGCATTGAAAGAGTGGGCTAGTCATCGTATAATAGGGAACTGGTTAAATAAGTGTTCGTGAGAGAGATAGTGACTGTCCACGCAATAGTACGAGAGGAGAGTAGGTTTAGATGAGGACGGGAAGCAATCTTCTAAGCCAAGTACGTCCTGAGGACTTCACTTGGTACCTTCGTCAAGTTCCGAATTGGATAGGAAACAAAGAATATATGATCGAACTTGAAGGAATTGATGGTTGTGTAAGTTTCGGAGAGACCATCAGAGAAGCGAAGAAAGGTTTGTATGAAGCACTTCATCTCTGGCTTAAGCGATACGGGGAAGAAGCCCTACCTGCTGCTCAGAGCGAAGGTGCACAATTGATTCACCTTTTACCTGAAATGACGGATGTTGAGGTACAGTATATAAACGAAGAGCTGCAAAAGCTAATTTAATAATAAAAAAACTGATTCCAGATGTGGAATCAGTTTTTTTATTAGGAAAAGACTATAGTTTTGTTTCCATGTATAATCACGCGGTCCTCATGATGCCAGTTAACCGCTCGGGCTAGAGCGATCCGTTCAACATTTCTTCCGGCCACTTTAAGCTCTGCGCTTGAATAGCGATGGTTTACACGCATAATATCCTGTTCAATAATTGGACCTTCATCCAAGTCGTCCGTTACATAATGAGCGGTAGCGCCGATTAGTTTTACACCACGTTCAAATGCCTTTGCATATGGGTTTGCGCCAATAAATGCAGGTAGAAATGAGTGATGGATGTTAATAATCTTTTTTGGGAATTCCTGAACAAAAGTGGGCGAGAGAATTTGCATATAACGAGCTAGCACAACAAAGTCAGCGTCATGATGTTTGATTAAATCAATGGCTTTTTTCTCTGCTTCCTGCTTACGTCCTTTTTCAACGGCGATATGCACAAATGGGATGCCATATCCTTCGACTTCTTCTTTTTGATCTGGGTGGTTACTAATAACAAGCGGAATATCGACATGTAATTCGCCTGCTTTCCATTTCCAAAGGAGCTCTAGTAAACAATGGTTTTCCTTTGATACAAAAATAACCATTTTCTTTTTACGAGTCGCTCGTTCCATTCGCCAGTCAAAATCAAACGCAGATGCGATTTCTACAAAACGTTCTTTTATCTGGTCGAACTGATCGTTTGTTGAAGACCAATCAAACTCAATTCGCATGAAAAACATTCCGCCCTCTGGATCGGTTGTATATTGGTCCGACTGAACGATATTTGCTCCTTGCTTTTGTAAGAAGCTTGAGATAGATGCGACAATTCCAGGTTGGTCAAGGCACGCAACCAACAGACGTCCTCTATTAGTAGGTAAAGATTGGATCATGATGTTCCCTCCACAATATGAATAGCACCTTACAAAAATAAGCGCATGATCGATTCTCTTTATACATAGGCTTGCTACAGTAAGTCATTTTACTTACCATTCCTCTAACATTTATTAATATGTAAGATCAGATCATATTGCAACTTAAACGGGAAGGAGCTTTTCTTATTGAAGCAAACGACATGCCCTACTGTCAATTCTCTTTTTATAGAGGCTGAGTTAATTCATATGCAGGTGGTCCGAGTTGTTTGTAGTAGAAGGCTCACTACACAGGAGCAAGAGAGGCTCATTATCATGGCGGGTGAAAATGAAATTCCCTTTACGGTTCAACGTCAGGAAAATGCATGTTTAATCTTGTGCTTACTCCATCCATTTCCATTTGGCTCACTTTGTTTAGTAGGATTCCAAGATATACACGTTCCGTTACTGATCAAGGATGTTGTTCGTTCAGCTGAATTTGATCAGCTCTTTTACTACAGAGGTAATGACTTAGGTCTGGACTATACAATGGAAAGATCCATTTTTACAGTCTGGACACCTACAGCTTATCTTCTAGAACTTTTTTTATTCAAAAATTGGTATGAGGGTCCCGCGGAAAGGCATTCGTTCATACGCGAAGAAAGTGGCGTTTGGAGGTGTGAACTCTCAGGAGATTATAATGAGTATTGGTATCAATATAGAGTGTGTAACCCTGGAAAACAGCCAGAATATATTGTTGATCCCTATGCTAAATACGTATCCATTAATGGACAAAAAGCCATGATTGGTAGCTTAAACCCACTTGCCAATCAACGGTCTCTCGAAGCACTACCTAAAGAACAGTCTATTCTCTATGAGGTGCACGTTCGTGATTTCTCGATCGCAAATACGAGTGACATAAAAGGGAAGGCTACGTATAAAGGGATGGTTGAAAAAGGTACGTTAACGGAAGATGGATTTACAACGGGATTGGATTATGTAAAGCAATTAGGCATTACCCATGTTCAAATCATGCCGGTTCAAGAATTTCAAACAGTTGATGAGAGCAATCAGTTTAAGTCCTATAATTGGGGATACGATACGACTCATTTTTTTGCAATTGAGGGTAGTTATTCAAAGGATCCATATCACGGGCTTCATCGAGTCCAGGAGCTAAGAGAGACGATTAATGAATTTCATAAGCAAGGGTTAAGAGTGATCTTGGATGTCATTTATAATCATGTATATGTCTGGGAGGAATCTACTCTTGAAAAATTGGTTCCCGGTTATTATTTTAGACATGATTCAAATGGAGTGATCAGTAACGGAACGGGTGTGGGAAATGATCTTGCTACAGAGAGACAAATGGTGCGAAAGTTAGTGGTAGAATCAATTCGCTATCTCGTTACTGAATATAACGTTGACGGTTTACGTTTTGATTTGATGGGAATTCTTGATATCCAAACGATGAATATGATCGCTGATATCTGCAACGAATATAAAGAGGGCTTTTTTCTCTTAGGAGAGGGGTGGAGCATGCAAACGGCTTATTCCCCTTATAAGCTGGCTACGATTGAGCAGGCAGATCAGCTGCCTTATTTTTCTTTCTTTGATGATCAGTGTAGAGATGCATTAAAGGGTTCCATTTTTTCGTTACAAGACAAAGGGTTTGGGCAAAAAGGGAACCAATCAGAGAGGTTAAAAGATGTGTTGAGTGGGGGACCGAAGCGATTTCATTCTCCTACTCAAGCCATTCACTATGTCGAAGTGCATGATAACCAAACATTATGGGACCGTTTGGTAAAGTTGTATCCAGATGAAGGGCAAGCAACCATTCAGCGACGTCATATGCTTTTAACCAGTATGATTTTGCTTTCGCAGGGGATTCCTTTTTTACATGCTGGACAAGAATTTTGCCGTACCAAGTTTGGAGTTGAGAACAGCTATGCTCATTCTGATTGGATCAATCAAATGGATTGGAATCGGCGTTCAAGGTATCACTCCTATGTCAGCTATGTAACAGGGTTACTTTTAATTAGAAAAACGTACACAGGTTTTCAATTAAGCACCTTTGAACAAATTCATATGCAAATGAATTGGATCGAATGGAAATCAGATTTTATCGCTTATCAATTAGATCATCCTTCAAAAAAACGTTCTTACTCTCAAAAAATGCTTGTTTTTCATAATGGCAGCCTTCAACGGAAAACGCTGAATTGTAAAGTTTCAGGTATCTGGCAAGTTTGCGTTGACGAAAAAGCTGCTTCTTTGGTACCATTGTATTCACTGCGTGGAGAAGAGATAGAAATCTCTCCGCTTTCTACACTGGTTTGTATCCAGTAGTGTAAGTAGAGCTAGACAACGAAGCAGCTCTGCTTATTTTCGTTGATTTTTACAAACGTTCTTGGTTCATTAGCTCAAATGCGATATAATTATAAGAATGTGACCGATATATTTGAAAAGTAGAGGAAATTGAAGGTGAATGGGTTGGAAATGTTTTTAGGAGATGGCTGGGAGGTTCAACCGGCCGGAGGTGCAACAGGAGAAGCATATGTAGCCCGGCGAGGTGACCATCAGGTCTTTTTGAAACGAAATTCATCACCTTTTCTAGCGGTTCTTTCAGCTGAAGGCATAGTCCCAAAGCTGTTATGGACAAGACGCTTAGAGAATGGCGATGTCATTACGGCTCAAAGATGGGTTGAAGGAAAAGAACTAAAGGCCTATCAAATGATGGATAGCCAGGTGGCCAATCTACTCTCTACCATTCATGGATCGAGCGAATTACTTGATATGTTTAAGAGGATTGGTAATGAACCTCTCATTCCTGAAGTCATGTTGGAGAATTTGCGTATTCAAACCGAATTAACAGGGTTGAACATAGATACGATTCAAGAAGGAATGACCTACCTCAGTAGGGAAATTGAAAAAGTAGTCAACTTTCCTAGTGTGGTGTGCCATTGTGATATCAACCATAATAATTGGATGGTTGATGATGAGACGAATAACTTGTATCTGATCGACTGGGACGGGGCAATGGTTGCGGACCCGGCATTAGATATCGGGTTGCTATTGTACTCATACATTGCAGAACAAAATTGGGAAGAATGGTTACATAACTATGGTATCCAGCTTGATCAATCCCTGAGAGACCGGATGCACTGGTATGTGGTTGCTCAGACCATTACGTTAATTACATGGCACTATGAAAGAGGACAACCTGAAGAGGCCAAAAGGTTTGAAGAATATTTGACTACGCTTCTATAATATAAGAAGCTCATCCACTAATCTGGATGAGCTTTTGTTATGAGTGTTATTTCCTGAGAAATGACGAGGATTATGTCGTTTGGTCGATTGAAAGTGAAGTTACCCAGCCTGACACATCATTCGTAAAAGGACGATTATCAAGCTGATGTTGCTCTTGAATCTGCTCTAGGGTTTGCAACAAGGATGGATCTAAGTTTGGATCTCTTGATAAAGACTGAACAAGTCGATCAATTTGGTGCGCTTCTCCATCTGTCATGTACTGTTCTGTGGATTGACTTTGAAGAAGATCGCACAGTAGTTGTAATTTATGAGAATTTGAGAGGGTCATTTTGTTGACTCCTTTTTAAATGGTTTGGTGTTAATGTCACCATTTCTGCGGTTATTATACAAAAGTAGGAGGATAAGAAATGAGATTAAGACATAAGCCTTGGGCGTCTGATGAATTAAAAAAACGTGATCATATTGTTATTCAAAACCCAAAGGAAATGGCGGGGAATTGGAAACGAACGTTTGGAGATTTTGATGAAATTCATGTTGAAGTAGGCACGGGAAAAGGGAAGTTCTTAGCTGGTATGGCTGAACTCCATCCAAACGTTTTATACATTGGTGTAGAAAAATATCAAAGTGTTTTATATACCGCCATGGAGCGTGTGGAAGAAGCCGAGCTTAAAAATGTGAAGCTGCTTAGCCAAGATGTTGCCGACTTAGCAGAATTCTTTGCTCCTGGGGAAGTAGATCGGTTTTATATCAACTTCACGGATCCTTGGCCAAAATCTCGCCATGAGAAAAGAAGACTAACATATAAATCATTTTTAGCTTTATATGAAAATCTCCTGGTAAAGCAGGGAGAGGTTCATTTTAAAACCGATAATCAAGGGTTATTTGAATATTCCTTACACAGCTTCTCGTTGTACGGGATGATCTTAAATCAAGTGAGCTTGAACCTTCATGAGAGCGGAATTGAAGGAAATGTCATGACCGAGTATGAAGAGAAATTCTCAAAAAAACAAATGCGTATCTATCGGTGCGAAGCAAAGTTCAGAAACTAAAAAGAAATCCGAGAAAGGGAGCCTTTCTTGGATTTCTTTTTGTTAGGACTGAATCAATTCTAACAGTGTGCCATTCTTGGTTTCGACAATAAACTCAAATTGAACCGTACCATCTGGCGTGGACGTAGACATTCCACCGCGATAAACCTCGTATTGAAGACCATAACGTTCAACTGTTTCAGGGTTCATGTGAATCCATGATCCACTAATCGTATGCTGTGTTGCAGCTGTTGCTTTCGCTTTCTTTAAAGCTTTTTCTGGAGAAATTCGTTCCTTTGAAATAGTAGGACGAAGAAAATATCCCAGAGCAAAGCCAATGCCTAATCCAAATGAGAGCTTTTTCAAAATCAATCATTCCTTTCATAAGTAATCCGTCTATGTCTTATGTGTAGTACGATTGGATGATCTAATCATACCAGTAGTTAAAATTCTGTGCAAAGTTTGTCCATCGGAGAGAAAGATACGTTTTTTGTTAACGTAAGAAAGTAGCAATTTGAAATAAGATTCGATACACTAAGAGTATTGCACAACAATACATACAAAGATCAGTTATTCGTAGAAAGTGAGGAGAAATTCATGAACCAAGAAACGTTATCTTTATTCAAAACGTTAACAGAACTCCAAGGAGCATCTGGATTTGAACACGAAGTTCGCCAGTTTGTTCGTAAGGAGTTATCAACGTACACAGATGAGATTGTACAAGATCGTTTAGGTAGTATTTTCGGTGTGAAGCGAGGAAATGAAGAGGGTCCAACTGTAATGGTTGCAGGACATATGGACGAAGTTGGATTTATGGTTACCTCTATTAATGACAAGGGACTAATTAAGTTCCAAACACTTGGTGGATGGTGGAGTCAGGTACTACTCGCACAGCGCGTGCAAATTATGACGGATCAAGGCCCGATTATTGGTGTGATTGGTTCAACGCCACCTCATTTGCTCGAGGAAAGCCAACGCAGTAAGCCAATGCCTCTTGCGCAAATGTACATTGATATAGGTGCTGATAATAAAGAGGATGCTATGAAGCTCGGTGTGATGCCAGGACAACAAATTGTGCCTGTTAGTGAATTTACCCCACTCGCTAATCCTAAGAAGATCTTAGCGAAAGCATGGGATAATCGTTACGGTGTTGGGCTCGCCATTGAATTACTGAAAGAACTTCAAGGGGAGGAGATCCCAAATATTCTTTATTCCGGTGCAACAGTTCAAGAGGAAGTTGGCTTGCGCGGGGCTCAAACGGCTGCACAAATGATTAACCCAGATTTGTTCTATGCACTTGATGCAAGTCCTGCGAATGATGCTACAGGTGGAGCGGATGCATTTGGTCATTTAGGAAAAGGTGCACTTCTACGTATTTTTGACCGGACCATGATTACACATAAAGGAATGCGTGAGTTTGTGCTAGATACAGCTGAATCAAACAACATTCCATACCAATACTTTATTTCTCCAGGTGGAACCGATGCAGGAAGAGTTCATTTGGTCAATGAAGGGGTTCCATCAGCAGTAGTGGGGATTTGTTCACGTTATATTCATACATCAGGCTCCATCATTCATGTAGATGACTATGCAGCAGCAAAGGAACTATTAATCAAGCTAGTGAAAACTTCAGACAAATCAACGTTTGAATCGCTTATTGGTCACTCTTTATGAGTCTAGAGAGTACAAGCCAATTAATTGTTGCCATCGGAACAAAGAATCCAGCAAAGGTTCATGCGGTAAAAGAAACATTGTTAAGTGAACCGATCACATTTGTTTCCGTAGAGGTTCCGTCAGGTGTGAGTTGCCAACCTTTTTCTGATGACGAAACAAGACTTGGTGCACTAAATCGTGCGAAGGCAGCTTTAGTTGATACTGACGCTGATTTAGCAATCGGACTTGAAGGTGGTGTCAGTGAAACGGATACTGGCGCTCTAATGTTATGTAATTGGGGAGTTCTTGTTGATAAAAAAGGGAGTACCTGGGAAGCGAGTGGACTAAGAATCCCAGTTCCAACGGATGTCAGTGATGAGCTTTTAAAGGGTCAAGAGCTCGGAACAATTATGAATGAACGTGCGAATGAGGAAGGAACAAATACAAGAGAAGGAGCTGTTGGTGCTTTTACATTAAACCGGATCTCACGTAAAGAGATGTTCAGTCACATTGTAAAGGCTCTATACGGTCAATATCTTGTAGAACAACTAAATAAATAAAAAAAGGCGAGCTTTCCATATGAATGGAGAGCTCGTCCTTTTTTATTCCTGCTCAAAAATATACGAAAGCGCAGAGATTGCTTGTTCTGGTGTTTCTACGACAACTTGTGCTTTATTCGATAATTCCTTCAACGCATGATGAAGTTTTTCTGGACGGATTAAGATTAATGGTTTACCTAATGCAACGGCTGTAGAAGCATCCATTGCCGTATTCCATTGGCGATAGGTTTCGCTGAATAGCGCAACCACCACATCAGCCTTTTGCAGAAGGACCTGGGTTCGTAAATTATTAATGCTAGAAGCGGCTTCATCTTTTAACACAGCGTTCGGTTGTTCACCCAAAATTTCTTCACCGATATGATCAGAACGATCATGATGTTCCATAGGATGGTAAAACGTAATCGGTAGATCAGATGCTAACTGTTTAATGGTTTCTCTCCATGAGCTATGAATTTCTCCTGCAAGATAAACGTTTAATTCCATGAATAGACACTCCTTTATGAGATGGGTAGTTAAAGTATACGAGTTTCACTTGTCAAAAACAAAACATCTCTCTTTTTAACAAGTGTCTTGTCAGGTGTAATAGTTAAGAGTATGATGGGATGGGTAGATGACAGGAGGAGAAACCGTGAACGCTTTTTTAAAGAAAAAAGGGGTTAAGCTTCATTGGCGTGTTTATTTTATTGATGCAATGGGGCAAATGGCTATAGGATTTTTTGCAACATTAATTATTGGACTTATTCTAAGTACGGCAGGGGAACAGTTTGGCATGGAAAGTCTCATACGAATCGGAGACTTGGCAATGTCGATGATGGGGCCAGCAATTGGCGCAGCCATTGCTCTTGGGCTTAAAGCACCTAGACTCGTTGTCCTTTCTGCGGTAGTGGCAGGAGCTGCCGGAGCAGAGTTTGGTGGCGTATCTGGGAGTTTTGTTGCTTCGGTTATAGCAGTTGAGTTGGGGAAGCTGATCAGTGGTGAAACAAAAATGGATATTATTCTTGTTCCCTTTGTAACGGTGATTAGCGGATATGTAGTTGGGTTCTTTGCAGGTCCAGGTGTGCAAACAACTATGACTACATTAGGAAATGCCATTATGTGGGCGGGGGAACAGCAGCCGCTTATCATGTGTATCGTTGTAGCAACTGTGATGGGGCTTATAATCACTGGCCCAACGTCAAGCGCTGCGCTTGGAATGGTCTTAGAGCTTGAAGGACCGATTGCCGGGGCCGCGACGATAGGCTGCGCAGCTCAAATGATTGGGTTTGCCGTCAGCGGATTTAGAGACAATCGCTTTTCTGGACTGATTCCTTTAGGACTTGGGACCTCGATGCTTCTTCTTCCGAAGGTGATTCAGAAGCCGATTATTATCATTCCTCCTCTAATAGCCGGCGCAATTTTAGCACCAATCGGAGTGATTGTATTTGGGATAACCAATATTCCTGCTGGAGCCGGAATGGGCACAAGTGGATTGGTTGGACCGATTATGACATTTAGAGATATGGGCTTCCATTCATCAAGTGTAATCGCTGTTCTGATCTTTTATTTTATAGCCCCAGCATTTCTTAGTTTACTTTTCTCGGAATTGATGAGGAAAATGGGTTATATTAGAGATGGAGATATGAAAATCTACACTTTATCTAAAGAAAGCTGAGGAGATTTAAGATGGAACATGTAAAAGACTTAGAACACTTTAAAAAAATTAGTGAGAATGAAACAGCAGTATTTATGTTTTCAGCAGATTGGTGCCCCGACTGTCGCGTAATCGAGCCGTTTCTTCCAATAGTGGAAGCTGACTTTCCGACCTTTCATTTCTATTATGTAGATCGCGATCAATTTATTGATCTATGTGGAGAGCTAAGTATTTTTGGAATTCCAAGCTTCCTAGCCTATGCAAACGGACAAGAAATTCATCGCTTTGTAAGCAAGGACCGCAAAACACAAGAAGAAATCGAGAAATTCTTAACTGAAGCCGAAGCGAAAAGCGTGTAATTAAGAAATACCTCTTTGGGTCAAATCCTAAAGAGGTATTTTTTATGAATGCATTAAGATACGGTTTCGTTGGAATGTTGCCATACACATGGTAAAATCGGTAAAGACTACAATGGATCGCTTACCGATTGGTAGGAAGGAAGAATTAGATATGAATATGCAGGAATTTAGAAAGAAGATTGAAGCTCAGCTTGAGCATCCAGAATGGAATATCAAATACAATCAAAAAGAAGCCACACTTAGAATAGAAGATACGGTAACAAACAAGGGAGTCACTCTCTCGTTACGCCCGTTACTCGCAAAATGGGAACGTGAAGAGTATGCAGGTGTGGATGAAGCTGTACGCTATGTGAAAGTTGGACTTGAGTCGATGCGTCAACAAGTCAATATAAAGGGGAACGAGTCTCGCATTTATCCTGTGATTCGTGCGGCCTCATTTCCTGAGGAATCAAAAGACGGCAAGAAGCTTGTTTTCCATGAGCATACAGCTGAGACAAGAGTGTATTATGCACTTGATTTAGGTCAATCCTATACGCTCATTGATCATTCACTATTAGAACAAAGCGGAATGACATCAGAGTCTTTGAGAGAGATGGCGCTGTTTAATTTACGCTCACTTCCACAGTCCTTTAAACAACAGGAGGTAGCAGGAAATACCTTTTACTTTATGAACGCAAAAGACGGGTATGAAGCGAGTCGAATTCTTGATCCTTCTCTGATTGAAGAAATGGGTAAAAAGGTGCAAGGCGAATTAGGCATTGCGATTCCACATCAAGACGCTTTATTTTTTGTCGATCTTGTAAATGATACAGGGTACGACGTGATGGCACAAACGACTTTGACCTTTTTTGGACAAGGCAGAGTACCAGTCACAGCCCTTCCATTTTTAATGGGGGACAATGGGATTGAACCCGTGTTTATCATGGCACAAAAAAAACCTAAAGGCCCATCAAACTAAAAAGTAGCTGTGTTATACTAGAAACGAGAAAAAAGATAAAGGAGCACCTTCATGAACGTATTTTATAATCTTAAAGGGATAGGCGACACATTGCTAATTTCTCTTTCAAATAACGAAGTAGCAGAACAATCTTATGAGCGCACTGGAAACATTGCGAGAATTTATGACGTGCATTCAAACAAAACAATTGGATATAACGTGTTTAACGCGTCTGCTTTTGGGGTAATAGAGGATTCGGGAGTTGTTGAGTTAACTGATTCAATGAAGTCACTGGTTCAGAGTGCTTTTTCAAAAGAAGGGATGACCTTTTCATTTGACGGTGCAGATCAACCGACATTTGTTGTTGGGTATGTGACCTCTAAAGAAAAGCATCCTAACGCAGATAAGCTAGGGATTTGCCAAGTGGATGTAGGTAATGAAACCTTACAAATCGTCTGTGGTGCTCCTAATGTAGAAGCAGGTCAAAAGGTTGTTGTTGCTTTAGTAGGAGCAGTTATGCCAAGTGGTCTACAAATTAAACAAGCCTCTCTGCGTGGCGTAGAGTCAAATGGAATGATTTGCTCAGCCAAAGAGCTTAATCTTCCTGATGCGCCTGAAGAAAAAGGGATTCTAGTCCTTGAAGACTCGCATGAAGCGGGTCAACCGTTTACAAGATAAAAATTACAGCAGCCTAAAATGAAAAAGGCTGGTTTAGCAATAGGTCTCCTAAAGCAGCCTTTGTGCATGTGATAAAGTGATCTTACTGCTGCCGGCTTTTTTCTGTTCCGAGGAGCTTAGTGGTTAGAAAGCAGGTGAATGAAAGCGTGGAACCATTGAACCGTTTTCAAAAATGGATCCAACAAACATTCTTTGGATCAGAGCATGATAGAGAAACAGAAGAAAAAGAGACAACTGAAACGCGTTCAAACAAAATTGAACGGAAACCTAACTATTCCTCTTATCAAGAACCTTCAGATCACACGCCCCGGATTACATATCAATATGCAAAGTCAAGTGGTGTAAGATTTCCTGAAGAGATGGAAGAACAGGCTAAGGAAATGATGAACGATCGAAAAGTGGATGAAACGAAATGGGAAAAGAAGGTTAAAGCCGAAACAGCTCAACCAAAGGGTTCACAGCGAGTTCAATATCCTGATCAGGAAGAAGTGCTCGAAGAAAAGAAAGAACGGGTTAAATTTAATAATCCTGACTTTAAACCAACGTCTATTCCTTCTCCTATTCATGGATTCAGGAAGGTTACACCTAGTCAGCGAACACAGTTAACGTTACATAACACTGATGACGCGCATCAAGGTGAGGCTCGCGTTACAGGCTCGTGGTTAAGAGAACGGCAAGAGCTTAATAAACGGCTAGAGGACTCAGTGTTTGAGAAACTGCGAAGACCTGTGCCCTCTTTGTCTGAATGGAACAACGAACCTGAACAAATAGATGTAGTCGAAGACATTCAAGTGCATGATGTGGTACCGGTGGAAACAGATCAAGGTCAAGTAGAAACGTATATGGATATTCCTGCACCTAATGAATTGGCTGTCTCCGGTTCGGATGCACATGATGAATACGACCTTATTAAAGAGCAAGCACCTCAGGAAGATGCTATCAGTCAGAACGATCAAACGGTTGAGGTACATAATGTACCTGTACTTGATGAGGTAGACATATTGCCAAAACCTGAGCCGGAAACGGTAGATTCTCACGAGGTTCAAATGGATGAGAGTGCTGTTGAGGTAGTTGTGGAAGAACCAATAATCGATGATAGCGATCTTTCTAATGAGAGCAGCACGCTGTCTTCACAAACGGTTGAGGTTGAACCAGTAGAAGAGACAGAAGTAACGGAACCAGAACAAGTTGTCACTGCACCGATTAAAACAACAGCCGAAGAGCAAGGTAAACCGAAATCAACTAGTAAACCTTCTATTCCGTTTAATGTACTAATGATGCCTAAGGATAAACAAGTTCAACCGGCTCAGAAGATAAAACAAGATTCAAACGACTCCTACCAAAAACCAGGTATCCAGCTACTACGTTATCCGGAAGCCAAACGAGCGACGGACACTGAATGGCTTGAAGAGCAAGCAATGTTACTTGAGGAAACATTGCAAAGTTTTCATGTTGATGCAAAGGTTGTTCATACAACGATGGGGCCATCTGTGACAAGGTATGAAATTCAGCCCGCTAGAGGGGTCAAAGTAAATAAAGTAACAAACTTATCAGATGATATTAAAATGGCTCTTTCTGCTAAGGAAATTAGAATTGAAGCACCGATCCCTGGTAAGAACACGATTGGAATTGAGGTTCCGAACCTTCATCCTGAAGCGGTTTGGTTACGAGAGATTCTTAGACGTGATGTGTTTATCAAACCGGACTCACCAATGACTGTTGCATTGGGATTAGATATATCAGGTCAGCCGATCGTGACAGATCTACGCAAAATGCCACATGGTTTAGTGGCTGGAGCAACGGGTTCTGGTAAAAGTGTCTGTATTAATTCAATTCTAATAAGTCTCTTATATAAAGCCAATCCGGATGAGGTGAAACTTCTTCTTGTTGACCCGAAAATGGTTGAGCTTGCTCCATATAATGATGTTCCTCATCTAGTTGCACCGGTTATTACGGATGCAAAGCAAGCAACCATTGCGTTGAAATGGGTTGTTGGTGAGATGGAACGTAGATATGAACAATTTAGCCAAAAAGGCGTCCGTGATGTAGGCAGATATAATGAGTTATATTCAGATAATCCAAGCAAACCAGCCATGCCTTACATACTGGTTGTGATTGATGAACTCGCTGATCTTATGATGGTAGCACCACAAGACGTGGAAGATTCGATTTGTCGTATTGCTCAAAAAGCTCGAGCCTGTGGAATTCACTTATTGGTGGCAACACAACGACCTTCAGTTGACGTCATCACGGGGTTAATCAAAGCAAACATTCCAACTCGAATTGCTTTCTCCGTTTCTTCTCAAACGGATTCCAGAACGATTCTTGATATGAACGGGGCCGAGCGGTTACTTGGGCGCGGTGATATGCTGTTCAACGAAAATGGTTCTCCAAAGCCTGTTCGTGTTCAAGGGACGTTTGTAACGGATGAAGAAATTGAAGATGTTATTGCGCATGTGAAAAAGCAACGAAAGCCGGAGTTTTTACTAGATACGGAACAAATGCAAAAAACAGTGGAACAGACAGAGCAGGAAGATGAGCTCTTTGAAGAAGCATGTTATCATGTGATTAATCAAGGGAATGCTTCAGCATCCAATTTGCAAAGAAGATTCCGAATTGGGTATAACCGTGCCGCAAGATTAATCGATATGCTTGAAGCAAGGGGTGTTATCACAGGAGCAATGGGGAGTAAACCTAGACAGGTTCTCATTGATGAAATGTCTGTCGATAAAGTTCTTGGATACACTGACTAAGAAGCCACTTGTCTAAACACCTCTAATTCTATATCATAGGGAGGGGCGTCAGATACAAGTGAGCTAAGGTTGTCAGACGCGTATTACAAGCATGAAACATATACTAAGAGATAAAAGCTAATGAGACAAAATAGATGATTAATAAAAAATGAATGAACGCTTTCTCTTGTTTTCCGACTGTATCGAGAATGAGATTTAGCGGGGAGGTTTACCATATGAGCGATTTTCACTTTGTTGGGATTAAAGGGTCAGGAATGAGTGCTCTTGCTCAAATCCTGCATGACATGAATTATACTGTGCAAGGTTCGGATGTAGAAAAGACGTTTTTTACTCAGAAACCACTTGAGAGAAAAGGAATTCCACTTTTATCTTTTGATAAGGCGAATATTAAAGAAAATCAAAAGGTCATCGTGTCAGCTGCCTATAATGAAGACCATATTGAGCTTCAGGAAGCTGCAGCAAAGGGCATTAAAGTGGAGCAATATCCAACATTTCTTGGTCAGTTTATTAACCAATTTACGAGTGTAGCTGTAACTGGCTCACACGGAAAAACATCCACAACTGGCTTACTTTCTCACATGCTTGGATCTGTTTATCCTGTTTCTTACTTAATAGGTGATGGGACAGGAAGAGGGGAAGAGGACTCAAAGTATTTTGTGTTTGAAGCGTGTGAATACAGACGACACTTCCTTAACTACAAGCCTGATTATTGTGTGATGACCAACATTGATTTTGATCATCCGGACTATTTTAAAGACGTTGAAGATGTATTTGACGCATTCCAAGAAATGGCTAAGCAAGTGAATAAAGCAATTATCGCTTGTGGTGATGATGAATACTTGCAACGAATTCATGCTAATGTACCTGTAGTCTATTATGGCTTTAAAGATCATAACGATTTTCAAGCGCATAACGTACAAAGTGGAGAACATGGAACGACCTTTGATGTGTTTGTACGTAACAGCTTGTATGGAACCTTTACAATCCCTGGATTTGGCAACCACAGCGTACTAAATGCATTAGCTGTGATTGCTATTTGTCATTACGAAGGAGTGTCGGCTGATGATCTTGCTGCCCATCTTCAAACGTTTGACGGGGTTAAACGTCGTTTCAGTGAAAAAGAAATTGGCGCGCAGGTGTTAATTGATGATTACGCTCATCATCCTACTGAAATTTCCGTTACAATTGAAGCAGCAAGAAAGAAATATCCAGATCATGAAGTCGTGGCTATATTCCAACCACATACGTTTACTCGGACAAAGACGTTTCTTGATGAATTTGCGCAGGCACTTTCAAAGGCGGATTCTGTGTATCTATGTGATATCTTTGGATCAGCAAGAGAAGATAAAGGGAATTTGACTATTGGCCATCTGCAAGAGCTTATTCCACAATCGCATGTTTTAAAAGAACAAGATGTCTCAGTTCTTGGTAAACATTCAAACAGCGTGCTTCTTTTTATGGGTGCTGGAGATATTCAAAAGTTCCAAAAGAATTATGAGAATCTAGTGAAGCAGTAAGAGGAAAACGAATGATTGGTTTAGAAAGACAAATGATTCTTCTTTAGTGAAGTGAATCATTTGTCTTTTTTATTTTTCCAGTCCTTTTGCTGCTATCTCTTAAGACAGTCTTTTTTAGTTCATTAAATTTTTTTTATTACCCTGAAAAGTAAGGTATGATAGAGGATATCTAAAAAAGCTGTCGAATATGTTTTAACATACTTATGTTTAATCACATTTAGCTTTGGGTAAATCTAAGGTATGGAGGAGGGATACATCATGGATTGGGCAATACTCTTGTACATAAGTGCCCTGATAGCAGCTGTTGCGTTTGCTGTACTCGTTATTTTTCTTGTTCGAACACTGCGATCAGCAAATCGTACACTTGAGCATACGGCTAACACCGTTGCCAATTTAGAGAAACAAATTAATGGCATCACAAGTGAAACGGAGCAATTGCTCCATAAGACCAACCGCTTGGCTGATGATATTCAACAGAAATCAGAAGCAGTAAACACCATGTTTACATCGGTTAAGGATTTGGGTCAATCGGTTTCACAGTTTAATCAATCAATTCGACAAGTATCAAATACCGTTTCAAGTCAAACGGTTGAACAATCAGAAAACATTGCTAAAGCTGTTAATTGGGGGACTACGGCCCTTGATTTGTATACAAAGTTTAAGCTGAGAAAGCAGCATCTCAACGAACCAATAAAAACACAAGGAGGAAATGAAAATGGGAGATATGAATACTAAGGATTTTCTAATTGGTACACTAATTGGAGGAATTGTAGGGGCAACCACAGCTTTATTTTTAGCTCCGAAATCTGGTAAAGAGCTTCGTAACGATTTGGGAGAGCAAGCTCAAATGGCAAAAGCAAAAACATCAGAGTTCACTTCAACTGCATATGATAAAGGAAACGAATGGGCAACGATTGCAAAAGAAAAGTCTAATAACATTGCAAAAACAGTATCAGATCAATCAAGTCAAGTAGCCGATAAAGTAAAAGAAGTAGCTAACACTGTGAAAAATGATGCTAGCCAAACAAAAGATGAGGTTGCATCTCTTACAGAGGATTTAACTAGTGAACTTAAGGATTCTGGTCAAAAAGTATCCGCAACGGTAAAATCTGAGGTTGACGATTTAGAGAAGAAACTAGAGCAAGAAAAGAACAAAATGAACTAACGTAACGATAAATTTAAAATGAAAGACTGATGATTCGGTAGAATCATCAGTCTTTTTTATATGATCATCTTTAGCAGAAGTGGAGACGTAGACTCTGGAGCAACGATTTTGCGTGTAAGAGGCTGACGTTGCCCCCATTGAAAGCGAAGTCCTCACTGTAACGGCATCCTTTTACTATTTGTGCACAATTCAGTTCGTTAGTTTTGTGAATGAAAGTTCGATGTTATCTCCGTGCTTTAAGCTACTTGTAAATTCTACGGGCTCGTTGTTACAGAGCAATGTAAATGTATGGTTTGATGTAGGAATTGTAAGATCTGTTACTGCAAATAAATCTTGAACGATAAATGGACTAAAATCTATTTCTTTGGTTATAAAGGTATCCATTGAAGTCAGAATCGTATCAGCTGAAACTCTCATACCCTCTTGATAGAGCTCTACTGTTTCTTTCATGAGCTGTATCACTTTTTCATTAAACGTAACAGTGATGGATTGTTCTACATTTCCGAGTTGACGAATTAAGTCTGCTATTGTGACATTAGCTCTTTCATCAGTCGGAACCGAAACAGTAAGATGATCACCCTCAGACAGTTTCTGATCAAAAGAAACTGAACGATGGTTTAACAGCAATGTAGACTCTTGATGTCGAACATTCATGCTTTCCTGATTGACTGTTACTTGGACACCCTTAAAGAATGCTGGTTTGATTTTCATATAAGTTAGTGCGTCCTGTACGGTTACTTTGTTTTGAATCATCACTTCATCACGATCCTGTAAAAAAGCTGATCGATCTGATCGTTGACCATTTTTAAACAAAGCGAAAGCAAACGCTGTTTTTTCGCCATTCACATAACACGTTAACTGCGACGATTCCTCAATTACATCCCCAACTGTCACATGTGGTGGAGAACCATCTTCGCCTTTTTCAATAACAATTGAATCCCCTTCTGATATTGGTTCTGATAAATCCGCTGTCATACCATTTCGTTTAAGTACAGGTGAGGACCCAAGCTGGCCAGGAATCGAAAATAGAGTCCCATTCACTTTAATCACCATCGCCAGACCCGGCTTCCCATGATGTTTTAACACATCCAATCCTGCAGAGACAAGGGCATCACCAACTGTTAATTTCTTTGCATCAAATAAACGTAAATTCATCTGATTCACTTGAACTTGAACGTACTGAATCGGATTTCGTTTTGCGGCAATCGCGATGCCGACTGGAGTAACAAGTTCTGGACCGACTGCTTTTTCATCTGTTGAAACAAAATGTTTTATTGCATCCACGCCGCGAACGGCTACGCGATCTGAGGGAAGCTGTAAGGCGTTAGCTAGTAACTCGGGTAAAAATGGTGTTTGACTTCCTCCTCCTACTAACATCACGGCTCGTGGTGGTTTTCCATTCAACCGCAAGATCTCATCTGCAATTTTATGAGCTAGTTCTTGAATAGAGGGTTTAATGGATTCAAATAAATCCGTTGTTGTATACTCAGTGGTTAACCCTAAGATATCAGTTAGTTGTATTTTCTCAGTTTGAAGTGACATCCGTTTGATTGATTCCGCCTCGGGGAAATCAAGCAAGTATTCATCACTAAGAGCCTCCGTGATTTCATCTCCTGCGGTAGGAACCATTCCATATGCTTGAACCGTACCATCAGCTGTTAACGCAATATCCGAAGTGCCTGCTCCAATATCGACAAGGGCCACATTGAGTCTTCTCATAGAAGTAGGAATTAATACATCGATAGCAGCGATTGGTTCTAGTGTTAATGCTTCTAAGCTTAATCCAACTTCATGAAGAGCTTGAAGTAAGGATTCTACGACAACCTTAGGTAGGAATGTGGCAATGACCTCAATTTCAGCTTGATTACCTGTCTGTTGAAGTAAGCTTCCGATTGGTGTACCATCTAATCGGTATTCCAATACAGAGTAGCCAACACAATCATAACGAGCTGCAGAGGAATGATCCGAATCAAGCGCCAATTGGTATTGAGCTTGTGTGACCGCGCTAAGTTCAAGTTGTGTTAACTCTTCCTTTGTATGTAAGGGGTGTTCATCTAATTGGACACAATAGGTCGCCCGTTTTGTAAGGAGTGAACGGCCGGCAGCTGCCACACACGCTTTTTTTAGAGGGCCATGTCTTTCTTCTAAGCGTTCTTTTACCGTTTGTATGACTGCCGCAACAGCAGGAATATTATGTATCTGTCCATCCAACATCGAGCGCTCTTGATGTTCTATGATTTCAATATCAATTAACGTATGCTGATCGCCTTGCTTTTGCAAGAGCAGGCCTACAACAGAGCGAGTGCCAATATCCAAAGCAAATAAAGTTTGCGAAACGTCCATTTAATCACCTGTTACCTTTCTGTTATGCTGATTCTATTTTACTAGAGTTAGCAGAGAAAAGGTATATAGAATTACACAAAACGCTTTAGTGCTTAAAAGCGTCTAAGAAATAAAGAGAAATGTCGTGACATTCATGAATACATCCTTTATAATGAAGTTAAGTTAAAGAGAACTTATTTTTTGTGAGGAGTGGAGAGTATGAGTAATGAACAACTAGAACAACTACGTTCTGAACTTGATGACGTGAATCTAAAGCTAATGTCTTTAATAAATGAGCGTGCTGGCTTAGTCCAAAAAATTGGCTCAGTTAAACGCGAATCTGGGGTTAATCGTTTTGATCCAGTTCGTGAACGCAAAATGCTTGATCATATTGCTGAGCATAATGAAGGACCATTTGAAACAAGCACGCTTCAGCACTTGTTCAAGCAAATTTTTAAAGCTGGTCTTGAACTACAAGAAGAAGATAACTCTAAAGCATTACTTGTTTCAAGAAAGAGACAAAAGGAAAACACAATTGTTGATCTAAAAGGTGAAACAATTGGAGATGGCCAGCAACGTCTTGTTATGGGACCTTGCGCAGTTGAAAGCTATGAGCAAGTAACAGCTGTTGCAAAAGCAATGAAAGAGCGTGGCTTAAAGCTTCTTCGTGGTGGTGCGTTCAAACCAAGAACATCTCCATACGATTTCCAAGGACTTGGACTTGAAGGTCTTCAAATCTTAAAGCGTGTAGCACAAGAACAAGATATGGTTGTAATTAGTGAGATTGTTAGCCCAAATGACATTGAAATGGCATTGGATTATGTAGATGTGATTCAAATTGGGGCACGTAATATGCAGAACTTTGAGCTTCTTAAAGCAGCAGGTTCTGTGAACAAGCCGGTTCTACTTAAACGCGGTTTGTCTGCAACAATTGAAGAGTTCATTCATGCAGCTGAGTACATTGTTTCTAAAGGAAACAGTCAAATCATGCTTTGCGAACGCGGCATTCGTACGTATGAAAAAGCAACTCGTAACACACTAGATATTTCAGCTGTACCAATTCTGAAACAAGAAACACACTTACCCGTGCTAGTAGATGTTACACATTCTACAGGTAGAAGAGATTTACTTCTTCCAACAGCAAAAGCTGCTTTAGCCATTGGTGCTGATGCAGTTATGGCTGAAGTACACCCGGATCCAGCTGTTGCACTTTCTGACTCTGCACAGCAAATGGACATCCCAACCTTTAACACATTTATTGATGAATTGACAGCATCCGGCTTGTACAAGAATTAATAAATTTATTAAAGCAGCCCCTTCTATTGAAGTGGGTTGCTTTTCCTATGTTTGAGGATTAAAATGGATTGATGAGCTTTTTTGGTAAAAGGAAGCATATTAAATAGTGCCTACGGGAATAACTGTAGTATTATATGAAAACGTTCGATGACTAAGAATAACGAAGAAATATCGGATAGTGTCGAATAAATGCGAAAGACATTGCGGAAGCCTGGTTTGTAGCGTATGATAACAGTACAAAATGAGGACATAAGCATGTTATGAGGAGGATCAATGTGAATACAACGATTTATGATGTAGCGAGAGAAGCTGGCGTATCCATGGCAACTGTATCACGAGTTGTGAACGGAAACCCCAACGTGAAGCCTACAACTAGAAAAAAAGTACTAGAGGCCATTGAACAGCTTGGTTATCGACCGAATGCAGTAGCGCGTGGTCTGGCTAGTAAAAGAACAACAACTGTTGGGGTTATCATTCCTGATATTTCTAGCATCTTCTTTTCTGAGTTAGCACGAGGAATTGAAGATATTGCAACAATGTACAAATACAATATTATTCTTTGTAACTCCGACCAGAATAAAGAAAAAGAAATCCATCTCATCAATACGCTTCTTGAGAAGCAAGTAGATGGAATTGTTTATATGGGTGGAGAAATTACAGAAGAACACGCTGCGCAGTTTAAGCGTTCACCAGTACCGATTGTTCTAGCAGCAACGCTTGATCAAGAGAAGAATTTCCCTTCTGTTAACATTGATTACAAGCAAGCGGCAGAAGATGCGGTTACGACTCTAATTGAAAAAGGGCATACACGTATCGGTATGCTAAGCGGTTCGCTTGATGATCCGATTAATGGATTCCAGAAGTTCGCTGGCTATCGTTCTGCAATTGAGAAAAAGAATCTAGAATTCGATGAGAACCTAATTGTCTTAGGTGATTATACATATGATTCTGGAATCGAGGCCATGGATACCTTCACTAGCATGGAGGACAAGCCTACAGCCATCTTCGCTTCATCTGATGAAATGGCACTTGGTGTCATTCACGGTGCGCAGGACAAAGGCTTTAATGTTCCTGGTGACTTTGACGTTATTGGTTTTGATAACACTCGTTTGTCTGTTATGGTCCGTCCAACACTCACAACGGTTGTACAACCGATGTATGATATCGGTGCTGTATCGATGCGTTTGTTAACCAAGTTTATGAACAAAGAAGAGGTAACAGATCATACGGTTCAGCTTCCACACCGTATTGAATTCAGACAGTCAACAAAGAACGATTAAGGTTGGTGGGTGCGTTGGCTACTAGAATTGGGTTAATTGGAGCAATGGCTGAGGAAATTGCTCAATTACGAGCAGACTTACAGGCAGAGCAGAAACAGGAGCACGCAGGCATCACATTTTATCTTGGCACCATACAAGGGTGCTCCGTTGTCTTATGTCAATCGGGTGTTGGTAAGGTGAATGCTGCTGTTACCACTCAGCTCTTAGCTGATCGCTTTCAAGTGACACATCTTGTTTTTACTGGAATTGCAGGGGCTTTAGACAAACAGCTGAATGTTTGTGACGTTGTCATTTCTGTAGACGCGATCCAGCACGATATGGATGCAACCGCGTTAGGGTTTGAAAAAGGGCAGATCCCGATGCAATCAACACCGTCTTTATTTCAAGCGGACGAGGGATTAATTCACTTAGCTCATCAAGCAGCCACGCGTGTTCTTTCTTGTCAAGTCAAAAGAGGACGCGTTTTAAGTGGGGATCAGTTTATTGCAGATGTTGAGCGTTCCGAGAAGCTGAAAGAGGACTTTACTGGTAGTTGCGTGGAGATGGAGGGGGCTTCTGTTGCTCAAGTAGCATCCATGAATGACATTCCTTTTGTCATTATCCGAGCAATCTCTGATAAGGCGAACGAGGAAGCAACTATGAGCTTTACTGATTTTACGAAGCTTGCAAGTGAACAGTCCTACACACTCGTTTCAGAAATGCTACATTCCTGGAACATCTAGTGTTTTATACAACAGCGAACCATCTAACTGATGGATCGCTGTTTTTTTTGTTAAGACTTCCTCCGCTTCTTCTCATTTCGTATAGCAAACAAAGCCTTCTCAACTGTCTGCTGGTTTCTTGCCGTAATAATCGGTTTTCGAGGGATGGTCGGAAACATAGATGGTTCATCGTGCCATGTAGTAGGCAGAGGCACTTCAGATTTATGTTTCCAACGATTAATCCAATCTGTCGGGATAGGCTGATCCAATACGTGGGTTTGCTCTGTCATCTCTAACCAAATGGAACCCCATGCACGAGGAACCACACGCCAATGATCATACCCACCCCCACCAACAGCGACCCACCGGCCCTCACAATACTCATGTGCTAGTTCATGAGCAAGCTTAGGAATAAAATGAAAGCTTTTAAGAGAAGTATGTAAATGGGTGAGGGGGTCGAGATAATGTGAATCTGCACCATTTACCGTCAGAATGATATCAGGTTTAAAGAATTCAACGGCTTCACGGAATGCGGTCTCGTAGCTAGTGATAAATGAGTCATCCTCTGTAAAGGCTTCCAATGGAATATTCAGCTTAAAACCATACCCAGATCCAGCGCCTCTCTCCGCAATACTACCGGTACCTGGAAAAAGATAGCGACCCGTTTCATGAACACTCAAAGTAAATACGTCCGGATCATCATAGAAGGACCACTGCACACCGTCACCATGGTGTGCATCAGTATCCACATATAGCACACGAGCCTGATAATGTTGCTTTAAGTATTCAATGGCGATCGCAGAGTCATTATAGATACAAAAACCCGATGCCTTCCCACGAAATCCATGATGTAAGCCACCACCCAGGTGTAAGGCATGGGTATACTCTCCGTTCATCACTGCATCAACGGCTGCTAATGTACCACCTACTAAATAAGAAGCTGCATCATGCATCCCTAAAAATAGAGGAGTATCATCTGTTCCTAGTCCGTAGTTTCTCGCCTTATCCGCACTGAGCTGATTAGCTCCTGCAAGCTTAACGGCTTCAATGTAGGCGGAATCATGAACATACGCTAGTTCCTCTTCTGTTGCTTTTCTTGGTTCGAGAATGCTTGTTTGATCTAAACTACTGCACGCTTCGAGTAAGTCCTTTGTTAATGTAAGTCTTAGAGGATTAAACGGATGCTTATCGTGAAAGTGATAAGCGTGCTCCTCACGGGAGTACACATAGCAAGCGTCAGCTTTCTTCATATGAATCTCCATTGAGTTGTGGACCACGTACAGTGAAACCAGCTTTTGCTATCGCGGAAATGACCTGCCTGGCATCTATTGTCTGCGCACGGAATAAAAGTGTCTTAGTTTGTTCCTGTTCAGATGGATAAACCATAACACTATGAATGTTAATATCTAGCTCTTTAAAAATGTGTGCAAGATCTGCTAATTGACCTGGACTATTATTCACTTCCACATCAATTTGTGTACTTGGCTGATCTGCCCCCATAAATTCAACTAGCGTATGAAGCAGCTCTGTTTCTGTTACCATTCCAACGAGCCGGTCATCTTCAGTAATCGGGAGACATCCAATATGGTATAAATAAAACACAGATGCAACTTCCTGGATTAAATCTTCTGGTTCAGCTGTAATGATATGTGTAGACATCAGAGAAGAAACGGGTTTAAGTAAATCCTGGTCATCCGAATCTTGTGCAAATATTGAAGGTCTAGCGTCACGAATATCTCGATCTGACACAATTCCTTGTATATGACCCTGATCATTAACGATAGGAATATGTCTGATTCGGTTCTTTTCAAGTAAATGAAGCGCTTCCTTAATCGTGTGAGTTTCAGACAATGTCACAACATTACGCTTCATAATATCTTTTACTTTCATGTGAACAAGACTCCTTTACCTAAGTTAATTAATACATAAATCGATTGTGAAAACGTAGTTGATCAAATTGTTGAACCGATTCTTGTCCTACATTTGAACCAATTCGAGCCATCAGACAATTGGCAGGGTGTGAACTGATCTCAGGATCATCTGTTGCAAACCAGACGAGCCCACCAGCACCCATCATTTTTTCCATCACTTTTCGATATTCCCATACATCTAACCCGCTACCTTTTAAATCCCAATGCCAATAGTACTCGGTTGTAATAATGATATAGTTCTCCATCTCTGCATCAAGCATAGAGAGAGAGACAAGGTTTTTGCCAGCTGAAACCCCGCGATAAGCAGGAGCGATCTCAATGGCTCCGAGTTCTAATAGATTCTCCATATTCCCTTCTGACCAGCGCTCCATGGGATCCGGGTAAAGAAATGTGACATATCCAACAACCATGTCACCATCAACTACGACGTTAATCCGACCCTCAGGCAATTCAACAATTTCAAGCAACGCTTCTTTCTGCTTTTTTGCAGGTCGAAACGAGTTGAGGTCTTCGTGAAATGCATAGGATGCGAGCATGTCCTTAGAGATAGGACCTTCGATTAATAATTGTCTATCTTGAAACGAAATCAGTCTAGAATGGTACGTTTTGATATGATTCATATTTGTTCACTCACCTTTTAAGGCTGATACGTTCATTATACACAATTCTAACATGCCACGAGAGTATGAACGAATATTATGAACAGTTTTTTTATTATAACTGTAAACCCTTACTTTCTATTTGTGTATTTGAAAAACGTATATTATACTAATGTTAATTCATTACAGAAAGGAAGAGACATATGAAATTGCAAGCGCTTCCACCTGAAAACGGGCATTATAATCTAGAAAACTATGAAACTGAATACGAATCGTTTGATTGGAGTCATGTTGAAAAAGAGTTCTCCTGGAACACTTCTGGCAAAGTAAATCTTGCCTATGAGGCCATTGATCGTTTTGCAGAAGGGGATAAAGCAGATAAGACTGCTTTACTGTATAGTGATCAAAAACGAGATGAATCATATACATTTAAAGAAATGCAAGCCTACTCAAACAAAGCAGGGAATGTATTAAAAGAAGCAGGAGTTAAGAAAGGAGATCGTGTTTTCATCTTTATGCCACGTTCTCCAGAATTGTATTTTGCATTATTTGGAGCCATTAAACTGGGCGCGATTGTCGGGCCTTTGTTTGAAGCATTTATGGAAGGTGCAGTCAGAGACCGTCTAGAGGATAGTGGTGCAAAAGTCTTGGTGACGACACCTGCCTTAATGGAGCGAGTTCCTTTTGAAGACTTACCAGATTTGAAAAAAGTATTAATCGTAGCTGATGAATACGAGGCTTCTGGCAATTATGTTCATTTTAATTCAAAGCTAGAGCAGGCTTCTGACCAGCTCTCCATCGAATGGGTTGATCGCGAAGACGGATTAATTCTACATTATACATCCGGCTCAACCGGAAAACCAAAAGGCGTTCTTCACGTACACAATGCGATGCTGCAGCACTATCAGACAGCTAAATGGGTACTAGACTTAAAAGAGGATGACATCTACTGGTGCACAGCAGATCCTGGCTGGGTAACTGGTACATCTTATGGAATCTTTGCCCCATGGCTTGCAGGAGTGACAAATGTGATTCGAGGGGGGCGCTTCAGCCCAACGGATTGGTATGAGACGCTTGAAAAGAATAAAGTGACGGTTTGGTATAGTGCGCCCACTGCGTTTAGAATGTTGATGAGTGCAGGGGACGAAGTAGTGAAGAAGTATGACCTGTCCAGTCTGCGTCATGTTCTAAGTGTAGGAGAACCCCTTAACCCCGAAGTCATTCGCTGGGGTTCAAAAGTATTTAACAAGCGGATTCACGATACGTGGTGGATGACAGAAACAGGTGCTCAGCTTATCTGTAACTATCCATCTGTTGAGATTCGCCCAGGTTCAATGGGTAAACCAATCCCTGGGGTTCAGGCAGCAATAATTGATGATCGTGGGAATGAGCTTCCACCAAATCGAATGGGGAATTTAGCTATTCGCAAAGGCTGGCCATCAATGATGAGAGAAATTTGGAACAACCCACAAAAGTACAACAGCTACTTTGAACTTGAAGGCTGGTATATCTCTGGTGATTCTGCGTATCAAGATGAGGACGGGTACTTCTGGTTCCAGGGGCGAATTGATGATGTCATTATGACGTCAGGTGAACGGGTTGGACCATTTGAAGTAGAAAGCAAGCTGATCGAGCATCCAGCTATTGCTGAGGCTGGAGTGATTGGTAAGCCAGATCCTGTCCGCGGTGAGATTATAAAGGCCTTTGTTTCCCTGAGAGAGGGCTATGAGATCTCTGATGAATTAAAAGAAGAGATTCGTGTGTTCGTTAAAGAAGGCTTATCCGCTCATGCCGCCCCGCGTGAGATTGAGTTCCGTAAAGGACTTCCTAAAACAAGAAGTGGGAAAATTATGCGTCGCGTGTTAAAAGCGTGGGAGCTTGATTTGCCAACAGGTGATTTATCAACAATGGAAGACTAAGAGCAAACAGCTCGAAGCCGAATGACTCACTAAGTAGAGTCATTCGGCTTCTTATCTGTTTTAGGAAGGTTTATTTGACCTTGTCAAGAACCTGCATAACACGCTCGCTATGCTCTAATCTCTTGATTGCTTGATCAAGATCCTCATTTTCAATCATTGCTGCAAATGAAACAAACTCATCATACATACGATGTGTTGAGTTCTCTGAACGAACAAAAGTAGAGTCTCCTCCATATTCGTTTAAAGTAAAAGATTCTACATGATTTGCAGAGTGTTGAATATGAATAGACCCTTTGTTTCCTTGAATATTTATAGAAGGTGATGCTGAGCTATCCTTAGCTCCGATACAGACGGACTTAAAGGAGCCATAATCCATAATGAGAATTCCAGATGTATCTATTCCGTTTTCATTGTTAGGGAAATACTGCACCTGGTCTGGCAAACCAAATAATCCAACAACAAAATGAATACAGTAAATGTTGATATCCATGAGTGCGCCACCAGCCATAGAGGGATCAAAAACAGGATGAATGATACCATCTTTAAAGTCCTTGTATCTAGACGAGTATTGAGAATAATTACACTCAATGACCTTAATATCGCCTAATTTAGGAAGGGAACGTTTAAGCGCTATATACTGCTCCTGATATTGGTTAGAGATGGCTTCAAGTAACATGAGCTGTTGTTGACAAGAGAGTTCTTGTAATTCATTGAATTCATTCAGAGTCGATGTAAAAGGTTTCTCACAAATCACGTGTTTCCCTTGAAGTAATGCTTTTTTTGCATACTCATAATGTAAATGATTTGGTAAGCCAATGTACACCGTATCAATTTGCTGATTATGAAGCATATCCTCATAATTGACATAGGTTGTTTTGATTGAATGCTTATCTTGAAGGGTTTGAACTTTTTCCTTTGATCTAGCATATATTCCTTCAACTGCAATGGTAGAAATGTCAGAAACAAAGCTTAACAGATCATGAACAATCATCCCAGAACCTACGATACCTAGTTTCATTCGGAGCACCCCTTAATCCCTGTTTCAAGTATGTCCATCACACCTAATGTTTCAAAATCTTTAATAGTTCCTTCTTCTCGATTCACAATCATCTTGTAAAAATCATCATACACTCTCGCATAATCGCCTTTTTCAGAAACAACCTTTTCTTCATGGTAGACACCTGCCTCATCAATATATGTGAGTGTCCCGTAGTGCTGAGGAAGGTCTAACCCAAAGTCAGGATGATCCTTAGGTATATAAAATAGCTTTAAATGCTCCTCTTGACGATCTTCTGTTTCTTTTATAAACACTCCCTTTGTTCCATAAACCGAAAATCTAGGTCTTGACTTGATGCGGAAAAAGCTTGATTTAATGGATACTTTTAAAGGGGAATCATAATAAAGGTCAAGGTCAAAATAGTCGTTCATTCTACCTGGTCCAAGTAATTGACGTACATCATAATGGACAGCTTGAGGTTTACCGAACATCGAAATTACTTGATCAATGGTATGAACGCCATGCCCATATAAAAAGCTATTTGTTGGGGAGAAGCTCTGAACTGACAAAGGTGTTTCTGGTCGGTAGTAATCATAGTGCATTTCAATCTCTACTAGGTCTCCAAGCACTCCAGAATCAATCACTTTTTTCGTTGTTAAAAAGTCTGAATCATATCGCCTGTTCTGGTAGCACTGCACATGAAGATTCCTTTCTTTGGCATACTTAAAAATAGATTCGGCTTCTTCTTTTGTTTGCATAAATGGTTTTTCAACGAGTACGTGCTTTCCATGATCTAGTGCAAGCTTTGTTAAGTCAAAGTGTGAATTCAGATGCGTACATACTACAACAGCTTGAATCTCTTGATCATTTAGCAACTCAGATAGCTGATCTGTATAGTTAACTGAAGGAACGCGAGCCCAATCTTCTTTTGACAAATCACGAGCATAAATCGTTTTTATATTTAGGTTATCCCTATTATGCGAAAAAGGAAGATGATAGCGATTTGTACTTTTCCCATTACCGATATATCCAATAGTTAGCATCATGTGACTCCTTTATGGTTTTCCTATATTATAAATAGAAAAAGCTTATAAACGTGGGTTTACAGCCATATTGGTATAAATCATCATTATTGAATCATTAATCATAAAAGGCTTAAACATTTTGTTCATTGTTAGATAGAAGGAAGTGACTTTATGCGAATTTTAGATCAATTAGAAGAGAAAGAAGGATTTACCACTAATGAAAAAAGTATTGCCGAGTATGTGACGTCCGAGGGGGAGAATGTACTTTACTTAACTATTCAAGAGCTTGCACAAAAAACATACACATCTCATTCGGCGATTATTCGATTTGTTCAAAAGTTAGGGTTAGCAGGTTACAAAGAATTTACCATCAAACTAGCTCAGGAATTACAAAAAGAAAATAAGCAAGAAACAAAGACAAACCCTAATTACCCATTTACTCCAGATGAACAGCCTATAGAAATAGCAAAGGAACTTGCTAATTTAATGTCTTATGTTGTGCAAAAGACGTATCATTTCCTAGAAGACGATACACTCGAAAAAGTGTCTAATCTGATAAACGATTCAAAGCAAATTTTCATCTATGCGCTAGGGGATTCACAAATTCGCGCAAAGAGCTTCCAAAACAAAATGATTAAGATTAATAAATATGTAGTGATCGCGACAGAGCTATCTGAGTGGTCTTATCATTCAACGAATCTGACTCCATCAGATTGTGCAATTTTCCTTACATATCATGTGAAATCAAAAGAGCTAATTAGAGCAGCCAATTATTTAACTCAAAAAGAAGTTCCTATTATTTCGATTACAGCTACAAGTAATAGTGAACTCACCAATCAAAGCACACATACAATCTTAGTGCCAAATGAGGAAGACAAGTTCTCCAAGATTGGAACCTTCTCTTCACAAATCTCATTTGAATACGTATTAAACACCATCTATTCATGTATATATAAGCTGGATTATGATCGTTATAAACAAAGTCTGAGTGATGCGGCAAGGTCAGCGAGTGGAGAAGTAGAAGAGTGAAGAGAGGAGTATTTACACCTATTGTACCCGTATTCATTTGCGGTGTAGCTATGATTATTTTCAGTTTAAGCTGGTTATCAAGTTCTATATTAAGAAAATTTCCTAAAATTGAAGAAGCTCGTTTGTTTCCGAATCACTTATCTGAAAAAACATGATAAACAAAAAGAGTTGGACAGCGACCTTAGTCCAACTCTTTTTTATAGATCCGATACCGTCTTCCGATATTGTTCGGGAGTGATTCCTGTCAGTTGTTTAAAGACTCGTGAGAAATGGGATGGGTACTTAAAACCTGTTTGGTACCCAAGCTCCGTAATACTAATCGATTCATCAAGCATCATATGAACCTTCGCTTGATTAATACGTTTCTGATGGAGATACTTAAAAATCGTTACCCCTGTAATTTCTTTAAAAATCTTAGAGAGGTAATATTTGCTCAAGTGCAGTTCTTCTTCTAGCTTTTCTAAATGAAAGTCCGTATGATAGTGCGTTTCAATTAGAGAGATTACCTTTTGAACATGACGTTCTTTTTCCGTTTGCCGGAGCATCTTCTGAGAAAGTGGCTCCTGATAGTATGGAAATAGAAAACTTAGTAAATCCATAAATAAGAGTTGAAAACGAAACGAAGCGACTTCTGTATCCTTCTCCTTACACGCCATCATCGATGTAAGATAGTGCTCCACCTTTGCCTTCTCCTCACCACGAAAGGACAAGTGAAGAGAAGAAAGGGACGTAAATGGATCCACTAATTTCTCCATATTCATTGGAGCGAGAAGGGTCTTAAAATACGTCTGATCAAAATGAATGGTTGTTCGAACGTACGCATGGTCAGCAAAAAGCTTTGGACGATGAAGGGTTAAGCCGTTCATTAAAATTAAATCACCCGCTGCCAAATGAAAAATACGATCTCCTACTAAGTACGTACATTTTCCTTCATGAAAATAAAATAACTCAGCCTCCTGGTGCGAATGAAACGCCACCTGATAGGTGTGATTCTGCAAGTAATTCATGGAAAGATGAGGGATGTGATACGAATTTGTATTCATCCAGGCTATTCCGACGGGTGAATGATTTCAGCTTGTTCTTGAGCAAGCAGACATAATTCAGCTGCTTTAAATGCATGTTCTTGTGTCATCGCGTTTTCTGTTCGCTGGATACAATCAAGAATCAACTCACCAAAAAACGGGAAGCCAACTTTGCCAGCAACGGGTATATGCTGTTCTCCATCATCATTTACAAGATAGATATGATCTCCTGCCGTATCTTTTGCAACATCTATATACTTACGAACCTCAATTGTCCCTTTTGTACCAGTTAAGAATAAACGTCCATCGCCCCAAACACCTAAACCATCTGGAGTGTGCCAGTCAACACGGAAGAAATGAGTTGCGCCATTTTCTCCAACCAATGTTGCATCTCCGTAATCCTCAAGCTCAGGGTACTGTTTGGATGAGTAGTTCGCTACTTTGCTGTGTAATACGGTCGCGTCTGAGTTACCAGTAAAATAAAGAAATTGTTCGATCTGATGGCTACCGATATCACATAGAATGCCACCATATGAGTCTCTCTTAAAGAACCAGTCAGGGCGACTAGGTGCATTCAACCGATGAGGGCCAAAGCCTGTGACTTGAATGACGTCTCCAATTGCGCCTTCCTTTACGAGCTGCCCAGCATAGACAGCAGATTCTACATGTAGACGTTCGCTATAATAAACCATATATTTTTGCTTTGTTTCTTGCACAACCTTTTTAGTTTCTTCAAGCTGTCCAAGCGTAGTGAATGGTGTTTTGTCCGTAAAGTAATCTTTTCCATGCTTCATAACACGGTTGCCAAGGGAGCTTCGTTTATTAGGAATAGCAGCTGCAGCAACTAATTGAATAGAAGGATCTTCTAGAATATCGGCTTCAGTCGTGACACATTCAACCGATGGAAATTTAGATTTAAGCGCTTTCATTTTTTCGGGATCTGGGTCGTAAACCTTTGATAAAATGGCTCCTGCATCAACCAGTCCTTGACACATCCCGTAAATATGACCATGATCTAAGGCCATCGCAGCAAAATGAAACGTATTTTCTTCTACCACTCGTTTCGGTTTACCCTTAGGTGCGTAGTTCATTCCATCGTTTCGATTCATATGCTCCTCCTTTTTAATGAGTCCCTTTGACGTTTAGTGATTGCTTAGTTGTGTTCTTTTCATATGTTGATTGAGAGATCTGTTCGTTCAGTTTTCTAGCATATAACTCTTCATCAATCGGAAGGGTTACCCACTCGTCTGTCCATGTAGACAGCTGCATAGCATTTGATAAAGTGAGGCCAATAATGCCTTCATTCCCAGGTGCGACCAGTGGTTCACCATGCTGAATTGCGTTCACAAAGTTTTGAGTGATGCCTTCATGTGCTAAATTGATTCCGGGTGTTGGGATTTCACATTTCCACGATTCTGGCGTGCCAAACCCACCTGTATACCGTTCATTAAATGTCGCTTCTGATTCTCTTAACCGCCAAAAGCTAAGCGTATCATGCTCAATTACCATCTTTCCACGGTCACCGGTCAGCTCAAGACGATTCGTTCCAGGAGCTTCTCCTGTTGTAGTAACAAATACGGCTGTTGCTCCATTCACATATTCAGCATAAGCCGTTACATCATCTTCTACTTCAATGGTACGATACTTTCCGAAATGGCAGAAGGCTCGAATTCTTGCTGGAATCATATCAGTCAGCCAATACATGAGGTCGAGTTGATGGGGGCACTGGTTAATCAAAACACCACCACCTTCGCCTTCCCAGGTAGCGCGCCAATCACTAGAATCATAGTAGCTTTGCGAGCGGTACCAATCTGTAATAATCCAATTGATACGTCTTATGGACCCAAGCTCATTTGACTGTACCATTTCTCTTAGCTTTTGATACAAAGGATTCATACGTTGATTATACATCATTGAAAAAACCAATGTGCTTTTTTTAGCTTCCTCGTTCATTTCGCGCACTTGTTTTGTGAAGACTCCAGCTGGCTTCTCCACAAGCACATGCAACCCTTGCCTAAATGCTGTGATGGCTAGGGAAGGATGACTGTAGTGTGGAGTAGCAATAATAACCGCATCCACTACATCTGATTGAAAAAAAGCATCCTCATCAGAAAAAATAGTCACTTGCTCCTCCGAATATTTGTGTTCAATTTCTTTAATACGATCGACTCGCTCCTCGAGAATGGCCGTTAATGTAGCACCTTTAATCCGATCTTCATATAGGTAGTCTGCGTGAGCACTCCCCATATTGCCTATTCCAATGACACCAATACGAGTTATCTCAGACATCTAGTCACCCCTTTAAGTGTATTACTGTTAGTGTAAAGGAATTTGCCATATGGTACTTTGTTCTGATTAATGAAAGTGGAAGGTCATTTATACGAGGTTGTTCTCTGGAATCAAAAAAAGACGAGCATCACATGGATGTCTCGTCTTTTTATTGCTTTAATCCTGATCAGATTCTTCGTCTGATGAATCCTCTTCATCATTGTCGTCTGAATCCTCTTCATCCGTCTCATCATCTTCATCATCGGCTTGCTCTGCTTCATCATCGGCTTCGTCTTCAGCCGACCAATCACCAGCTCGAGCAATATCAGATGCACTGGATTCGTTACCAACTGAATCAACAGCTGTTACGTAATAGGCATACGTTCCATTTCCAGCATTGTAGGTTGTGGAGTCATTGCCTTTTACAGATTGAACCACTTTAAAGTCATTACTTCCGTTGTCCGCACGATAAATACGGTAACCAACAATATCACTGGCATCATGCTTTGCCCAGTTTAAGGAGTCACCACTAACTGAAACGCCAGATACCTTGCCTGGTGTATTCCCATTATCAGGCGCTTCTTCGTTACTGACCACACCATTTATCGAGTCAGGTAAATAAGAAGAGATATCTCCAACGCCAAATAAATCGCCTGAAACGGACAATCCTCGTTCTGTAAATTCATCAGGAGTATTGCTGCGGGCCTTGTAGTTTTTTCCGTTAATCGTTACATAGCGCTCTGACTTTAAGTTGTCAGTAGAATTCGGTAGATATTTCGAATTAAAAAGATCCGTTGTAACGAGATCTGCCTCTTCACAAGCTTTAGAAGGGGAGGTACCAGTTAAACTACAAATTTTCTTCGCCACGATGCCTTCTGGTTGCTTAAATGAACCGGAAGGAGCCATAAGCTCAGAGTCTGCTTTGTGGGCTGCATTTGCGATACTCGCCCAAATCTTTTGGTTTCTTGGACCATAGCGAAGGCCGTTTACGGTTTGTTCAATTGGATATTCAGAATCGTACCCAATCCAAACACCAAGCGTCACATTTGGGTTGGTCGCCATAAACCAAGAGTCACGAACGCTTTGCGTTGTCCCCGTTTTACCAGCCCAATCTGCACTAAAGTTTAAGTAACCTGGAACGCTGCTTGCTGTTCCGCCGGGCTTAAGCACATCGCGCATCATATCTAAGGTTAGATAGGTGGTTTGAGGCGTGAACACGTCTGTAACTTTTTCTTCGTGTTCGTATACCACGTCTCCATCGGCTTTTTCAATTCGATCAATCATATACGACTCCACGCGTTTTCCGCCATTACCGAATGTGGAATATGCGTTTGTATTTTCTTCAACGCTTATGTTGAGAGTTCCTAGCACAGTTGACTCATATGGTAGTTCTTCGTTTGCTAAAGGAATACCTAGATTCAAAAGCGTTTCTCTTGCTGTCTCATGAGGAACCATAGCCTGTGCACGAACGGCTGGAACGTTTCTGGATTGAGCAAGTGATTTTCTAACGGATTGTAATCCTTTATGCCCAAGATCAAAGTTCTTTACTGGATCTCCATTTGTTTTATAGTTCATCGGGGTATCAGGAATAACCAACCCTGGCTGTATCGCACCAATTTCCATTGCTGGAGCATAACCAAGCAGTGGTTTCATCGTTGAACCCGTTTGTCGGTTTGCTTGGGTTGCATGGTTAAACTGCTTATCCGAGCTACCTTCCTCGCGCCCTGCTACAAAACCGATAATTGCACCCGTTTTATTTTCTTGGAGAACAGCTCCGACTTCTTCGATTTCACCTTTTTTCTCAGGACCAAAGAGGCTATCATCCTTCACTGCATTTTGCATCTCATCATACACATCTTGGTTGATCGTTGTATGAATCCTGTATCCGTTACTAGAGAGCTCATTTGTAGCCGCCTGGTAGTAAGCATCAAGTGTCTCAGCTCGCTTAGCATCACTCATTTCATCGAGGTTTACTTTATCTTCTTTCATCTTCTCTTCAACGACAATTGGCGTCGCTCTTCTCATGACCTCATATGTCAGGTAATGATACTTTTCAGTAATCGGCGGCGTACGTTCTGTGAAGTCGCCTGCAATATCATAGGCTAACGCTTCTTGTAATTCTTCATCTGAAATGTAGCCCTCTGAATTCATGCGAGTAAGAACAGTATTCATTCGGTTTAATCCAGGATCAATGGATTCTTTTACTTCACCTGTTGAAGTAAACGGAGTATATCCGAATGGACTTTGAGGAAGTCCGGCAATAAAGGCTGACTGTGCTAAGTTTAGATCCTTAGCATCAACACCGAAGATCCCAGTCGCTGCAGATTGCACACCTGCAATTTGGTTCCCAGATGCATTCCGTCCGAATGGCACTACATTTAGATAAGCCTCTAAAATATCTTCCTTACTCATAAAGTGCTCTAAACGCATAGCAAGTAGAATCTCCGTTGCTTTTCGGTCAAAGGAAACTTCACTTGATAAAATTTGCTGCTTAATTAACTGTTGAGTTAACGTACTCCCACCTGTTTGGGTTGAAGCATTTGCAAATTCTTGATATGTAGCACGTAAAATCGCCTTAGGGACAATCCCTTCATGCTCATAAAAATATTCATCTTCTGTCGCAACAATCGCCTGCTTAACATAATCTGATATGTCATCTAAGGCCACTTCATGTCGCTCTAAATCTGACGGTAACTCACCCATGTAGGTGTCACCAGCAAAAAAGACCTGACTGGTTTCTTCATAATTATGAATTTTAGTCGTCATCTCTTCCGCATTCTGCAGTGGCTCATCCATTACTAATGAAGCAAAGTAACCTGCTGCAGTACCCCCAACAAAAAAGAGTGACATCAATCCGAAAATAATAAAAAGCAAGAATAGGTTCCAAAATACTTGATAAGTAATGCCTACTTTGCGGAATAATTGAATATCATCTAGTTTTTTATATAGTAGGTGTATTCTCTCTTTCAAACGAGAAAACATGGACATAACATACCTCCCTAAATAATCAGAAACAGTATAGCATAGGATTAGATCAGATGAAATGCTATCAGAGAAGGTTTCTTGTATTTATTGACTATGTCATCTGTTTGTGTTAAAACTGTAACAATTGAATGAAATCACAAGCGCGGAAGGGTCGGAGTATTTCAGTACACATCGATTAAAGAGAGCTGGCGGTAGGTGCAAGCCAGTACGAGATGCTGAAAGAATTACAGCCTGGAGCTTTTTCTTTGTGTAGAAGCAAAGAACGGTGAATGCCGTTATAGACTGAGTGGGAAAGCACATGCTTTTCAACAAGGGTGGTACCGCGATAACCTCGTCCCTTTTTTAGGAGACGGGTTTTTTTGTGTGCAAAAAGAGATTAATCGGAGGGTGAATGGTATGGCTGAGTCCAAAAGAGAGTTAACAGCAGAGCAAAAGCAATTAGTTGATACACAAGTGAAGGAATTAATGCGTGGGGTCGTTGAAATTGCGCCTGAACACGCTTTTAAAGAGAAAATTGAACAATCAGTAGCAACAGGTGTCCCACTTAAGATCAAGCTTGGAATGGATCCTTCTGCACCAGACGTGCATATTGGTCATACGGTTGTTCTACACAAGCTGCGTCAGTTCCAAGAATATGGCCATGAAATTCAGCTTTTAATCGGTGACTTTACTGGTCGTATCGGAGATCCAACTGGAAAGTCTGAAACAAGAAAAGCCTTAACAAACGAACAAGTAATGGAAAATGCTAAAACCTATGTGGAACAGTACAGTAAAGTGTTAGATATGGACAAAGTCACTCTTATGTATAACTCGGAGTGGTTAAAAGTACTAAACTTTGAAGATATCATCAAGCTTGCAAGTAACTTAACGGTCGCTCGCCTGTTAGAGCGTGATGACTTCGAAAAACGCTACAAATCTCAGCAACCCATCTCCATCCATGAATTTTTCTACCCATTAATGCAAGGATATGATTCAGTTGCAATGAAGTCTGATATCGAAGTAGGGGGGACAGATCAGAAATTCAACCTACTCATGGGACGTCAGCTTCAAGAAGCATACGGACAAGAAAAGCAAGTTGCGATGACTCTTCCATTAATTGAAGGACTGGATGGCGTAAGAAAAATGTCTAAGTCCCTTAACAACTACATCGGAATTGACGAGGCACCAAACGAAATCTTTGGTAAGTCCATGTCGATCCCTGATGAACTCATGGTGAAATACTTTAGACTAGCAACGGATCTTCCATTAGAAGAAGTAGACATTCTAGAAAAGGGCTTAGCAGAGGGCTCCATCCACCCGCGTGATGCCAAAATGAATCTTGGTAGCAAACTTGTTGAAATGTACCACGGACAAGAAGCAGCCAAAGAAGCTAGAAGCTACTTTGAGACCGTGTTCCAAAAGAATGCATTACCAGACGATATGCCAGTCGTGAAATGGGAAAAGGATGCACAAATTGGCATCATCGATCTAGTTGTAGAACTTGGACTCCTTCCATCAAAAGGAGAAGCCCGTCGTATGATTCAAAACGGTGGCGTGAAGATGAACGAAGAAAAAGTAACAGATATTAAAACAGAAGTAACCATCACTGACGGATTAATTGTGCAAGTCGGGAAGCGTAAGTTTGTGAAGATTACGCTGTAAGAGTAGTGGGAGAGGCAGCAACCTTTTAAAGAGGGTTGCTGTTTTTTATATGAAAAAACCTCAACTTGTTGGGTAACAAGTTGAGGTTCGTTAGCAGCTTAACGAGAGTAGAACTCAACGATAAGAGCTTCAGTGATTTCAGCAGGAAGTTCAGTGCGCTCTGGAAGACGAGTGAACGTACCTTCTAGTTTTTCTGCATCAAATGTTACGTAAGCAGGTACGAAGTTGTTTACTTCGATTGCTTCTTTAACTGCAGTTAGGTTACGTGAAGTTTCACGAAGACCGATTTGTTGACCTGGTGCTACGCGGAATGATGGAATATCAACGCGCTTACCTTCAACAGTAACGTGACCATGGTTAACTAGTTGACGAGCTGCACGACGAGTGCGAGCAAGACCTAGACGGTACACAAGGTTATCTAAACGAGACTCAAGTAAGATCATGAAGTTCTCACCGTGGATTCCGTTCATTTTACCAGCAATATCAAATGTGCGACGGAATTGACGCTCATTTACTCCGTACATGTGACGAAGCTTTTGCTTTTCTTGTAATTGTAATCCGTACTCAGAAAGTTTCTTTCTTTGGTTTGGACCGTGTTGACCTGGAGCGTAAGGACGCTTTTCTAATTCTTTACCTGTTCCTGTAAGTGAAATCCCAAGACGACGGGATAACTTCCAAGATGGACCTGTATAACGTGACATAAGGTGAATCCTCCTGTTATTTTGAATGTTGCAAAATAACAACCTCGTGGCAATCTCCTAGACTAGACGTTCTATTTTCATGTACCTTCGCTTCGACAGCAGGAAGTTACGCGGTACACCTCAAATACGCAGCCGCTTCGAGGAATAGAATCAATCTACACTAAGCTTACCTTGGCTGTCTCATTTCACACAAACTTGATTATATCTAGAATTGTATCAGAAGTCAATGACTGAAACGGTCAATGCCTCACTATATAAGAAAAAAGTCATAGCAATTTGGAAGGTATTGCATTATAATCAATCTATATTCTTACAAAATATTTAAACTATTTATGATTCTTAACAAAAAAGCTGTGTTCAAACGAATAATGCGGGTTTATGTCAGTCTAAAGTAAGGTATTTGTATACATAGATTCATGAAAAACGGGACGTTAGTCTTGGTCTATGGTGGTGATAGTGGTGCATGAGTTACGTGATTATTTTCAATCTAATGAGTTTACTTCTTTGTGGGATGAGTTAGTGCCCGTGGAGGAAGAACAGCTAATGGGGGCAGAATCATTTATCTATATGATATGGACAGATTCGGGGCTTGTTTCTGCCAAACAGATGGGTCCTTCATCTGATGAGCTTAATCGAGCGTTCCTATCGTATTGTCAACATGATGCTGGTGCAGGTAGTGAAGAGTACATCTATATCGAATCGAATCGTTTGTTCCAAGTTGCAAATCATCCTCCTATTAAATTTGGAGTGATGAGTCGGGATGAATTATGTGAACGAGACAAGCTTAGTATTCTTCTGCAACGTCTTGAACAAAAGCTATTTGCAAGTGTTTGCACGTTTCATGCAGAGGGTTTATTAAAAGAGGCTAACTATGAGATTACGTTTCGTGCGTTAATTAATGCTTTGTTTAATGAACAAAGTATGCGCTCGCTTCCCTTTCAATTTACACTATTTGAGTGGACAGAAGAACAGTTAAAACACGCACGAGGGGAGAACGTTTTTCCTGCCAAGGTTTTGAATGAAGCCAAGCAAAACGTACATAAACAATTGGTAGCAAAAGGACATGCTTCCTGTACGATGGTGGACTCTGATAGTCAAAGTGATTATATGGTGCTACCTATTATTTTTAAGGAGCGGTGTCTTGGCTGCCTGGTCTCTGAAATTCCAAAGCAACGTCAAGAATGGGGCGCTATTTTTCAAAATATGGCCATTTGGCTTCAACCCCTTCTAGAGAAAGGCTATCAAGTAGAACATGAGGAGAGGGAAGCGAAAAAGAAAGACTTACTCTTAGAAGTAACAAAAAAAGTTCATTCAACGATGAACATCAGTGAAGTATTAGCCAAGATTGTGTATGCAATTAAGCAGACGTACCCTACGTTTGACGTATATTTAATGCTTTCGCATGAGTGGGAGGTTCAAGAGGAACTGCCGATTAAACCATTCATCTATGGCTCAGAAGGTGTGCATTTAAAAGCTGAGCAGGCCTTTCTTACTGGAGAAAATCAGGTAGAACGAAACCATAATCAACAGATTGTTGACGTGTACATGCCGCTACGGGGCAAGCAAGGAATCTATGGCGTGCTAGAAATTCATGCCAGTTCATTATTGCCTTTGCCTGAGACAGAGATTTCTTTTATTGAGATCCTGGCGGATACAGGGGGAAATGCGTTGGAGAATGCAGAGCTTTATCAACAGTCTAGAGATCTGATCCATGATTTAAAATTAATTAATCGGGCAGCCCACCAAATTAATAGTAAGTTAAATTTAAATGACTTAACTGAGAGTATGACGCAACAAATTAAAGACGCATTTGGGGCACAGGAAGTCGGTTTTATGTTATTCGATCGAACGGATCAATCTGTGATACATCAAAGTGGTACCCCTTATCTCCAGTCGAATCGTGATCATCTAGATCTCCATACAATTATAGAGCAGTTACTAAACAAAAAAGATCCGATCTATATTGGAGATACAGGATTACATCCAGACATCAAAAGTGGGCCGTTTTCATCACTGCTTGCGATTCCAATGGTCCACAAGGAAGCTGTACATGGTGCTGTGTTTGCTTTTCATCAGGAGTCTTATCACTTTACATTCGAGAGTTTTAAATTGCTTCAATCGTTAGTACATCATTCAACGTTAGCTTTTACGAATACGCTTCTACATGAAGAACTAGAGAAGCTAGTCATTACGGATCATTTAACAAGTCTACATTCTAGAAATTACTTAGAAGAATCGATGGAAGAGTCACTTTTAGAACATGAAAAGGGAACCTTTTTACTCATCGATATTGATGATTTCAAACGAATTAATGATTCCTTTGGACATCAAATTGGTGATGAAATTTTAAAGCAGGTAGCTAGTGTCATCCAATCAAACATCCGCGAAACAGATATTGCTGCGAGATGGGGTGGAGAGGAATTGGCGATCTATCTTCCTAAAGTGGATCTTCGTGTAGGGACTGATATAGCCAAACGAATTGTTAAAGCTGTTGCCCTTCATACAAGTCCGCCCGTTACCGTATCCTGTGGAGTCTCTCACTGGGATAAGAGCGAATCACTGTATCGTTCATCGGAATGCCTCTTTAAATCAGCCGACACGGGCTTATACAAGGCAAAAGATGAAGGGAAAAACCGAGTGATGATTGAGCAGCCGCGAGCAGCAGAGAGTTAGTATTTGAAATAAAAAGAATAGCCCGTGACAACAATTAAACATGCAAAAAGGCAGACGATTTGATCGTCTGCCTTTCGATTTTTCTACAGAACAAGCGTAGGGAGAATGTGAGACTCCTGTGGATACAGTACGTGGTGAAGACACTGTAGCGGTGCCTTATTCCGCGAAAGGGGCTGAGGCCGTACCCACGGAAAGCGAGCACTTCTCCCGGAGTGGATGAATTGCTAGTATTCGTGTTTTCTAGACTAATTCACCATTTCTAATCATTACAGATGCTTCACAAGGATCTCCGCAAACTGTTTCAAATACTTCTCGTCTTCCTCGTTAAAGCGCTCCAGACTTGGGCTGTCGATATCTAATACTCCAATTGTTTTCCCTTCTTTAACAAGAGGGACAACGATTTCTGAACGAGATGCTGCATCACATGCAATGTGGCCTGGGAATTGATGAACATCGGCAACACGAATTGTCTCTTGCTTCGCTGCTGCTGTTCCGCAAACCCCTTTTCCAAAATCAATATGAACACATGCAGGCATTCCCTGGAATGGGCCAAGAATGAGCTTTTGTTCTTCTTTTGATAGGTAGAATCCTACCCAGTTCACATCATTTAGAAACTGATTCAAAAGCGCACTGGCGTTTGCCAGATTGGCCACTTGATCGGTCTCACCTTCAAGTAGAGCATCTAGTTGTTTATTTAATAATGTGTAGGCTTTTTCTTGATTATCAGAATAAGTGGAGGATTGGAACATTCGATTCACTCGCTTTCATTACGTATTAATCGACTATAGTTTACATGAAGTAAGTAGATTCAGCAAAAAAATAGATTTCATAAGGGAATTTGTCAGACGATTTATTCCTTGGTTTTGATTGAGGGTGCAGGGGAATGGGGATAGAGAGCGAAAGAGTACAGAACCACTTAATTAAACGGAGGGATCGTATGAGTGAAGTAACCAAAGTGAAAATTTTAACATCAGCTACTGCATTGTTTCAAAGGCAAGGGTACCATGGCACGTCTGTCAGAGATATTGCACAAGATGCATCTGTTAATATTGCTTTGGTTTCTTATTACTTTGGTGGAAAGAAAGGATTATTTGAAACATTACTCATTCAATTTTACGAAGGGTATATGAAAGAATTGGATAAAGAGAGTTCGTTTAATGAACGTGAATCTGCATACGATTGTTTATTATCCTTTGTTCATTCGTTGATTACCTATCAGCGCTCACAGCATCAGCTTGCCCGAATGGTTCACCGTGAGATGTCTGTTGATTCCACGCTTGTTAGAGAAGTCATGGCCACTTACCTTCAAAAAGAGAAGCATGAGTTTTCACGCTTGATTAAACATGGGATGGCCGTAGGAGAGTTTCGTAGACAACCGGTTGATTTTGTCATTATCCAGTTGCGCAGCATGATTACATTACCTTTTATGTCTCCACAGTATTTATGGGAGCTTTTTCAACTAAACCCTAAGGAGCCCTATTTTATTGATCGATATATGGATCACCTAAAAACCTGGATCGCATCGGGCCTAAGCTCTGATCCCAGTAGTCTTATCCAACCAAAACCTCAAATTCGAATTAAACAAATGTATTAATGATCTAAAGCGAGCTTCCCTCTATGTAGGAACGTTCGTTTTTTTGCATTCAACCGAATTCGACAAAAAAAGATTGACACGAAGTAGATTCGCATTTATATTATGTGTAACCGGTTACATGATGTGAGGCGAAAAAGTCATGACAACAATAAAAGATGTAGCAAAACAGGCGAATGTCTCTGTTGCTACTGTTTCAAGAGTGTTAAATCAAAAAGGCTATGTAAGTAAAGAATCAGAAGAGGCTGTTAAAAAAGCAATTGAGACTCTAAATTATCAACCTAACGCAGTAGCAAGATCGTTGTACCATAAAACGTCGGGAATTATTGGACTGTTTGTACCGGATATTTCAAACCCGTTTTTCCCTGAATTGGCAAGAGCGGTAGAGGATGCGGCAACTGCAGAAGGCTTCACGGTTGTTTTATGTAACACTGATAATAAACAAGATAAAGAACAAAAATACATTCAAGTGCTCCAACAAAAATATGCTGATGGACTCATTATTGTAACAGGGACAGAATCAGTGGAACACATTCTATCCACAAATATTCCTGTTGTTGCTCTCGATCGATATATTAGTGAGGATATCCCAACGGTGGTTTCTAGTAATAAACAAGGTGCCATTGATGCAACAGAGCATTTGGTAGAGCAAGGCTGTACATTTATCGCTCACCTACGCGGTCCAATAGGAGTGACATCAGCTGATGAACGGTATGAAGGGTTTAAACAAGTAATAGAAAAGCACTCAATTGCACATGTTGTAATAGATTCAGGCTTTGAAATTGGTCAATCAGAAATGGCTACAAGAAAGCTACTTGATATGTACCCATTAATTGATGGAATTTTTGCGAGTAGTGATGTAACAGCAGCTGGAGCAATGCGGGCGGCATATAAGTGCCACAAGTCAGTGCCAGACGATTTAAAAGTGATAGGGTTTGATGGGATTTCATTAGGTGAGATGCTTACGCCGGCTCTCTCAACTGTGCAACAGCCTATTTACGAAATGGGCGAACGTGCGACTAAGCTACTAATGACCATGATTGAGAAGAAAGAGCTGCAATCATATAGACATGAGTTTAAAACAAAATTAACGATTAGAGAAACCTCGGTAGGAGGAGAGTAGTATGGGAAACGTAACGATAGTTGGTAGTATCAATATGGACATGGTCACGAGTACAGCTGTTTTTCCTAAGCAAGGTGAAACGATAAAGGGTGAAAGCTTTGTCACAATGCCGGGTGGAAAAGGAGCAAATCAGGCTGTAGCGGCCGCGAGACTGGGTGCATCTGTGCGAATGATCGGTCGAGTTGGAGATGATCCATTTGGCAAAATCCTCTCAGAAGGTTTAGCACATGAGGGAATTGATGTTTCAAATGTGGAACCGGTTACAGATTGTAGTTCGGGTATCGCTTCAATTATTCTCTCAGATCAAGATAACCGGATTATTATCACGTCAGGAGCGAATGATGAAGTTACCGTTGAATACATTAACCAGGTTGAACACGTGTTAGCGGATAGTGATGTTGTTCTTCTGCAATTAGAAATCCCGCTTGAAGCTGTTGAAAGAACGCTAGCGATCTGTCAGAAGCATCAAACAAAAGTCATTTTAAATCCGGCACCAGCTTATCCACTATCCGACAAGATTTTAGCTTTAGCCGATTACATTACGCCAAATGAAACGGAATATGAATTACTGTTTAAAAACTCAAATGAGTACCAGGAGAAAATCATTGTTACAGAGGGAGAAGCAGGTGTGAGCTGGCATGAAGCTGGTAAGCAAAAGCGAGTGGCCGGTCACTCTGTACAGCTTGTTGATACAACAGGAGCAGGTGACACATTTAATGGTGCCTTAGCTGCAACGCTTGCAAATGGTGAAAGCCTGGAGCAATCGATTGTTTATGCGAATGCCGCCGCCGCCTTATCCGTTCAATCATTAGGAGCACAAAGTGGGATGCCAACTCACGACGAAGTGCATCAACAATTGTCTAAGAAGGAGTTAACATGAAAAAACAAGGAATGTTAAATCGAGATATTGCAAGAGTGTTAGCTTCACTTGGACATACAGATCAGATTGTTATTGCAGATTGTGGTTTACCTGTACCACCAGGTGTTGAATGTATTGATCTCTCTATAAAACGCGGTGTACCTAGCTTTTTGGACGTACTTACTGAGCTATTAATGGATATGGAGGTGGAGGCCTTTATTCTAGCTGAGGAAATAAAGACGGATAACTCATACATCAATCAAATCTTCTCAAGGCAAGAGATCCCAACCTACTACTTGCCTCATGAGAAATTAAAACAAGAAACATCAAAGGCAAAAGTCATTATACGCACAGGTGAGAGCACACCTTATGCAAATGTCATCCTCCGCGCAGGAGTTATTTTCTAAAAAGGAGGTTCAGATATGATTGTTCAAATGGAAGGAATTCATAAATCATTTAGTGGCAACCACGTTTTAAAAGACGTTTCGTTCACCCTGGAGAAGGGAGAGATCCATGCTTTAATGGGTGAGAATGGTGCAGGAAAGTCGACATTAATGAAAATTTTAACGGGAATCTACAGTTCCGACGAAGGGTCTATTTCAGTTAAAGGTAAAACAGTTCATTATAAACATCCAAAAGAAGCGGAGCTAGATGGAATTGCCGTTATCCATCAGGAGTTAAATATCTTGCCTGAATTATCAGTGGCTGAAAATCTATTTTTAGGAAATGAACAAACAGTTGGACGAACCGGCTGGCTGAAAACAAAAGAAATGAATCGTTTAGCAGAAGAGAAATTAAGTGAGCTTGGCCTAGAGGTTAAAGCAACAGAGCGTGCGGGAAGACTTTCAGTTGGGAAACAACAATTGATTGAAATTGCAAAAGCTCTTATGACAAATGCCGATATTATTATTATGGATGAGCCAACAGCAGCTTTAACCGATCGCGAAATCGATACATTGTTTGAGGCTGTTCGCACCTTGCAGAAAAAAGGTGTCACATTCGTCTACATCTCTCACCGTATGGAAGAGATCTTCTCGCTTTGCGGGCGCATTACGATTTTAAGAGATGGTCAATATGTAGGAACAAAAGTCATTGCTCAAACAGGCTTTGATGAGATCGTTAAAATGATGGTTGGACGTGAACTTGGCGGCAGATATCCGGATCACGATCTGAACCCTGGTGAAATCAAGATTGAAGTGAAAGGGCTTACTCGTCAAGGTGAATTTAATGACATTTCCTTTAGTGTTCGCTCAGGTGAGATCTTTGGTATTGCCGGTTTGATGGGGGCTGGAAGATCAGAGGTTGTCGAGACGATCTTTGGGTACCGGAAGGCAGACGCTGGACTGATTGAACTAGACGGACAAGCCTTAAAGCTTGGAAATCCTTCAGATGCCATCCATCAAGGATTAGGGTTTGTATCTGAAGACAGGAAAACCAAAGGGTTAATTACTGATTTCTCAATCAAAGAAAATCTAAATTTGGTGAATTTGAAAGCGATATCAAGTTCTGGGTGGGTTCAATCATCTAAGGAAAAACGATTGCATGATGAGCTTGTTCAAAAGTTAGGTGTTCGAGCTTCGGGACCAAATCAGCTTGCTAAGTCATTAAGTGGTGGGAATCAACAGAAGGTGGTTATCGCAAAATGGCTTGGAACCGATCCAAAGGTACTGATTCTTGATGAACCAACTAGAGGTGTTGATGTTGGTGCCAAAAAAGAAATCTATCTCATTATGAATGAACTAGCAAAACTTGGTGTGGCCATTATAATGGTTTCCTCTGAACTACCAGAAATTATTGGATTAAGTACTCGAGCGGCCGTTATGTTTGAAGGCAAGTTAATGAGTGTTTTAAACCGAGATGAATTAACAGAAGAGACCATTATGCATTACGCCACTGGAGGAGATAAACATGTTCGCAAATAAGCATATGAAATCACTGGCCACAACACTTGGACCATTTATCGGTTTGTTTATCATTGTGGTAATCATTAGTATTTTAAATCCAGGATTCTTATCCTTTTCAAACCTATTAAATGTTCTTAGACAAGTTTCCATTAATGCATTAATCGCTTTTGGGATGACCTTTGTTATTTTAACTGGTGGAATTGATTTATCAGTCGGTGCCATTCTAGCTTTATCAGGTGCTGTTACAGCTTCCTTACTTGCAGCGGGTGTTGATCCTGTTCTTGCAATTGCATTAGGTCTCATCATAGGGACGGGGCTTGGTGCGATTAATGGTTTAATTATTTCTAAAGGAAAGGTTGCTCCGTTTATTGCAACACTTGCAACCATGACGATTTTCCGTGGAGCCACCTTAATGTTCACAGACGGTAAACCAATCACCGGTTTGGGGGATTCCACTCTTTTTCAAATGATTGGCGGCGGTTACTTCTTTGGAATTCCGATGCCTGCTATTACGATGCTAGTTAGTTTTGTCATCTTATATATGGTTCTTAAGAAAACGACGTTTGGTCGACGAGTCTATGCAGTAGGGGGAAATGAAGAAGCTTCTATCCTTTCTGGTATCAAAGTAGACAGAATTAAAATTTATGTTTATTCCTTAACAGGTTTTCTGGCAGCGGTTGCAGGGGTGATACTGACGTCTCGCTTGAATTCTGCTCAACCAACTGCTGGATCCATGTATGAGCTTGATGCGATTGCTGCTGTTGTACTTGGTGGTACAAGCTTAACAGGAGGCAGAGGATGGATCGTCGGCACATTAATTGGTGCCTTGATCATAGGTGTGTTGAACAATGGGCTTAATTTATTGGGGGTTAGTTCATTTTTTCAACAAGTAGTAAAAGGTAGTGTCATCTTATTGGCGGTTTTAATTGACCGCAAAAAATCAGCTTAAAGGAGAGAGTAGAGATGAAAAAATGGTTAGCGGCAACAGGACTAAGTACAGCACTATTATTGGGAGCTTGCTCAACAGAATCACCTGTTAGTGAAGGAAATGATAACGAGGGCACAGAAGGTGGCAGTGAAGACTTTACAGTAGGCTTCTCAGTGTCCACGCTAAATAACCCGTTCTTTGTAACTTTAGAAGAAGGAGCGGAGGTTAAGGCATCTGAACTTGGTCTAGATCTAGTGACAGTGGATGCACAGGATGATAGCTCAAAACAAATTAGTGATGTTGAAGATCTCATTCAACGTGGAGTCGACTTAATTGTTATTAACCCGACAGACTCTTCAGCCGTAACAGCTGCCATTGAAGCCGCAAACAACGCAGATATTCCGGTTATTACAGTAGACCGTGGCGCTGATGGCGGAGAGGTTGTTACACATATTGCTTCAGATAATATTGCAGGTGGAGAGCTTGCAGGAGAACTCATGGTTGAATTAGTGGGTGAAGGGGCTAAAGTGGCTGAGCTTGAAGGAATTCCAGGATCCTCTGCTGCTCGTGAGCGTGGGGAAGGCTTTAATAATATCGCTGCGGACTCACTTGATGTGGTAGCGAAGCAAACAGCTAACTTCGACCGTGCAGAAGGATTAACAGTAATGGAGAATATTCTTCAGGGGAACAGTGACATCCAAGGTGTCTTTGCACATAACGATGAAATGGCTCTAGGAGCACTAGAAGCAATCGAAGCTGCGGGACAAGATGATATCGTTATTATTGGTTTTGATGCGACAACGGATGCTGTAGAAGCAGTTGGAAATGACCGTATGGCTGGTACCGTAGCACAGCAACCAACGATTATTGGATATGAAGCATTAGAAGCAGCAAACAGTGTGTTAAATGGAGAAGACGTAGAAGATTTTATTCCGGTTGATCTAGAGCTTATTAAAAAATAATCAAGCATTAAAGATGCCTCCAGAGGACTTGTACCCTTTGGAGGCATTTGTTATGAATAGGTTAAGGCGTTGACAACGGAATGCCATGATACTCGCTCCATGCAATAGATACTTCCTTTGCTTGATGAGAATCAGATCCTAGTATTAAAGGGATACCTAAGTCAGCTGCTTGAAGTGCAATGTCGTAAGGTGGATAGCTTTCTTTACACAACGGTTTACGCAAACCAGCAAGATTATAGTCGAGGGCGTATCCATGCTCTTTTATATCTAGTAGAAGTTGGTGGATCTCACTGGTGAATGAATGAGTGGGCCGCACCTTTTTTTGAAACTTCTTCGCGAGTGTGATGTGACCAATTCGTTGTGGTTTATACGGTCCCAGGTCTGCTTGGATAGACTTTTGTACGGTTTGATAATACAACTGATGAACAGCATCAACGGAACCTAAAGCCAAAGCAATTTCTTGAAAAAGCTCAGGGCTAAAATCCATACACATGTATTGATTATGTACCTTTAAAAAATGTACGGACAAAATGCTGTCCGTAAGCATGGGTCCAACTTCGTTTAATAAGGTAGATACTTCTGTCTCGTAGCCCTCAATAAAGTCCACTTCAAGACCAATACCAACTGTTAATTGATCCTTATACTGTGTTCTTATAGCTTGTACTTGTTCAATGTACTGATACAGCTGATTTTTTGGCATGGCACTATCCTTGGTAGGGGCAGGATCAACAAATTGATCTGGTAGAGGGGCGTGCTCAGTGAATGAAATGCCAGATAACCCTTCCTTAATAGCTTGCTCACAATACCGATTTAACTCATCTTTTGTACCATGTGGGCAAAAATGGGTGTGGATATGTCCATCATATTTAAGCAAATTGATCTCATCCTTTTCATTCAGATAGGCTATTTGAGTTAGACACAGCATAAACAAATCATTCCAACAAAAGAGAACACAAATAGTTGGTTTCATGGTATCATAATACATACTTAATTGTAGAAAGAACTCGATAATCTTACGAAAAAAAGAGGATTTTGAGGATTGTTAGAGAAATTACATATATATTAACTCAGTTACCATTTTCATCATCTCATGAATATGCATTACTGGAGCTAGAGAAGGGAGTCCCTCAAGTGGTTTATTTAATTCTCATTATTCTTGCAATCGCGATAATCGCCTATTTAGTAGGCATGTACATACGAAAAAACATTTACAAGGACGTTGATAAGCTGGAGGAAAAGAAAAATGGTATTTCAACCAGGCCGATCCCTGATGAAATAGCGAAGGTGAAGCAACTTCAAATGGCTGGTGAAACAGAAGAAAAGTTTGAGTTGTGGCGAAGCAATTGGGATGAAATTGTTGGTCAAATTATGCCAAACATAGAAGAGACACTTTTTGACATTGAAGAGCATGCAAATAAATATCAAATTAAAAAGGCAAAAGAGCTAGTGCAGTCTACTCATGAGCGTTTAGATACAATTGATAGTGAACTCGACATTATGATTGATGAAATCGAGCAGCTTGTCACAAGTGAACAGAAAAACCGCAATGAAATCGGTGAGTTACGTGAGAAGTATACGAAGCTTTCAAGCGATCTGTTGAAGAAGCGTGGATCCTTTTATGAGGCAATCGGGTTGTTAGACGAAAACATGAGTCATGTAAAAGCAGGACTTGCTTCATTTGATGAGGCAACAAAGTCAGGTAGTTACCTCCAGGCCCGACAAGAACTCCTTCAACTAAAGGAGATCCTGATTCAAGTAGAAGCACAAGCAGAGGTTTTACCTAAGATGATGGTACAAATCAGAACAACGCTTCCTGCCGAAATAAAGAACTTAGAGCTTGGCATCTCTGATATGAAAGAGAAGGGCTATCAGCTTGATCCGCTAGCTCTTGAACCAAAGCTTGAAGATATGAAGCAAGAAGTCGAAGAAATTCAAACGCTACTAAAGAACCTGGATACAGAAACAGCGGATGAACGAATGACAGTTATTCTTAATCAAATTGAACAGATTTATGACACGCTTGATGAAGAAGTTCAATCTAAGAAAAAGACACTAGAGCAACTTCCTAACCTGAAACATCAGCTTGACCGAACAAGTCAGGAATTACATAATCTTCTCAGTGAACTTGCACATGTTCAAAAAAGCTATCGATTGGCTCAAGAGGAAGTCGATTCAAAGGAACATCTTCAAAAGCAGCTAACAGAGATGACGAACCAGCTTCAAGTTATTGTTGATGTAACTGAAAATGAAAAGCAAACCTTTACGTCCATTCATGAGATGGTTTTAGAGTGGGAAGAGCGTTTAGATGAGCTAGCAGACTATATTAAACAAGGCTCTGGTAAGCTCTACGAATTACGTGAAGAAGAATTAAAAGCAAAAGAAACGATTTCAAGACTTCGCTCGATTGTGTTAGAAGGTAAACGAGTCATACGGAAGAGTAATATTCCTGGTCTACCTGCCAGAGCACTTGAACAATTGGAAGTAGGGGACAAAAAGATTCAAGAAGCTGTTGAATTATTAGACCAAGTTCCACTCGAGATGAAACAAGTAACAGAAAAGGTTGAAGAGGCTATATTATTAATTGAAGCCAATGATGAATTAATTGCTGAGACCATCAAGTCAGCAGAGCTCGCTGAACGAGTGATTCAGTATAGCAATCGCTACCGGAATCGTAGTGAAGAATCTCGTCAGTTACTCGCTCAAGCCGAACGGTTGTTCAGAAATTATGAATATGATGAAGCGATTGAATGTGCTGTGCGTGCTGTGGAACCCTACGAAAAAGGGGTCGTAGAGCGGGTATCAGAACACGTTTCTGCGTAAGGAAAAGCTCCTTCTATGGAAGGGGTTTTTTTACGCCTTCTAAAGACCTGCCTTTGTCAATTTCATTAGATGATGCTAGTATATACGGATGCACACAAAGGAGAATGAACGACATGATTTATTTAGATAACAGTGCAACAACCGCTCCAAATGAAGAGGTTTTGAAAACATATCTAACGGTGTCAAAGCAGTTCTTCGGGAATGCTTCTTCCCTTCATCGATTAGGCGTTGAATCTGAAAAAGTACTCAACCGGTCACGAGCACTGATGGCTGAATTACTTGAAGTGGAACCACCATCCATTCTGTTTACAGCGAGCGGCACAGAGAGCAACAACTTAGCGATAAAAGGAACATTGTTGTCTTCCTTCCAAAAGGGAACACATCTTATCACAACTGCAAGCGAGCACGCGTCTGTTAGTGAAACCTTTAAATGGCTTGAAACGAATGGATATCACGTGACGTATCTACCTGTTGATGAGTATGGATGTCTTTCAATACATGAGCTAGAGCAGGCTATTACAAAGGAAACCTCTTTAGTATCGATTAGTCATGTTAATAATGAAACAGGTACAATTCAACCCGTAGAGGACATTGGTGCGTTACTCGCCCGGTACCCTCATGTGCGGTTTCATGTTGATCATGTCCAAGGAGCCGGCAAGGTTCCGTTATCCATTAAGAAGGCTAAGATTGACCTTTTGACGATATCAGCTCATAAGTTTCATGGCTTAAAAGGCACAGCACTTCTTTATATTCGTCCAAACCTTCAATTGACTCCTCAGCTTCATGGTGGCGATCAAGAATTTGGTTATAGAGGTGGAACCGAACATGTAGCAGGAGCTGCGGCGATGGCTAAAGCATATAAGATGGAGATTGAGCGAGCAAAGAGTGAAAGACAAAAGCTTCAGGAACTTCGCAAGCGTCTTGTAGACTATGCGAATGCATCTGATTCACTTGTTTTAAATTCCGACCCCGAACAGGGAGCGCCACATATTGTTAATTTTTCAGCGCCTGGGTATAAGCCTGAAGTAATCATTCAAGAGCTTGCTGAACAAGAAATTTATGTATCCACCCAGTCAGCTTGTTCCTCTAAACAACTTGAACCAAGTCGAATTTTACTTGCGATGGGTAAAGCGGAGGAAATAGCAAGCAGCGCCATTCGTATTAGTTTGTCTTATGATTCAACTAAACAGGAAATAGAAGCATTTATATCGGCAATGGATAAACTCCTGCCTAGAATTAGAAAAGTGGTGAAAGAACGAGTATGAAATATGATCATATTTTAATACGTTACGGTGAACTTGCGTTAAAAGGTAAAAACCGAGTTGCTTTTGAGAAGCAACTCCTTTCAAATATTAGACAAGTATTAAAATCAATACAGGGCATTAAGGTGAAGCGGACATTTGGTCGAATCATTGTTGAATTAAATGGGGCAGAGCCAGCGCCAATTGTTGAATTATTAAAAGATATCTTTGGGATTCATTCGTTTAGCTTAGCGATTCGAGTGGACCACGAGGTAGAGGATATGCAAAAAGCAGCACTAAAGGCAGTGCAAGAGTCAGAAGGAACCATTCGCACATTTAAAATCGTCACACGTCGTGCATATAAGCCGTTTCCTGTTGATTCACAAACGTTGAATCACAAAATTGGTGGATATGTACTCGCAAATACCGAGCACTTAACGGTAGATGTGCATCACCCGGATGCGACTATTCATGTGGAGGTCAGAGAAACGGCTGCTTACATTACAACCAGTTCGTTTAAAGGGGCGGGAGGTTTACCAGCAGGAACAAGCGGTAAGCTTTTACTTATGCTTTCTGGAGGAATTGATAGTCCGGTTGCAGGTTACCTGTCCATGAAGCGCGGATCCGATCTTGAAGCCATCCACTTTCATAGTCCACCTTATACAAGTGAGCGTGCAAAGCAAAAGGTGCTGGATTTAGCTAAAAGGCTGAATTCATTTGGCGGGAATATCAAGGTTCATATTGTACCTTTTACTGATGTACAAACGCATATTCGGGATGAGGCTCCAAGTAATTTTCAAATGACAATTATGCGACGAATGATGATGCGTATTGCCACAAGGGTAGCAGAGGAAAAGGGCTTCCTAGGAATTGCTACGGGAGATAGCTTAGGTCAGGTGGCAAGTCAAACCCTTCACAGCATTCATACCATTAATGAGGTAACGAATTATCCTGTTATACGTCCATTGATTACAATGGACAAGTTAGAGGTTATGGATATGGCAAAGAAAATCGGCACGTACGAAACGTCGATACTGCCATACGAAGATTGCTGCACGATCTTTTTGCCATCCGATTCAAAAACAAAGCCTTCACGTAAACACGCGAATAAGTTTGAACAATACATTAAGGTTGACGAACATGTAGAGCGCGCGGTAGCAGGAATCGAGACCATTGATCTAACAAATCTAAATGATGTTGAACAAGCCATAGAAGATCTATTTTAAATAAATAAATTTTACCAAATTTCTTTTTGCATGTTTCTGCTCTCTCGGGTCATTCTATAAGTACCGAGGGAGGTGAAACAACATGGCAGACAACAAAAGTTCAAACGATCTTTTAGTACCTGGAGTACAACAAGCTCTTGACCAAATGAAGTACGAAATCGCTTCTGAATTTGGTGTTCAATTAGGAGCTGACACTACAGCACGTGCTAACGGTTCTGTAGGTGGAGAGATCACTAAACGTCTTGTACAAGCGGCTGAAAAGCAACTTGGTGGCGGTAGCTATTAATTTCATACGTATTGGATTCGAGGGGGAGCATTGAGCTTCCTCTCTTTCGTTATGGACAAAAATATTGCCGAATGTATTTGTTTCTGTCACGATAGAAAGACGTAGGCAACATTACACGAAGGGAAGATTACGATGGGGACTCTTTGGCAAAATGGAACGTTTTTTACGCTTAGTAATCAAGACGAAACGGTTGAAGCGGTTTATGTTGTAGATGGAAGAATTGCAGCAATGGGAGCAAAAGAACAGTTACTTGAACAATATAAAGAAGTTATTACAGAAATTAAGGATGTAGCGGGTGGATTTGTGTATCCGGGATTTGTTGACAGTCACTTGCATATGATTGGACATGGAGAAAAACTATTGCGACTTGATCTGTCTCAAGCTACATCGTCTCTAGAAATGGAAAGCTGGCTTATTAACAAAGCTCAAGCGAGCGGAGACGAGACATGGGTCATCGCAGAGGGCTGGAATGAATATAATTTTTCAGACCAAAAAATATTTACACGATATGAATTAGATGAGATAAGCCCACATAAACCATTATATGCTTCTAGAGTATGTCGTCACGCAGCCTTAGTTAATTCAGAAGCTCTTATGCTTGCTGGTATTACAAAAGAAACACCAGACCCTCCAGGTGGAGTCATTGAGCGTGATGAACAAGGGGAACCAACTGGATACTTAATGGATACAGCTGTTGATTTAATTAAAGAGGTGATGCCTCCTGTAGATCGCAAATATGTGTATCAAGCCTTAAAGCTCTCGGTTCAAGACTTACTCACTCAAGGAATTACCGGTGGGCATACAGAAGATATGAATTATTATAACGGATTTTCTGAAACCTTAGATGTGTTTCAATCGTTAATACATAAGGAAGGTTTTCGCTTCAGAACGAATTTCCTCATTCATCATGAGCAAATGGATGCGATGAAAAAAAGCGGATACGGGCCAGGGAAGTTAACAGATTATCTTGAAATTGGATCCATGAAAATCTTTGCGGATGGTGCGTTAGGCGGTCGAACGGCAAGACTTTCGGAGCCGTATTCTGATGATCCTGAAAACTATGGTGTTTTTATGCACACCGAAGAAGCGTTTAAAGCACTTGTTAAAAAAGCAAGAGAACACCAAATGCCTGTCGCCGTTCATGTGATTGGAGATGCAGCGCTAGAGCAGGCTATCGATGCATTAGAAGAATGCCCACCTGTAGAAGGACGAGATCGTTTGATTCATTTACAGGTCACGCGTCCTGAACTGATTAAGCGGATTAAGCCGCTGAAAGCCATTCTCGACCTGCAGCCTCGTTTTGTAGCAACTGATTTCCCATGGGTGGAAGATCGGTTAGGTTCTCGGCGCCTGGCTTCCTCGTTTGCGTGGAAAACGTTGTTAGAAGAAGGATTGCACTGTGCTGGTGGATCAGATGCACCAATTGAACCACCTGGACCATTGCTCGGGATGCATGCTGCCTTAACTCGTCGCCATCCTGATGAAGACGTACATGAAGGGTATTTGCCTGATCAAAAATTAAGTCGATATGAAGCAGTTCAGTTGTTTACAACGGGAAGTGCGTATGCTATTGGAATGGAAGAGAGAAGAGGGAAGATTGCATTAGGTTTTGATGCGGACTTTACCGTGTTATCTCATCATTTATTCGAATGTGACATTGAAGAGTACTTAACAGCAGATGTGTTAATGACGATTGTAGATAACACGGTGATGTATGAAAAAGAAGCTCGGTAAACTGGTTTTTTATGGTATAATGATAGGTGGTTTAAATTGCTTTAAAGGAGTGGAATGATGAACTGGAAACGTTGGACAGCTTTGGCGGTCGTAGCAGGTTTACTAATTATCTCAACCATTACAAATCTTGCAGTCGGCTTTGCGAACTTAGACTTGGAGGAGTACACTGGCTCTGAATTTGGAGAGGAAGTCATCCAACCAGGAACAAGTGGAAAGATTGTTGTTTTGAATCTAGACGGAGTGATTCAAGATTTAGGGGCTCAATCCATTTTTGACACAGGAATGTATGATCATCAGGCCTTCCTTACTCAGATTGAAAATGCAAGCAATGATGATGAAGTCAACGGCATCATTATTCGGGTGAATACACCAGGTGGGGGAGTACTCGAGAGTGCTGAAATCTATGAAAAGATTGTAGAAGCTAAGGAAGAGCATGATAAAACCGTGTACATATCAATGGGAGGTATGGCAGCATCCGGTGGATATTATATTGCAGCTCCGGCTGACAAAATTGTTGCCAATCCGAACACTATAACGGGCTCGATCGGAGTAATCATGGAATCGATTAACTTTGCAGAGCTAGCTGAAAATTACGGAATTAAATTTAATACGATTAAAAGTGGTCCATATAAAGATATTATGTCTCCATATAAAGAAATGACAGATGAAGAACGTGAGATCCTTCAATCATTTGTTGATGAGTCCTACGACGAATTTGTTCGAATTATTTCAGAAGGGCGCGGCATGGATGAAGAAACGGTTCGAAGCGTTGGGGACGGTCGAATTTATAGTGGAAAACAAGCGCTGGAGAACGGGCTTGTAGATGAACTTGGTAGTCTTGATGATACAATTGAGTTGTTAAGTGAAGACTTAGGCGGGGGAACGTACCAAGTCGTGAGCTATAATTATTCAATGGGACTTTATAATTTCTTTGGATTAACAGCTCACAAGATGTTTGGGCAGGATCCAGAAATTACAATGCTACAAAAACTCATTTTTGAAAATCGTGCGCCATCTTTAAAATATTTATACGCTGAATAGGAAGGGGAGTTTCTTATGATGAATCAAAGTGCGTCAACTCCTCTTGCTCGCTCAAGAAGGGCTCGCTTAAAGAAGAGTCAGGAACCCATTCATACAACGGATGAGCTACACGTTCAGGAGGAAGAGAATCGTCAACCATCGGCAAACGAGCCAGCTGTTATGCATCAAGAAATAGCAACTGTTCAGTATGCTGGGTTTTGGGTAAGGTTCTGGGCATTTCTGCTTGACCAGGTTGTGCTTTCTTCTTTAAATAGTATTCTCATTCTCTCGTGGTTTACCTTTTTAGGAGAAGGAGTTCAAACGGTTGGACCATTTGCTACATTAACATTTGTGTATGCGATCACCTTCTTTATCTACTATGCACTTATGACGAAGTTTATAGGCAAAACCGTTGGGAAAATGGTTCTTGGTATAAAGGTCGTCTCAGATAATGGTCAGCCTTTAAGCTGGAAGCAAATCATCTTTCGTGAAGGAATCGGTCGATTATTTTATCATCTCCAAATTTTCGGCTTTCAAATCTTCTTAATCCTTTATTTATTTGTCGCATTTGTTCCAACAAAACGGGGACTTCATGATCTCGTAGCGGATACAAGTGTCATCCATGATAAGAAATAATTATAAATAACCTGTCCATTATGGGCAGGTTATTTTTGGTTAAATGGGACACAATAAGAGTCTGAAAGGAGCGAAGCAATGATTTGGATGGCTATTCTTATAACTATCACTGCTCTGATTGTTTGGTTATGCTTTTTGAAAGTCAATGTAAGCTTGAACTACTCCTTTATTGATCAAAAACAAACGTTACAATGTACATTCACCGTGCTCAGCCTTCGAATCTACACATACGAATTACCAGATAATCAAAAGACAGCAAGTGTTGTAAAAACAGAACCCGAACAGAGTGATAATGAGGAAACAACAAAGAAAAAAACACTTAGCCTCATTAATCTGTTAGTCGTTTTTCAGAAAATTAAGGAATGGGAAGGCTATCTCCTCAGTTTTCATTCGCTCATCCGAACTAGGTTCAAACATATATATATACATAAACTAAAATGGCAAACGGAGTGTGGGGTGGGAGATGCTATGGTAACCGCACAAACGGTAGGCTATTTGTGGACGATTAAATCACTGCTTGTAGGTCTCTTAAATCTATATGTCACATTCCCTCGTTTACCTGAACTTCAGATTGCCCCTTTGTACCGAACACCTGGGACGCACACGCACGTACAGTGCATGTTTTCCTTTCGGATCGGACATGCTATTCGAGCAGGACTATCGGTTTTATGGCATTGGAGAAAACGTCCGATGGCCGAGTCACACTAAACGATAAGAAATAAAGGAGGATACATCATGTCAGATCACCCTATTCAAGGCTTAATGAAAACAGCCATGGAAAACCTAAAAGAAATGGTTGATGTGAATACAATTGTAGGCGATCCAGTTGAAACACCTGACGGAAGTGTTATTATGCCAGTTTCTAAAGTAGGATTTGGTTTTGCAGCTGGTGGGAGTGAATTTATTATTGAACATAAGGGTCAACAATCACCAGAACACACACATCCGTTTGGTGGAGGAAGTGGGGGCGGAGTGTCCATTACACCGATAGCTTTCTTAGTTGTTGGTAAGTCCGGTATTAAGATGATTCATTTAGACAGTCAGACTCATCTATATGAAAGACTTCTTGATCTCGCTCCACAAGTTGCTGAGAAAATTCAAAGCATGCTCCGTTCTTCTTCTCATGAAAAGGGCAGAGATTCTGAACATCCACCGATTTAAACTTGTCGCATTGCTTGCTAGTCCGTTCGTTCTTAACGTATGATATAGATTGAGGCAACTCAATCTAAGGAGGAACTACAGACATGGCAACGATTAGCTTTAAAGAAAACCCAATGACGATCCTAGGAACAGAAGTACAAGTAGGGCAAAAGGCGCCTGATTTTTCCGTTTTAGCTAACGATCTTTCTGAATATCGTCTTGCAGATGCAAAGGAAAGTATAAAACTAATTAGTGTCATTCCTTCCATTGATACAGGTGTATGCGACGCGCAAACACGCCGTTTTAACGAAGAGGCGGGTTCAGTTGAAAACGTAGAGGTACTAACGATCAGTGTGGACCTACCTTTTGCTCAAAAGCGTTGGTGTGCAGCATCTGGACTTGAGCATGTACAAACTCTTTCTGATCATAAGGATCTTGCGTTTGGTAAAGCGTATGGTTTAGTGATGGAGGAGCTACGTTTACTCGCACGTGCTGTGTTTGTTATTGATACAGCAGGTACTCTTGTACATGTTGAGTACGTGTCTGAAGCAACAAATCATCCTGATTACGAAAAGGCAATTGCTGCTGCAAGAGAAGCTAAGTAAGTTTGTGTGATCCCGCTGAATCCTCAGCGGGATTTTATTGTGTAAGGACAAAATCTCCTGTACAATAACGAACAGTGTCACAAACCGGAATAAGGAGTTGTACAAGTTTGGCTACTTTAACATTTGATGAATTATATCGTTGTATAGATGAAGGGGCAATGTTAATCGAGAAACAAGCAGAGGTAACGTATCTCGAGGCCATTGCCAAAGTAGGAGAAATCATTTTTCAAGAACAGACGCGACAAATCAATGAAACAGATGGAGAGCTTTTGCGCATACTAAATCAGATTGATGCTGAAACACTTGAGAGTGAAACCGTACGGAAAGTGTTTCAGATGTGCGTGTTAAAAGGAATGAAAGGGGCTGTACAGCCGCATCACTCAATGACGCCTGACGCGGTCAGTCTTTTTGCTTCCTATTTGATTAATAAAGTTACTTCAAAACAAACATCTTCTGTACGTTTATTAGATTTAGCGGTAGGTACGGGAAATTTATTAACAACCATTTTAAATCACTCTCCATTAAAGCTTGAGGCAAGTGGGTTTGAAGCAGATGAAACACTCCTTCAAATTGCATACATGAATGCAAATCTCCAAAAGCACCAAGTTGATCTATTCCACCAGGATAGTTTGCAAGTAGCGTTAGCTCCGGGTGAGCTTGTTGTTACCGATTTGCCGATTGGCTATTATCCTAAGGATGAAGTCGCTTCTACCTATGACCTAAAGGCGGAGGAAGGACATGCGTTCATTCATCACCTAATGATTGAGCAAGGCATTCGCTCACTTCATCCAGGTGGCTATGCCTTATATCTTGTACCAAACTTTCTATTTGAAAGTGATCAAGCAGAGTCTCTTCATGCGTATTTAAAAGAACACACAACGATTCTTGCTTTGTTACAACTGCCTAAGACGATGTTTAATGAAAAACAACATGGTAAAAGCTTTTTACTTGTGCAAAAGAAAGGTGAAAAAACCATTGTTCCTAGACATGCGCTGCTAGCTGAACTGCCTTCATTTGATAAAAAAGAAGCATTGGCTGATATGATGAAGCAAATAAATAAATGGTTTGAAGAAGAATTGAAGCTGTAATACAACACAGAATGTTTGATCTGTATGTCATGAAAAATGAAGCGCTTTAAAGACGTTTAATAGGGCATAATTAGCAATTACTAGAACAGATTTCATAACAAGGGGACGTATTCAGAATTCACTGACTTTCCTTTAAAATCGCCTGTAACACTTGAATTACAGGGATTTCGGTGCTTAAATATGATAAGAAGGACAACCTTATGATAAAGAGATGGGTGTCTACAAAAAGGAGTGGGCTTTTTTAATGTCTAAAATTATTGCGATTAATGCTGGGAGTTCATCTTTGAAATTTCAGCTACTTACAATGCCTGAAGAAGAAGTGGTTACAAAAGGTTTAGTTGAACGAATTGGACTAGAAAACGGAGTCTTCCAAATCTCAGTTGATGGAGAAAAGAACGAAACGATTACAGATATCCCGAACCATGAAGTAGCAGTTAAGCTTCTACTTGAGAAATTAACTGGACTTGGAATCATTGATTCTCTTGATGAAATTAACGCCATTGGTCACCGCGTTGTACATGGGGGAGAGTTATTTAATGATTCAGTTCTGATCACAGATGAAGTATTAAAAGGAATTGAAACCGTTTCTGAGCTTGCACCACTTCATAACCCAGCTAATATTGTAGGAATCAAAGCATTTAAGGAGATTCTTCCAAATGTTCCTGCAGTAGCGGTATTCGATACAGCATTCCACCAGTCAATGCCTGAAGAATCATTTTTATACAGCCTGCCTTATGAATATTACAAAGAATTTGGTATTCGTAAATATGGCTTCCATGGTACGTCTCACAAGTTCGTATCTGAGCGTGCAGCTGAGCTATTAGATCGCCCAATCGAACAGCTACGTATTCTTTCTTGTCACCTTGGAAATGGAGCAAGTATTGCTGCCATTGAAGGTGGAAAATCAATTGATACATCAATGGGCTTTACGCCACTTGCTGGTGTAACAATGGGAACTCGTTCTGGTAACTTGGATCCGGCACTTATTCCTTTTATCATGGATAAAACAGGCCAAACGGCTGTTGAAGTTCTTGATACGCTAAACAAGCGCAGTGGACTACTCGGTCTAACTGGCTTCTCAAGTGATCTTCGTGATATTCAAGAGAAAGCTGATGAAGGAGATGCACGCGCGGAAACAGCTCTTAACGTATTCACTTCACGTATTCATAAGTACATTGGATCTTATGCAGCACGTATGAGTGGTGTAGATGCCATTGTCTTTACAGCTGGTATCGGTGAAAATAGTGCAACAATCCGTGAACGTGTACTTCGTGGACTTGAATTTATGGGTGTTTACTTTGATCCATCTCTTAATGAAGTTCGTGGAAAAGAAGCATTTATTAACTTCCCACATTCACCCGTTAAAGTGATTATCATTCCAACAAATGAAGAAGTAATGATTGCACGTGATACAGTAAGACTAACAACTGTATAAGCATTCAGATAAGGTGTTATTCTCTTTTCTAAAGAGAGTAGCACCTTTTTTGTATATCTCAGAACATTTTGAGCGGTAGCATCTTGATCTGAACTCAATCATCGATAAAAAAATGTTTAAGAAATATGCAGTTTTCTCTTGCCAAAACGGCAAAGCCTTGTTAAAGTTATGTATATTAATAAGAAAAGATGATTGCTTATGCATTCGATCTTCATCTAAATCATATGTAGATGCATTTTTTTTGAATATGTTTGTATAAAAATAATAAAAAGAGTATGAATATTCATTGGAGGGACTAGTTATGAGTAAAGAGAAAGTGGTTTTAGCTTATTCTGGAGGATTAGATACATCAGTCGCTGTGAAGTGGCTTACAGATAAAGGATATGACGTGATTGCAGTAGGGCTTGACGTAGGTGAGGGGAAAGACCTTGATTTCGTAAAGCAGAAGGCGCTATCTGTTGGAGCAGTTCAATCCTATACAATTGATGCGAAGAAAGAATTTGCAGAAGACTTTGTTCTTCCTGCGCTTCAGTCTCACGCAATGTACGAGCAAAAATATCCACTGGTTTCAGCTCTTTCTCGTCCGCTAATCTCCAAGAAATTAGTTGAGATTGCTGAGCAAACTGGTGCAACAGCTGTTGCTCATGGTTGTACAGGAAAAGGAAACGATCAGGTTCGTTTTGAAGTATCCATTCAAGCACTAAATCCAGATCTAAAAGTATTGGCTCCTGTACGTGAGTGGGCTTGGTCTCGTGATGAAGAGATTGAATATGCAAAAAAACACAACATTCCAATTCCAGTTGATCTTGATAACCCTTATTCAGTGGATCAAAACTTATGGGGCCGTAGTAATGAATGTGGAATTCTTGAAGATCCATGGGCTACTCCACCAGAAGGTGCATACGAGCTAACAGCTCCACTTGATAAAACACCTGATGTTGCAGATGTGATTGAAATTGGATTCGATAAAGGTGTTCCTGTTTCCATTGATGGCGTTGCGTACCCATTAGCAGAGCTTATCCTGCATCTAAATGATGTAGCAGGGAAACACGGCGTAGGGCGTATCGACCATGTTGAGAACCGTCTTGTAGGTATCAAATCACGTGAAGTGTATGAGTGTCCAGGTGCAATTACACTACTTAATGCTCATAAAGAGTTAGAGGACCTTACACTGCCTAAAGAAATGGCTCATTTTAAACCAGTTGTTGAAAAGAAATTAACAGAACTAATCTATGAAGGACTTTGGTTCTCACCATTACAACCAGCACTTCAAGCATTCTTAAAAGAAACACAAAAGTCTGTAACGGGTGTTGTACGTGTGAAGTTATTTAAAGGCCATGCCATTGTTGAAGGTCGTAAGTCGGAGTTCTCTCTATATAACGAGAAGCTTGCTACGTACACACCAGACGATGAGTTCGATCATAATGCAGCAATCGGATTTATCTCACTTTGGGGTCTTCCAACCAAGGTTCATAGCATGATTAATAAAGAGACGAAAAAAGAGGTTACACTGTGACAAAACTTTGGGGTGGAAGATTCACAAAAACTGCTGAGGAATGGGTGGATGCATTCGGTGCATCCATCGGTTTCGATCAGGCCCTTGTTATGGAAGATATACAAGGAAGCATGGCTCATGTAACGATGCTTGGTAAGTGTGGAATTCTGACTTCTGAAGAAACAGAGCAAATTAAAGCAGGCCTTGAAATCTTAAAAGAAAAGGCCAAAGCTGGTGAACTTGAATTCTCCGTTCAAAACGAAGACATTCATTTAAACCTAGAGAAATTTCTAATCGATGAAATTGGACCAGTCGGTGGTAAACTTCACACGGGTAGAAGCCGTAATGATCAGGTAGCCACTGATATGCATTTATACTTACGCAATGAGACAAAGAACATTATGGATGCATTGCGTAATGTTCAACAGGCTCTTTTAAATCAAGCCTCAAATCACGTTGAGACCTTAATCCCTGGTTATACTCATCTTCAGCGTGCCCAGCCTGTTTCGTTTGCTCACCATATGATGGCGTACTTCTGGATGCTTCAACGTGACTTTGGCCGCTTTGAGGATAGCTTAAAACGTGTAAATGTCTCACCACTCGGTGCAGGAGCATTAGCTGGAACAACGTTTCCCATTGACCGTGCATATTCTGCGGAGTTATTAGGCTTTGATAGCATCTATGAGAATAGCTTGGATGCTGTAAGTGATCGTGATTTCATTGTTGAATTTTTAAGTGCTGCTTCTGTGACGATGATGCACTTGTCACGTTTATGTGAAGAATTGATTCTTTGGTCTTCCCAAGAGTTTCAATTTATTGAGATGGACGATGCGTTTGCAACTGGAAGCAGTATTATGCCACAAAAGAAAAATCCGGACATGGCTGAACTGATCCGTGGTAAAACTGGACGAGTTTATGGTGGATTATTCTCACTGCTTACTACATTAAAGGGACTTCCTCTTGCCTACAATAAGGATATGCAAGAAGATAAGGAAGGCATGTTTGATGCAGTTCATACAGTGAAGGGGTCTTTAAAGATCTTTGCTGGAATGATTGATACGATGGACGTGCGGACAGAAGTAATGGAAAAAGCTGTGCACAATGATTTTTCTAATGCGACGGAGCTTGCGGATTATCTGGCGGCAAAAGGGCTTCCCTTCCGCGATGCGCATGAAGTCGTTGGAAAGCTTGTATTAACAGCTATTAACAAAGGTGTATTTTTACTTGATCTTAGCTATGAAGACTTCCAAGCGGCTCATCCGTTATTTGAGCAAGATATCTATGAGGTATTAGAACCAAAAACGGTTGTAGCGAGACGAAATAGTGCGGGTGGAACAGGCTTTGAGCAAGTGAAAATAGCTTTAAAAAAAGCAGCATCTATTTTAGAAAACGAGTAACACATAATTTAGCAAACCTCTTGCCATACTAGAACTGTAAAAAGACTAGTGGCAGGAGGTTTTTGTTATGGCAAAAGAAAATCAAGAAAATGAATGGGTAACTGAAATGACAGAAGGCGAAAAAGAAGTGAATCAACAGCTAATGGATTCCTATAATATGGGAACGATTGAACAAGATGCGAAGCAAGCTACCCCTAAAAAACCGACAAACGAACGGTTTTAACGAGGGTCTATCATGAGATGTCTCAGTCAAATTCTTTTAGGTTTACTAATTTTTATCATTGTGAGCTCTCCTTTGCAAACAAGTGCTAATGGATTTGAGCTTATGGAAGTTTTTTCACTGCGGGTAACTGTAGTTGAAAACGGCACAGAGCACGAATGGGAATATGATAGTCCGAATAAATATGAATATGAAACCGGTCAGAGGGTTGTAAAAGGAAATGTAGCGAAAACAGAAGTTGATCAAATGGTTCAGACGCTTCAAATCAATCGAAATCGTTCGAGAGAGCAGTATAAAGCGATTCTCGAGAAGAAGTTCCCCAAGCTTGAGTCCTTTGATATCCGTTTTATTGATGAAACGGATCATCTATATACATGGGGCTGGTATAAGTCTTGACACATAAAGAAAAACGGTCCCATTTGTTGGGGCCGTTTCTTTAATGTTAGCTCGTTGGCTTCACAATCTGTAATTCCTTTGGATACTTCGTCAATAGCTCATAGCCATCTTCAGTAATCAACACATCGTCTTCAATACGGACGCCACCTTTGTTTGGTAGATAGATACCAGGTTCAATGGTGAATGTCATACCTGCTTTAAGTGTTTCCGTATTTGTTTCATTGATTGAAGGCAGCTCGTGGACGTCAGCACCTAATCCGTGACCAAGTCGATGCGGGAAGTACTCTCCAAATCCTGCTTCTGTAATGGTAGAGCGAGCTTTCCGGTCAAGAGCTCCAAGCTCTGTTCCTGGTTTACAGAGGGAGATTGCTCCGGTTTGCGCTTCTAATACCGTTTGATACACATGGCGAAGTTCATCAGATAAGTCACCATAAGCCACCGTACGGGTAATGTCTGAGCAATAACCATCAAGTACAACACCAAGATCAAATAATACAAGATCTCCATGTTGAATGGTTTTCATGCCCGGTTTTCCGTGTGGATCGGCAGAATTTGCTCCACTAATTACGGTTGTTTGAAAAGCCATCTCTGTAATGCCTTTTCGTTTTAATTCATATTCAATCGTTGCTAAAATGTCAATTTCCTTACGTCCTTCAGCAATCGCCTCAACACCAATTTTGACACCGAGGTCAGCAAGGCCAGCAGCTTCACGTAAAACAGCTATTTCTTTCTCTGATTTGATTGAACGTAAACTCATTAAAGTGGGTTCAGCATCATGCATCTCTTTCATGCCAAACAGAGCTTGAAGCGCCTCGGCTCTTTCAAGAGGAATGAGGCGTTTTTCTACCCATAACGAATCTCCCTTTAAAGAGTAACGTGATAAAGCCTGTCCAAGAACAGTCCAAGGATTATCCGTATCACTGTATGTAAGGATGTCTCCTGTCCACCCTGCTTTTTGAACCAAAGATTTCTCCATGCCTGGTACAATCAAAAAAGGTGCCTCATTTGGTAAAATAATAAGGGCAACAATTCGTTCATGCGGATCCGTTCGGAACCCAGTTAAGTAGAATACATTTTCCTTGCCTTGAATAAAAGCTGCAGCAATCTGTTGATCACGAAGGGCTTGTTGGATGGTTTCGAGTCGTGTGAGTGACATGATGATCCTCCTTTGTTGTTTATTCTACTTTACCATAATTCGTTGAAGTCGAACGAATGTAGCGTTTTAAAGAGCAGATTATCGGTTAGAGATAAGAGTGATGATTTTGATAAAAGGGAGATGAGCGTATGAAGATAAGCTACCACGGACATTCAGTTGTCAAAATTGAAACAAATGGGACAACGATTTTAATTGATCCCTTTATTAACGGCAACGAACAAACCGATTTGAAGGTTGAAGATCAAAAAGTAGATGTCATTTTGCTTACTCATGGTCACAATGATCATGTGGGGGATACGGTAGAACTTGCAAAGAAAAATGACGCATTAGTGATTGGTACCTTTGAGTTGGCTACTTATTTAGGATGGAAAGGTGTGAAAACGCAGCCGCTACATATCGGTGGAGCGCATGAGTTTGAATTTGGCAAAGTGAAATTAACGCAAGCCTTTCATGGGTCGTCTGCGATCGATGAAGAAAATCAAACCATTGTCTACACAGGCATGCCCGCAGGAATTCTTTTTACAGCAGAAGGAAAAACGATTTATCATGCAGGAGACACTGCGTTATTCGGAGACATGAAAATGATTGGTGAGCGCAACAGCATTGATCTTGCTTTCTTACCGATTGGAGATACATTAACGATGGGACCTGAGGATGCGGCAGCAGCGGCAGAGTGGGTTCAAGCCAAAACAGTCGTGCCGATTCACTACAACACGTTTCCTGGAATAGAACAAAATCCTGATGATTTTGTTTCGAGGCTTAAAGCAGGAGTAGGACAAGTGATGCAGCCAGGTGACGAACTAACATTATAATCATAGCAAGACTCGGACCAGCTAAAGGCTGGTCTTTTTTTGTACAAGCTCACATAGGATAGCAGAAAAGGAGTGAGTACAATTGAAACAGCGATATCTCATTTGTTTGTTACTAGCAGGGGTTCTAATCTCATACGGGATTCAATATTTACCTTTAGGAGAGGGAGGAGTGAGCGGTTGGTTTGCGCTTAGTTGGATTGTATTCGCAGGAGTGGTCTTACTGAGTAATCTGTTTGCTTGGATTCGCTCGCATCCTAAGAATCAAGCTCAACAGCAAACGAAAAGTGAAACGGTTCCTACCAGAGTCAGACAAAACGAATACGAATGAACTTGAAGCCCTATTCTTTCAGACGTATAATAAGTCTATACATGAATGATTGATGAGCTGGAAGAATAAGGGCGTGAGAGCAGATGGCTACAAAGCATGAGCAAATTCTTGATTACATAACGCAATTGCACGTGGGCGAGAAAATATCGGTTCGCCGAATTGCCAAAGCTCTTTCCTTAAGTGAAGGTACAGCATATCGGGCAATAAAAGAAGCGGAGAATCAAGGTCTGGTCAGCACGATTGAACGTGTAGGGACCATTCGAATTGAAAAAAAGAAAAAAGAAAACATTGAAAAACTAACATATGCCGAAATCGTTAATATCGTTGAAGGTCAAGTTCTCGGTGGAAAACAGGGCTTGCACAAAACACTAAATCGTTTTGTGATTGGCGCGATGACAAAAGATGCGATGATGCGTTACGTTACTGCAGGTAACTTATTAATCGTCGGAAACCGTTATGACTCACACAAGCTTGCATTGGAAGCCGGTTCGGCCGTCTTAATCACAGGGGGCTTTGATACAGATCCTCATATTGTAAAATTAGCAGATGAGCTGGACTTACCTATCATTTCAACGACCTATGATACATTTACAGTAGCAGCCATGATTAATCGAGCGATTTACGATCAATTAATAAAAAAAGAAATTGTCTTGGTAAACGATATTCTCATACCACTAGAAGAGACTTCGTTGCTCTATACAGACGATGTGGTTCATCGTTGGCATGAGCTTAACGAACAAACTGGACATAGTCGTTACCCTGTTGTGGACAAGCTTACAAAGGTTAAGGGAATGATTGCTGCTAAGGATGTAGTAGACATTTCAAAACAAACGACCATCGACAAAGTGATGACAGCTGACCCAATAACGGTGAGCGAGCGAACATCTGTGGCTTCTGCTGCTCATGTCATGGTTTGGGAAGGAATCGAGTTGCTGCCGGTTGTTGATACCCAAAATCATCTTACAGGTATTGTGAGCAGGCAGGACGTCTTAAAAGCGTTGCAGATGATTCAACGCCAGCCACAAGTAGGAGAAACGATTGAAGACATTGTAGTCAGCCGAATGGAACAGGTTCCTGGTCTAGAAGGTCAGTATCAATGTTTAATCTCGCCACAGATGAGTAATCATCTTGGTACGGTTTCTTATGGGGTGATGACCACACTGGTAACAGAAGCAGGGAGTCGGGTTTTACGGTCTCGTTCTAAAGGTGACTTAGTGGTTGAAAACATGACCTTGTACTTTTTAAAGCCAGTTCAAATTGACAACTTAATCACAGTCATTCCAAATGTCCTGGAGCTAGGGCGAAAGCACGCAAAAATAGATGTAGAGCTTTATGACGCGGAACGAATCGTAGGAAAGGCACTCGTGATGGCTCAATTAATTGATTGATTGGATAAAAAAACAGTAACCCATAAGCCAATCATATGGCTTATGGGTTCAACGGTTTTCATTCAAGACGGCTCTGCCTGAGCAATATAGTGTTTATATGCTTTATAACCATAAATGGTATTGGCAAGTGCAAAAACAATTAACACGAGTCCAATGATAATATCAATGATTCCTCTAGGGATAATAAGTAAATTTAAGCTGAATACAAGTAGGAACACCCCAAGAAAAAGCCTGGAACGCGTTTCATAAATCTTTTTAATTAATGAATCGGGTTTTCTCCATGCTTGGATGCGGTTATAGAGAAAAAAGACACCGGTTAAAACAATTAAAATAATTAATAGCTTGTCCATTGTTCACCCTCCCTAAAAAAACAGATCATACTTGCATTGTAGCGTGACACGTTCGAAATTACTAGATCTTACACTAAATGATTCAAAGGAGCTATTAAAAATGAAGAGCAACATAGTCGATTTTATTCAAGCACATGATACGATCATTATACACAGACATATCAGACCTGATCCTGATGCACTAGGTTCACAATTGGGGTTAGCGGAGCTTTTAAAGAATTCTTATCCTGAGAAACAAATTTACGCGGTAGGCGACGTTGAGCCATCGCTTCAATTCCTAGGTGAAATGGATACGATCTCTGATGAAGTTTATGAAGGAGCACTTGTGATTGTATGTGACAGTGCAACAAAAGAGCGAATTAGCGACGACCGATTCGAAAAAGGTGCAAAGCTCGTTAAGATTGACCATCACCCAAACGAAGAGCCATATGGTGATATAGTATGGGTAGATGTTGCAGCAAGCTCCACAAGTGAGATGATTGTTGAACTGGTGGAACAGTCTGAGTCCCTGCATTTATCAAAAAGCTCATCCTTATTATTGTATGCTGGCATTGTCGGGGACACAGGCAGGTTCAGATATCCAAATACAAAGCCAGAAACGTTACGCCGCACAGCCTTGCTTTTAGAACAAGAGATTGATGTAAATGCTTTTTATGCAGAACTTTATAAAAGAGAGCTAAAAATGACGCGGTTTGAAGGGTATGTATTACAGCATTTCGAAATCTACGAGGGCCAGGTAGGTGTAATGAAGCTACAAAAAGAAGTGCTCAAACAATTCAATGTGACAAGTAACGAGTCTTCCCAATTAATTAATAGCTTTTCATCAGTAGAAGGGCTGATGGCCTGGGTCTTTTTTGTGGAAGAAGAGGACCGAATTCGGGTAAGGTTACGTTCACGTGGACCTGTTATTAATACAATTGCTGCAGAGCATCAGGGTGGCGGCCATGCTTTGGCTTCTGGAGCAACGGCTTATTCCTGGGAAGAAACAGATGAGATTGTGAGTAAGCTTATACAAGCTTGTGAGAGTCATTAAGATTCAAAAAAAGAGGCCTTCAGCAGAAGTCCTCTCCTTACTCTCTTATTCACTTTTCTCTGTCTCAGGGATAAACCATGCGCCTAAATCGGTATGATCTTCTTGGAAAGCCACGCCATCTTCCTTAGCAAGCTTCCGCAGGAGATCAGCAACTTCATTTGTTTCTGCGAAGGCACTTTGACCTGCTTTAAGCTTTGCAAGTTTTTTTCGTGCCATATCCTTACGATTAATGACCATATCTTTACCAGTCATGTCCATAGTGGATGGCCTCCTAACCTCATGTCTATATTCTAGTATAAAGGAAAAGTAAGCTAAATCCAGTCTTTTGATGAAATTTCAGATAAATTAACGATGATCCACTTCAATTTCGGCATAAAGATGCAAGGTTGTAAATAAATACACCTCATTAATTTTCACTCGATAGTTTTTATCTTCGACCGTAAAGGTTTTATTTTCAATGGTACGTATGAGTAAATCTTTTGTATGGTGAACGGACTCTATATCTTTACGTTCTAAATAGGCAAGCTCTGATAAAATGGACTGTCGAATGTCATAAAGGGTTAGTTGATCAAGACTTAGCCGTGAATCCATCTTAAAATGAACTTCGATTTGTTGAATGGTAAGCTTTTTTTGGTTATCCGCATTTTGACTTTTTTGTTCACTAACAAGCTGTTCAATACGTTCCTGAAGCGTTTCAATCTTTAAGTCCTGTTGAATACGTGTAACGATCAGGCCATCATAAATCTGCCCATACTGGTATAAGAAGAAGACCCACCCTAGAATACTACCGAGCATGATTCCAGCAAAAAAACGTAACCAGCCAGGTCGTGACACGTTAGATGGAATTCTCATTATGATAAAGGTTCTCCAACAATCCACTGAATTAAGATTGTACCTGTGTGCGCTCCACATAACGCTGCAAACACCATCATAAGTGTCTTGTAAATATCATCATGAATTCCACTGAAAAGGCCTCTTTCAAGCGTTGTAATCGCATCAAAGGTGCCTCCAAGAGCGGCGACAATGGCCCAAATCTTTAAACTACCTGCTAAATTATGAATGGCGAGTAACGGTGGCTTTCCAAGTAAAAAGGCCCCAATACCGCCTATTAATGCACCACCAATAATGACACCAAATGCAACAAAGAAATCAATTACAAGTGTTGCAAGCATTTCTCTCGTCAATTTAGGCGCCTCCTCTTATAGGGTCGTCCTTATATATATGAGTCAAGCTATTAAAAGTATGACAGTTTATTGATTAGTTAAAGAAAGGAGGATGAAAACATGGGTGCTGTTCAGACCGCGATCTATAGTGAATACAGTTTATTGAACTCATCTATACAGATAGATGAACTTGTTCAAACCGCTAAACAGCGTGGGTATAGTGCGCTAGCGCTGACTGATCATCACGTGATGTATGGTGCGGTTCCTTTCTATCAGGCATGTGTGAACCATGGTATGAAACCACTCATTGGTATGGAAATTACCGTATCTGAACCAACTAAGAAAGGTCATGATGAATCCTTCCCTCTTCGTGTGATTGCGAAATCAAATCAAGGCTATCGACACTTATTAGAGCTCGCCACAATGCTTGGAATGAAAGAAGATCGTGAGCAATATATAACAAAGCAAGAGTGGCTAGCAGCTGAGGTTACAGACTGTGCCGTGATTATTCCCTATAAACAAGTATTTGTGTCTCGGTGGATTAAAGCGAACAATCAAAAGTCGATTGTCCAATGGATGGATAGTTGGCGAGGTGCTCAACAATCGTGGTATCTCGAATTAATGTTGGACGGCGATGAGACGTATCAGAACCAGTTAGCGATGTTTGCCGAGCAGGAGAATATTCATTTGATTGCGGCTAAACCAGTACGTTATCTAAACAAAGAAGATCATTCAAGCTACAAGTTGTTGCGAGCAATTGATCTAGAGATTCATCCAGATCAAATTGAGCTTGAAGATGGTAGCTTACCATCTGCTGATGAGATGACTCAATGGTTCCATGCTTTTCCGCAGGCTCTTCAAAATAGTGAAGAGCTAGCTGATTCAATCAATCTCTCATTACCTTTAGACCGTCAACTACCTAAATATCCACTTGCGGCTCAGTCATCATCAGATTATTTACGCTCGTTATGTGAGCAAGGCTTACGTGAAAGATATACGAATCAATCGAACATGGAGTCTGTCAAGGAACGGTTAGAATACGAATTATCAGTTATTCATGAGATGGGCTTTAACGACTATTTTCTAATTGTATGGGATTTTATGAAGTTTGCCAGAACCGAAGGCATCTTAGCTGGTCCGGGACGTGGCTCGGCAGCTGGATCACTCGTTGCGTATTGCTTATATATTACACATGTAGATCCTATTCACTACAATCTGTTATTTGAGCGATTTTTGAATCCTGAACGAGTTACGCTTCCAGACATCGATATCGATTTTCCAGATCACCGTCGTGACGAAGTAATTGAATATGTCCAACATAAATATGGTTCACATCACGTGGCGCAAATTCTTACGTTTGGTACGTTTGCAGCACGGGCTGCGCTGCGGGCGACTGCAAAAGTAATGGGGACCGAACCAGGGTTACTTGAACGAGTAGTAAAGGAAGTACCAGCAACTCCGAAAATGACGATTCAAAAGGCGCTTAATCAAAGCAAAACGCTCTATCAGCTTTATGTCGATAATCATGAAGCAGGAACATTAATAGATGCGGCTAAAACCATTGAGGGGTTACCAAGACATACCTCAACACACGCAGCTGGCGTCATTATAAGTGCGGAACCGTTAACGAATCGAGTAGCGCTCCAAAGAGGTAGGGACCGTGTAGCCCTAACACAAGCCTCTATGGAGGTTGTTGAAGAGATTGGATTGTTAAAGTTCGACTTTCTTGGTCTCAGAAATTTAACACTGCTCGAAACAATTGCAGCAACGATCAAGCAACAAACTAAGCAATCGTTCTCACTCCAGGATCTCCCAATAAATGACCGTGCGACGTTCGCATTACTTGCAAGTGGGAATACAACTGGAATCTTTCAATTGGAATCTGATGGGATGAGAAGTGTATTAACTCGACTAAAACCTACTGAATTTGAAGATATCGTTGCGGTGAATGCCTTGTACCGACCGGGTCCTATGGATTATATTCCCGTTTACATTGAAGGGAAACAACAGAAGCGAACGATTGATTATTTGCATAAAGATGTTGAAGCGATCCTGAAGCCTACATACGGCGTCCTCGTTTATCAAGAGCAAATCATGCAACTCGCAGCAAAGCTTGCTGGCTATTCATTAGCTGAGGCTGATCTTCTCAGAAGGGCCATCAGCAAAAAAGACGAAGGGTCGCTTCATCAACAAAAGGAGAATTTTGTTTCTCGTGCAATTGATCTTGGGTACGATGAGTCCACTGCCACACGTGCGTACACATTAATTGAACAATTCGCAAATTATGGGTTTAATCGAAGTCATGCGGTTGCTTACAGTCTTTTAAGTTATCAGCTTGCGTATGTAAAAACCCACTATGCTTCAGCATTTTATACTGCACTTCTTTCATCTGTATGGCATAATCAAGAGAAGTTAGCATTATACCTAACCGAAGCTAGGCAACAGGGACAAACGATACTACCTCCATCTATTAGTAAAAGTGGACACTTATTTACAAATGATGAGAAGGGAATTCGGTTTGGATTGCTGTCTATTGAACATGTTGGTGTAGGTGCAGTACAAGAATTAATTCGTGAGCGTTCAATAAGGCCATTTGAACATTTATTTGATCTTTGTACAAGGCTACATCCACAGATTGTGTCTAAACGAGCGCTTGAGAGCTTGATTAAAGCAGGTGTATTTGACGAATGGGAACTCGAGCGATCCACACTGTTGCATTCGTTAGATGAGGCGGTTGAGTACGGAGAAAGCGTAAGAGAGTTTCAAGCAGAAACAGAAGGATTATTCACACTTAATCCTGACTTGCCTGATTACTTAGAGGCTGTGCCTCTGCTTCCTACAGAAAAGCTGATGTATGAGAAGCAGGCACTTGGCTTTTATTTGTCCGGACATCCTGTTAGTGAATACAAACAGGTGTTAAGTCAGTATCATCGCGTGACAATTGAACAAGCCATTACGAAAAAAGGAAAGGTGCGAATCGCGGGTTTGGTAGAAGATGTACGTCGAATTACAACCAAAAAAGGAGACCCGATGGCATTCTTAAAGCTTGGCGATGAGAGTGGTCATTGCGAAGTGACTGTTTTTCCTAAAGCATGGAAAGAGTGTGGAGAACTACTAAAGCCAAATGGTCTGCTTTTTCTTGAAGGGAAAATGGATGATAGCCGTGATAGACAGCAATTTATTATGGATCAGGCAGTCCCGTTAGATAAACTAAAGGGAAGACATAACAAACGTCTGTTTATCCGGTTAAATAAACAGTTACCCAGCCAATGGACACAAATTGAGCCCGTGCTTTTAGAGTCAAAGGGGAACACCCCAGTCGTGCTTTTTTTTGAGGATACAAACGAAAGAGAAGCACTATCAAATGAGTATAATATTGATCTGAATCAACCTCTTCTGACTAGATTAAAGCACATTGTTGGAGAAGAGAATCTTGTTGTACAATGACGAGAAAAGAAATAAGAGATTCATAGACTTTTTAAACTAAAAAAATTGAGATTTTCTGAACTTAGCTTTCCATGTACTTGGCGGGTCCGAAACTTTTGTTTATAATAAATGTGTTTGTTAAAGGATGGACCCGGTATAGGTCAGCGTATATAAAAAAAGAGGAGAGTGGATATTTTGCCAACGACAAGAGAAGAAGCCCTACACATTCACAGAATAAACAAAGGGAAATTAGAATCGAAAGCGAAAGTTCCAGTCAAAAATGCTAGAGACCTAAGCTTAGCTTATTCTCCAGGTGTAGCAGAGCCATGCAAAGAGATTTTTGAAGATGTTGAGAATGTATTCGAATACACGATGAAAGGAAACATGGTTGCAGTCGTAAGTAACGGTACAGCAGTACTTGGGCTTGGAAACATCGGTCCTGAAGCTTCTTTACCTGTAATGGAAGGAAAGGCAGTACTATTTAAGTCCTTTGCTGGTGTAGATGCATTTCCAATTTGCTTACGTACAAACAGTGTCGACGAGATCGTTCAAACGGTTAAACTTCTTGAGCCAACATTTGGTGGGGTGAATCTCGAAGATATCGCTGCTCCTGATTGTTTTGAAATTGAAGAAAGATTAAAGAAAGAAACAAATATACCCATTTTCCACGATGATCAACACGGAACGGCTATCGTAACCCTTGCTGGATTAATTAATGCGCTTAAATTAAGCGGCAAAAAGCTTTCTGAAATTAAAGTTGTAGCAAACGGTGCTGGAGCTGCAGGGATTGCCATTATCAAATTAATGCTAAGCATGGGTGTACGTGAAATTGTAATGTGTGACACAAAAGGAGCTATTTTTGAAGGTAGATCCTATGGGATGAATCCAATTAAGGATTCTGTCGCTAAACATACGAATGCAAAACGTCAAGAAGGTTCACTTGCTGATGTCATTAAAGGAGCCGATGTCTTTATTGGTGTATCTGCTGAAGGTGCTGTCACAAAAGAAATGGTTGAAAGCATGAACGATAACCCAATCATTTTTGCCATGGCTAATCCAGTTCCAGAAATTATGCCAGAAGATGCAAAAGCAGCGGGTGCATCGGTTATTGGTACAGGACGTTCAGATTTTCCGAACCAAGTAAATAATGTGTTGGCTTTCCCAGGAATTTTCCGTGGTGCACTTGATGTAAGAGCAACACATATTAACGAAGAAATGAAAGTGGCAGCAGTCTATGCGATTGCTAACTTAATTGATGAATCCGATTTAACAACAGATTACGTGATTCCGGCACCATTTGACGCTCGTGTAGCACCAGCTGTAGCAGCAGCAGTAGCAAAAACAGCGATGGAAACAGGTGTTGCTAGAATTAAAGTGGATCCTGAAGAAGTAGCAGCGCGTACAAGAGAGTTAACATTAATTAACGACTAACACACAAGATAGATTATACATACAACAAGCCGGAGGATAACCGCCGGCTTGTTGTATGTTATAATTGATTTCGGCAGGAATGCTTGGACCGGTCATAGAATATAGTCAAGGTAAATCATTCTTTTTTAGTTTGATTGAAATTGTCATGTGGTTCTTATATATTATTTTTAGAATTTATATTGTATATGTTTTATCTGGCTCTCTTTTTTAAGAGACCCTACTACTACTTGTTCAGCGATTGACAATCCTCTAGGAGGTTGTCGGATGCTAGTGAGGTGCAAATATGCTTAAAGATTTATTTTCAAAGAAAAAAAGGTACGCGACGATTCCTTCTGAAAGAGCGAAGCAAGAAGTTCCAGAAGGTTTAATGACCAAATGTCAAAACTGTGGAACCATTCTCTATACGAAGGATTTCAAAAAGAATTTACAGGTTTGCCCTTCATGTGGTCACCATCATCGGATGAGTGCGTACGAACGTCTGGACTTTTTACTCGACGAAAACTCATTTGTCGAATATGACAAAGGAATGATTGGTAAAAACCCTCTTAATTTTCCTGGTTATGAAGAAAAGCTAGAATCTGATCGGAAAAAGACGAAGCTTAACGAAGCCGTTGTAACAGGAGAAGGAACGATTAATTCGTTTCCCGTAGTCATTGCTATTATGGATTCTCGTTTCCGTATGGGAAGCATGGGTACAGTTGTAGGAGAAAAGATTACACGAGCAATTGAAAAAGCGATCGAACTGAATCGACCTCTTATCTTGTTTACAGCATCTGGTGGTGCACGTATGCAGGAGGGTGTTTTAAGCTTAATGCAAATGGCCAAAACAAGCTCAGCTCTTCAGATGCTGAACCGTGCGGGTGGATTATATATTTCTATTATGACACACCCAACAACGGGAGGAGTATCGGCAAGTTTCGCTTCTCTAGGTGATTATAATTTCGCAGAACCTCGTGCATTAATTGGATTTGCGGGACGTAGAATCATCGAACAAACAACAAGACAAGAACTTCCAGAAGACTTTCAGACGGCGGAGTTTTTATTAAAGCATGGACAACTAGATAAAGTTATCCCGAGACATGATATGAAAGAAACACTCACAAAAATTCTAGACATGCACACGCCGTCCTAAAGAAGGGAGTCACGTACTAATGGGAAATGAAATGGTGTTTGAAAAACCAATAAATGAATTAAAAGAGAAGATAGAAGAACTACAAACCTTTGCGCATGAGAAGGACATTGATTTATCTGCAGAGATTAAACGGATGGAAGATCGTCTGCACGAATTGGAAAAAGAAATTTACGGCAATTTGAAGCCATGGGAACGGGTTCAAATTGCACGTAACAGCAAGAGACCGACTACGCTTGACTACATTAACCATTTGTTTGAGGACTTTATTGAACTTCACGGCGATCGGTTGTTTAGTGAAGATGAAGCTATTGTTGGTGGGATTGCAAAGTTTAATGGTCAGGCCGTTACTGTGATTGGACACCAACGAGGCAAGGATACGAAAGAAAACATTCGTCGTAACTTTGGATCACCAAGACCAGAAGGGTACCGCAAAGCTCTACGATTAATGAAGCAGGCTGAGAAATTTAAGCGACCAATCATTTGCTTTATTGATACAAAAGGAGCAGACCCGGGGAAAGAGTCAGAGGAACGTGGACAGAGTGAGGCAATTGCACGTAATCTTCTTGAAATGGCTGGGTTAAAAGTACCTGTTATATCCATTGTCATCGGAGAAGGTGGAAGTGGTGGCGCTCTTGCTTTAGGCGTAGCTGATCACATTCATATGCTCGAGAACTCCACGTATTCTGTGATTTCTCCTGAAGGTGCGGCAGCATTGCTTTGGAAGGATTCAACACAAGCACAACGAGCTGCAGAAACGATGATGATTACGGCTCCAGATTTAAAGAGACTTGAAGTGATAGATGAAATTATCTATGAACCAAAAGGTGGCGCGCATCTGGATGTTGAGACACAGGCTGAAAGTATTGGTCGAGTCATTGAACAATCATTACAAGCATTAAGTGTGCATACAGAGGACGAACTTCTTTTATCAAGACACGAAAAGTATAAGCTAATGGGTAGCCATTCAATAGAAATACTGTGAATAGATAGGAGAATGGAGGATTCTTGACATAAGAATCCTTCTTTTTTTGATGAAAGTTTGTATTCTTTATATGAACATGGTATTTTTTTTAATTGAGAGCATGATAAAATAGAATAGAAACATGTTGAATGTTTTTTCGAGTGAGTGAAGGAGGAAATAGTTTGAAAAGAATCGGTGTATTAACAAGTGGTGGAGATTCTCCAGGTATGAATGCTGCAATTCGTGCAGTTGTGCGAAAAGCGATATACCATGATATAGAAGTGTACGGGATTTACTACGGTTATGCTGGTTTAATTGCTGGAGATATTAAGAAAATGGAGCTTGGCTCTGTAGGTGATATCATTCATCGTGGTGGAACGATGCTTTATACAGCACGTTGCGAGGAATTTAAAACGCTTGAAGGCCAGCAAAAAGGAATCGAACAATTAAAGAAATTTGGCATAGAAGGTTTAGTTGTCATTGGTGGAGATGGTTCATTCCAAGGAGCTCAAAAGCTAACAGGACATGGCTTCCCGACAATTGGTGTGCCTGGAACGATTGATAACGATATTCCTGGAACTGACTTTACAATTGGTTTTGATACAGCCTTAAATACGGTCATTGATGCGATTGATAAAATTCGAGATACAGCTACATCACATGAGCGTACGTACATCATTGAAGTGATGGGTCGTCATGCAGGAGACTTGGCTTTATGGGCTGGACTTGCGGATGGAGCAGAAACAATCTTGATTCCAGAAGCTGACTATGATTTCGACCAAATCACTTACCGATTAAAACGTGGACAAGAGCGTGGCAAAAAACATAGTATTATTATTGTAGCTGAAGGCGTAGGTAGCGGTATGGAGTTTGGACAACGCCTTAAAGAAGCAACAAATATGGAGACAAGAGTAACGGTACTAGGTCATATTCAACGTGGCGGTTCTCCAACTGGAGCTGACCGTGTACTTGCTAGCCGTTTGGGAGCAAAAGCTGTTGATCTATTACTTGCTGGAAAATCAGGTGTAACGGTAGGTATTCAACAGAACAAGCTTGTCTATCATGATATTGACGAAGCGCTATCTAAAAAGCATACAGTAGACTTAGACATGTACATGTTATCTCAAGAACTGTCTATCTAAAAGGGTACGGGTTTCTTGATTTAAAATAGTAAAGTAAACATCTAATCATTCAGGAGGAATTTATGCGTAAAACAAAGATTGTATGTACAATAGGACCTGCAAGTGAATCAGTAGAACAGCTGGTTCAATTAATTGAAGCGGGAATGAACGTGGCGAGATTGAATTTTTCTCATGGGGATTTTGAAGAGCACGGTGCTCGTATTACAAACATTCGTGAAGCTTCAGAGAAAACAGGAAAAACCGTCGCTATTCTTTTAGATACAAAAGGACCAGAGATCCGCACTCAAACACTTGAAGGTGGAGTAGCAGAACTAAAAGCAGGTCAAGAGTTAATCGTTTCGATGAAAGAAGTAGTCGGAAACTGCGAAAAGATCTCGATTACATATCCAGGTCTTGTAAATGATGTAGAACCAGGCTCTACCATTTTATTAGACGATGGGCTAATTGGTCTTGAAGTATTGGAAATTGGACAAGATGAAATCAAAACAAAAGTACTGAATAACGGAGTACTTAAAAATAAAAAAGGCTGTAACATTCCAAATGTAAGTGTAGACTTACCTGGTATTACAGATAAGGACGCAGCAGACATTAAATTTGGTATTGAGCAGAACGTTGACTTTGTTGCTGCTTCCTTTGTGCGCAGAGCATCGGATGTACTAGAAATTCGTGAATTACTAGAGCAGAATGATGCTCATTCAATCGGGATTATTCCTAAGATTGAAAACCAAGAGGGTGTCGATAACATTGACGAAATCCTTGAAGTATCTGACGGTTTAATGGTTGCTCGTGGAGACCTTGGTGTGGAAATTCCAGCTGAAGAGGTACCATTAGTACAAAAAATGCTTATCAAAAAATGTAATGCCGTTGCAAAGCCTGTTATTACAGCAACTCAAATGCTTGATTCCATGCAACGTAACCCTCGTCCAACTCGTGCAGAAGCAAGTGACGTGGCAAATGCTATTTTTGATGGCACTGATGCAATTATGCTATCAGGTGAAACGGCAGCGGGAGACTATCCTGTAGAAGCTGTTCAAACGATGCACAATATCGCAACAAGAACAGAAAAAGCTCTGAACTATGAAGCGATCTTGAGAAGAAAAACGAAAGAAGCCAAGCCTTCTATTACGAGTGCAGTTGGCCAATCGGTTGTATTCACTGCTGAAACACTTAACGCAGCAGCTATTCTAACTGCGACAGAAAGTGGTTATACGGCTCGTATCGCTTCTAAGTATCGTCCAAAGTCACCAATCTTAGCGGTTACTGGTAACGAACGCGAGTATCGTAAATTGAATCTAGTATGGGGTGTAGAGCCGCTTCTAGGTGAAAGAGCTGGAACAACAGATGAAATGCTAGAATCAACGGTTGAACGAGCTAGAAAGTCTGGACGTATCAATCAAGGTGATCTTGTTGTTATCTCTGCAGGTGTTCCTGTTGGTGAACCTGGTACAACAAACCTACTTAAGGTTCATATCATCGGTGAAGTTGTTGCAAAAGGTCAAGGAATCGGCCGCCGTTCTGCATCTGGTAAAGTTGTTGTTGCCACAACAGCTGCAGAAGCAAACGAGAAAATGGTTGAGGGCGCGATCCTTGTTACGTACAGCACAGACAAAGATATGATCCCTGCCTTTGAAAAAGCAGCAGCGGTTATTACAGAGGAAGGCGGCTTAACTTCTCATGCGGCGGTAGTTGGATTAAATCTTGCTACACCAGTCATTGTTGGAGTTGAAGGAGCCTTAAAACTATTCGTTGATGGTGAAGAAGTGACTGTTGATGGAGCACGCGGTGACATTTACAGAGGCCACGCGAGTGTACTATAATAAATGCTGGAGAAGGATTTCCTTCTCCAGTTTTTTTATCTTCATTTTTCAATTAGAGGAGTTTTTGAATGAAAAAATATATTGTAGCATTAGCAGTTATAGTCCCTGCGATTGAAATAGTTGGGTTTTATTTTATGGTTCAATGGGTGGGTATATGGACCACAATGGCTTTAATGATAGCAACAAGTCTTCTTGGCATTCTACTTGCTAGAAGAGAAGGATTACAAGCTGTCCGACTAATGAAGATGCAGGCAAGAAGTGGCCAACCACCAACTGGAGCCGTATTAGATGGAATTTGCGTCTTTCTGGGTGCTTTATGTCTGTTTCTTCCGGGATTTTTAACGGATTTCATTGGAATTCTGCTGTTTCTTCCCTTCTCAAGAGCGGCTGTTAAGGCATTAGCAGTAAAGTGGATGTATCATCTGTTTCAAAAAGGACAGGTTATTGTTAGGTCCCGTCGATAAATGTATAATATCCTTACTTCGGCTGGCAGTTTCTGCTCCAATCGACAGATATAGCGGAATGAATTAAACTGTGATATGATAACTATGAATTGCTAAGAGGAAAGTTGGGTCCATACTTTGATTTCTCATGCCACCTTGTTTATGTTGATTCTAATGGGGATTGCAATCGTGGCGAGAAATCAATCGCTCTTGATTGCTGTTGTATTTTTGCTTGTTGTGAAATGGATTGGGCTTGGAGATAAGCTATTCCCGCTTCTTCAGCAAAAAGGGTTAAATATTGGTGTAACCGTTATTACGATTGCTGTATTAACACCAATCGCAACAGGTGACATTGGTTTTAAACATCTTGCTGAGGCCGCTAAGTCATCCTATGCCTGGATTGCGCTTGGCTCAGGCGTACTCGTTGCGCTAATTGCTGCAAATGGAATAGATCTCTTACAAAATGACCCACATATCACGGTAGCACTTGTCATTGGAACCATCTTTGCTGTTGCTGTTTTGAATGGAGTGGCAGTAGGTCCATTAATTGGGGCCGGTGTTGCGTATCTAACAATGAAGGCGGTCACATTTTTTATGAATCTTGGTGGATAACATCTACGTATCCTTCAGTTTCATAAAAAATGAAGTCGCTTTTATTGAGCATTAATGACAGTCAAGGTAAGATAAATGAGAATGGATGAGACAATTTTCTATTAGTAATAGAATCTCTGAAAACTGAAATGAAAGCATTTACTTTTTAGCACATTAAAGTTTGATTAAAAAGGGGAGATCTGCGTGACTACTACAAAAGGTTTAGAAGGTATTGTAGCTACAACGTCTAGTGTAAGTTCAATTATTGATGATGTTTTAACGTATCAAGGCTATGACATTAACGATTTGACTGAACATGCTAGTTTCGAAGAAGTTGTTTATATTCTTTGGAACGGTCGATTACCAAATCAAGATGAACTAAAAGATTTCACGAATGAACTTGCCCATCATGCGGAAGTACCTGAACAAGTGATAGATCAATTAAAGGCCTTACCTTTAGATAAGGTTCATCCAATGGCGGTTTTACGTACAGCCATTTCAACACTAGGGTTGTTCGACCCTGATGCGGACAAGATGGAAGAAGAAGCAAATCGTTCAAAAGCTTTACGCATTCAAGCTCAAATCCCAACGATTGTGACAGCGTTTTCTAGAATCCGCCAAGGTAAGGAGCCTGTAAAACCGAACCCGGATTTAAGCTTTGCTGCTAATTTCCTTTATATGCTTAAAGGCGAGGAACCAAATGACCTTGAAGTCACGGCCTTTAATAAAGCCCTTGTTCTTCATGCGGACCATGAATTAAATGCTTCTACCTTTACAGCGAGAGTCTGTGTTGCGACGTTATCAGATGTTTATTCTGGTATAACTGCAGCAATTGGAGCTCTTAAAGGTCCTCTACACGGGGGAGCGAACGAAGCAGTGATGAAAATGCTTTCTGAGATTGGCGATGTGGATCAAGTAGAGTCGTATATTAAGAACGCATTTGACAACAAAGAAAAGATCATGGGCTTTGGACATCGTGTATATAAAAATGGTGATCCGCGTGCGAAGTTTTTACGTGATATGTCTAAGCAATTAACGGATACAACAGGTGAAACAAAGTGGTATGATATGTCTGTACGTATCGAGGAACTCGTAACCAATGAAAAAGGTCTTCTTCCAAATGTAGACTTTTATTCTGCGAGTGTTTATCATAGTTTAGGAATTGATCATGATTTATTTACTCCGATTTTTGCGATTAGTCGCACATCGGGATGGACAGCTCACATTCTTGAACAATATGCAAATAACCGTTTAATTCGTCCAAGAGCTGAATATGTTGGACCTGGTAAGCAAGAATTTGTTCCTTTGGAGCAACGTTAATAAGGTGTTACAGGAGGGGAACCCCTCCTAGTACATATAATTTTCAGTATGTCCGATCATGCGTCGGTCAAAACTTTTCAGGAGGTCTATATTATGTCTAGTGGAGAGATTATTAAAGTAAACAATGGTGTGTTGGATGTACCAAATGAGCCGATTATTCCTTATATCGAAGGAGATGGAATTGGTCCTGATATCTGGGCAGCAGCTTCTCGCGTATTAGACGCTGCAGTTGAGAAAGCATATAATGGCGAAAAGAAAATTGTATGGAAAGAAATTTTAGCTGGTGAAAAAGCGTTTAACGAAACAGGTAGCTGGTTACCAGAAGAAACGCTTGATGCCGTTCGTGAATACCTAATCGCAATTAAAGGACCTCTAACGACTCCAGTTGGTGGTGGAATTCGTTCTTTAAACGTAGCACTTAGACAAGAGCTTGATCTTTACACTTGCTTACGTCCGGTTCGTTATTTTGAAGGAGTTCCTTCTCCAGTTAAACGTCCTGAAGATGTAGACATGGTTATTTTCCGTGAAAACTCTGAAGATATTTATGCTGGTATCGAATATCAAGAAGGATCAGATGAAGTGAAAAAGCTGATCGAATTCTTGAAAAACGAAATGGGAGCTAAGAAAATTCGTTTCCCTGAAACATCAGGGATCGGAATTAAGCCTGTTTCCAAAGAAGGAACAGAGCGTCTAGTTCGTGCAGCTATTGACTACGCTCTAACTGAAGGACGTAAGAGCGTGACACTTGTTCATAAAGGAAACATCATGAAGTTCACTGAAGGCGCATTTAAATCTTGGGGTTACGAGCTTGCTGAACGTGAGTACGGTGATAAAGTATTCACATGGGCTCAGTACGACAAGATTGTTGAAGCAGAAGGAAGAGAAGCAGCAGATAAAGCACAATCTGAAGCTGAAGCTGCAGGTAAGATTGTCGTAAAAGATTCAATTGCTGATATTTTCTTACAACAAATCTTGACTCGTCCAAAAGAATTTGATGTTGTTGCAACAATGAACTTAAACGGTGACTACATCTCTGATGCACTAGCTGCACAGGTTGGTGGAATCGGTATTGCTCCGGGAGCAAACATCAACTATGACACTGGACATGCTATCTTTGAAGCGACTCATGGAACAGCACCTAAGTATGCTGGTCTTGATAAAGTGAACCCTTCTTCTGTTCTATTATCAGGAGAGCTGTTACTTCGCCACTTAAACTGGAACGAAGCTGCTGATCTGATCATGAACTCTATGGATAAAACCATTGCTAGCAAAGTGGTAACGTATGATTTCGCTAGACTGATGGATGGTGCAACTGAGGTTTCATGCTCAGGTTTTGCAGATGAACTAATTAAAAACCTCTCATAATTTGCAGTGAACCAGATGATATCGATTAAAGGAGTGAACAGCAAATGGCTATTAAACGCAGAAAGATCTCAGTAGTTGGTGGAGGCTTTACGGGAGCTACAACCGCTCTTATGGTTGCTCAAAAAGAGCTTGGAGATGTAGTTCTTGTTGATATTCCGAATATGGAAGGACCAACTAAAGGGAAAGCGTTAGATATGTTTGAATCAACGCCAGTTCAAGGGACAGATGCAAAGATTACTGGCACATCAAGCTATGAAGATACAAAGGACTCTGATGTCGTTGTTATTACAGCTGGCATTGCTCGTAAGCCGGGCATGAGTCGTGATGATCTTGTTAGCACAAATGCCGGTATCATGAAATCTGTGACAAAAGAAGTTGTGAAACACTCACCTAATTGCTATATCATCGTGCTTACAAATCCGGCCGATGCCATGACATATACGGTTTACAAGGAATCGGGTTTCCCGAAAAATCGTGTTATTGGTCAATCTGGTGTGCTTGATACAGCACGATTCCGTTCGTTTATTGCAGAGGAGCTAAATATTTCCGTTGAGGACATTACTGGATTTGTGCTGGGTGGACACGGAGACGACATGGTGCCATTAATTCGTTATTCGGCAGCAGGTGGCGTACCGCTTCAAAGCTTACTTTCTGAGGAGCGTATTAGTGAAATTGTTGAGCGTACTCGTAAAGGCGGCGGAGAGATTGTCGGTTTACTCGGAAATGGTAGTGCATACTACGCACCAGCTGCTTCTCTTACTCAAATGGTTGAAGCAATCCTTAAAGATAAAAAGCGAGTGTTACCAACGATTGCTTATCTTGAAGGGGAGTACGGTTATGACGATCTATATCTTGGAGTCCCAACGATTCTCGGTGGAGACGGAATTGAGAAGATTATCGAGCTAGACCTTACAGAGGATGAGAAGAACCAATTAGATCGCTCAGTAGACTCTGTTCGAAGTGTAATGGAAGCTCTGCCAAACGAATAATTCGGACAAAAAGAAACAAGTCATGCTTTCGTGTGGCTTGTTTCTTTGCGTATTGCTTAAAACTAAAAATGTTAAAACACTAGAACCGTGATGTGAGACTATATGCCGCTCCCGGAATGATCGGCACGCTTTCCTAGGGAGGGCGTTGAACTAACCTGGCATGAGCCAGTTCATTTCAACCCTGCCCTTAGATCCCTTAGGAGTCGGCCGACCATTCCGTCCGCTGGTTAGTGATAATAAATTATAAGATCATTGTTAGACAATAAAAAAAATAAATAGCTAAAAATGATATAGGATTACGATTATAATTATCGAATTTGTAGTACATATATGTAGTAGGTTATCTAAATGTAGTGATTGATTTCTGATAAGCATGATTAACGTTACGTGTTCGATCGAACTAACATGGCGAGGAGAGATGTTAAAATAGTTCTCATTCTATTTACTTTATTGTACAGTGCATCAACCTGGGTATTAAGTATAGATTATGGACCTGCTTTAGGGATCTATGTAATCAGTCTAGGAGCTGTTAAAGGGTATCGTACAAAAGAATTAAAAGATGTTTTTAACCTTACGAAAACGAAAGTCCTTTATAAGAACATTGGGTTAAAAGATTCTGTAATCGAGTATTTGTCTCTAAGCCTCGTATTTTTAAACTCCATTTTAATCAGTGTTCCTAATTACAGTGCATTTGAATACTTCTGGATTTTTTGCCTGAACACTGCCGTATTCCGCTTGATCTATTGGGGTGTATCGAACGCAACTAAAAATGGAGATTTTAACAATAGCCCTCTATAGTTAGACTTTATTATTGCCTTACTCCTTAAGTGTTTTTATGACTACTACAAATGATCCGCAATAGTGAACTGCTCTATTTCACTATCTAGATATCCCCTTCATACAATTTTGGAGGAATAAAAAAATTTTCTATAACCAAATAGAACGTATCCTAGTAAATTCATAGAAACAAAACTAGCGGACTGAATAGCCGGCCGACTCCTAAGGGACAAAAAGGCAGAGGTGAAAAAATGAATTGGCGCTAGCCAATTTAGTTCAGCGCCTTCCCTAGGAAAGTGTGCCGGCTATTCTGGTAGCGGCAACTAGAACACTAATCTAGATTGTTGTGCAAACCGCAATGTGTCAGAACCAAACCGAGCGGACGGAATGGCCGGCCGACTCCTAAGGGACGAAAAGGCAGAGGTGAAATGAATTGGCGCCAGCCAATTTAGTTCAGCGCCTTCCCTAGGAAAGCGAGCCAGCCATTCCGGTAGCGGCATACAAAGCGCAGCATTGTATTTCTGATTTTTCTCCTACTAAATATCTTAAATTCTCGTAAGCTGATCGAAGCATTTATTAACTTATGTAAAGATTATCGCAAATGTTTGAATAAAATTTGTTATACTACATGTAAATAGAGAGAAGACTGTTCAATTAAAATGTAAGGAGTGTAGGATATCCTTTATGGGAAAACGACTTTTAGTAGTAGATGATGAGGAATCAATTGTAACGTTACTCCAATTTAATCTTGAACAGGCAGGGTACGAGGTTGAAACAGCGAAAGATGGTGCAGAAGGTCTAGAGCTTGCAAAACAACAGCCGTTTGACTTGATTGTGCTAGATTTGATGCTACCTGAAATGGATGGAATCGATGTATGTAAACAACTTCGCATCAGCAAAGTGCAGACACCTATTCTTATGCTAACAGCAAAAGATGATGAATTTGATAAGGTGCTAGGCCTTGAACTGGGTGCGGATGACTATATGACAAAGCCGTTTAGTCCAAGAGAGGTTGTGGCTAGAGTGCGTGCTATCCTAAGAAGGGCGGCTCAAGCGAATCAGCAACCACAATCAACGGAGGATGCCTCTGAGATGATTCGCATTGGAGAGGTTGATATCTTTCCGGAGAATTATGAAGTGAACTGCAGAGGACAGGCGTTATCGCTCACACCAAAAGAATTTGAATTGCTATTATATCTTGCAAATCATAAAGGACGGGTACTGACTCGAGATCAGTTACTTAATGCGGTATGGGACTACGAATTCGTAGGGGATACCCGAATTGTGGATGTCCACATCAGTCACTTGCGAGAGAAAATTGAACCGAATACAAAGAAACCCGTTTATATTAAAACCATTCGTGGCTTAGGGTACAAAATGGAAGAACCGTTGCTAGATGCATAAGCTGCGTTTTCGTTTAATTTCTACAGTTACACTGATTACACTCATAGTCATGTCTGGGCTTGGATTAGCCATCGGACAATGGTACAAGGACTTTTATTTAAAAACGATCACGGAAAGACTTGAGAGTGAGGCGCAATTAGGCTCTTACATGGTCCAAGAGCTTTGGAGTGATTTAACTTCTGACTCTGACTTGGATCAGCTGGCAGAGATTATTAGTGACCGCGTGATTGCTCGTGTGACCATTATCGATCTCGAAGGTCAGGTGTTAGGTGAATCCGCACAAACGGGGCAGCCTTTAGACAACCATTTGGATCGACCTGAAATTCGGGAGGCTGATCTTGAGGAAGATGGCTTTGAAATTCGTTATAGCCAAACATTAGATCAAGAGCTTCTTTATTATGCTGTACCTATTTACGATGAAACAAATGCCAAAGTAGGGTATTTTCGATTAGGGTTACCAATGGAGGATTTAAATTCTGTTGATCGAACCATCTGGTTAATTATTGGGGCAAGCTTTTTTATAGCTGTTTCACTCATTTCTTTCTTAGCTTTTAGGGTGACAAAAGAGATGATGAAGCCGATTGATGAATCGGTTAAGGTGGCGAAACGATTAGCAAAAGGGGACTATTCTGCTCGCACCTTTGAAAACCAACATGCTGAGATTGGGCAGCTAAGTAGGTCGCTCAATATGTTGGCTTATAATTTAGATTACATTTCGAAACGGCATCAAGCGCAACAGGAGCGAATGGAAACACTTATTGAGAACATGGGAAGTGGCTTGCTTCTAATTAATGTTCGTGGTGATATTTCCGTGATGAATAAAGCAAGTCGAATGATTTTCCAGGTGGAAGATCAGGCATGGTTGAATCGACTCTATCATGACGTTATGGATGAATCTGGGTTGGTCCAATTTATTCAATCGGTCTTTATTACAGAAACGAAGCAGAGAGATCAGCTGACGCTTGGCAAACCATACATGGCTAAGGTATATGATGTGTATGGAGCGCCCGTTTTAGATGCATCAGGTAAGATGAGAGGAATGACACTTGTCTTGCACGATATCACGGAGCAGAAGAAGCTTGAACAAATCCGTAAAGATTTTGTAGCAAATGTGTCGCATGAGCTGAAGACACCAATCACTTCAATTAAAGGGTTCTCAGAAACATTGCTAGATGGAGCGATGAATCAAGAAGAGCTAAGAGAGAAGTTCTTAAAGATCATTTTAAAGGAAAGTGAGAGGTTACAGAGCTTAATTCACGATCTACTCGAGCTGTCAAAAGTAGAGCGCTCCAATTTTCAGGTTCACTGGACAAATATGACGCTGGAGCAAATTGCTGAAGAAGTTGTGACAATGCTATCTGAAAAGGCAGTAGCGAAAGAGATTACCTTATCGCTTGAAGCCTCGGGGGATTCAACCATGCAAGGGGATCCTGAACGCATGAAGCAAATCCTGATCAACATCATTAACAATGCGATTATGTACACTCCTGCGAGCGGGGAAGTTAAGGTGAGTATTAAGGGAAAACCGGGATCTGTTGAATTAAAGGTTTCGGATACAGGGATTGGTATAGAAGATAAAGAAATCCCAAGAGTATTTGAACGCTTTTATCGTGTGGATCGAGCGAGAAGCCGTAATTCTGGCGGAACTGGTTTAGGTTTAGCGATTGTAAAGCATTTGGCTGAGGCTCACCATGCAAGTATTCAAGTGAAAAGTAAGCAAGGTCAAGGCACAGTGTTTACACTTGTTTTTCCTAAAGAGCAACAAGAAGAACTCTTTTAATCTTTACAAAACATTTACAATGCCTTTATGACTGTTTAACAGCTTATCCTTATACTCAATAAGTGAACGGTCTACCACGAATGATAATTCCAGTCCCACTAACCCTGGCTGGATGATATTGTTCACCCCCTTGAAGGACGAAAGCTCCCCCTTATGCTTTCGTCCTCTTTTTGTGTCTTCATTTCTCGACTTTTTCTATTTAAGTTTGCCTATGGTACAATTGTGACAAGGATAACCAGAGAAATGAGGCGGACCCACATGAAGAAATTAATCTTAATAGATGGAAATAGTATTGCGTACCGAGCTTTTTTTGCGTTACCGCTTTTGTCGAATGATAAAGGAATTTACACAAATGCGGTGTACGGATTCACAACGATGCTTCTAAAAATACTTGAGGATGAAAAGCCAACCCACATGTTGGTGGCTTTTGATGCCGGAAAATCGACGTTCCGTCATAAGACCTTTTCAGAATATAAAGGAACAAGACAAAAAACACCACCAGAGCTGTCTGAACAGCTTCCATTTATCCGCCAACTTCTTGATACGTATGGAATTAAACGACATGAGGCGACGGAGTATGAAGCGGATGATATTATTGGAACGCTTGCCAGTCGAGCGGAGCAGGAAGGCTGGAATGTGAAAGTTATTTCTGGAGATAAGGACTTACTGCAGCTCGTTACAGATAAAGTGGAAGTGCATTTAACGAAAAAAGGAATCACCAATATGGATCGATATGATCTAGAAGCCATCGATGAGAAGTATGGAATCTCTGCAAAACAAATTATTGATCTCAAAGGATTAATGGGTGATTCATCAGATAATATTCCTGGTGTTCCAGGAATCGGTGAGAAAACAGCGCTGAAGTTATTAAAGGAATTTGGTTCTGTTGAAACAGTTCTTGATTCGGTAGACCAAATTTCAGGTAAGAAAATGAAAGAACGACTTGTGGAGCACCGTGAACAAGCCTTAATGAGTAAAAAGCTTGCAACCATTTTTACAGAGGTTCCAGTTGATTTAGGAATAGACGATCTAGCCTTTGGTGACTACGATGTAGCAAACGTATCGGCTTTCTTTAAGGATCTAGATTTTTCTTCCCTTTTAAATCGACTACCAGATGAAAACGGCGAAACACCTTCAGAAGAATTAAGTGAAATGGACATTACACTCGTTGATGAAGTAACAGAAGAGCACCTTGCTACACCAGCTGCTTTAGTGGCAGAGGTACTTGGTGAACATTATCACCATGCACCAATTGAAGGCTTTGCCATTACAAATGAAAATGGAACCTATTTCATCCCAACAACCACAGCAGTTGAATCTGAGTTATTCGTGGAATGGGCCAAGGATGAAACAAAGAAAAAATGGGTGTTTGATGCAAAACGAACAGTAGTCGCACTCGGCTGGCAGGATATCGAACTGGATGGTGTTGAGTTTGACCTGTTGATTGCATCCTACTTACTTGATCCATCTGTATCTTCACATGGGATGAGTGATATCGCTCAACGTAAAGGTTTGTCGATTGTCCAAGATGATGAATCAGTGTATGGCAAGGGAGCCAAACAACGTGTTCCAGAAGAAGATGCATTAAGTGACCATTTAGGACGTAAAGCGTCTGCCATTTTTAACTTAAAGGAAGATTTAGAGAAAGAGCTTGAAAATAACAACCAATCCGAACTCTTTTTTGATCTGGAGATGCCCCTGTCTGTGGTACTTGGTCGGATGGAAACTACGGGGATTAAAGTGGATTCCTCGCAGCTTAAGCAAATGGGTGAAGACTTGTCAGAGCGTTTAAAAGCACTTGAGGAAACCATCCATGACTTAGCGGGAACAAGCTTTAATATTAATTCTCCTAAGCAGCTTGGTGAAGTGTTATTTGAAACGCTAGGATTACCGCCAGTGAAGAAAACAAAAACCGGGTATTCCACTTCAGCGGATGTGTTAGAGAAGCTTGCAGACGAACATAAAATTATTGAGCATATTTTACTGTATCGTCAGTTAGGTAAGTTGTATTCTACTTATATTGAAGGTCTCTTAAAAGTTGTAGATGAAAGTACGGGGCGTATTCATACTCGATATAATCAAGCACTCACACAAACAGGAAGATTAAGCTCTACGGATCCGAACCTGCAAAACATTCCAATTCGACTAGAAGAAGGACGAACGATTCGTAAAGCGTTTATTCCATCAGAACCAGGCTGGTCGATTCTAGCTGCTGATTATTCTCAAATTGAGTTGCGCGTTCTTGCACACATTTCAGAAGATCAAGGATTAATTGAGGCGTTTAGAAATGATATGGATATCCATACAAAAACAGCAATGGATGTCTTTCATGTAGGTGAGTCTGAGGTTACATCAAATATGCGGAGAAGCTCTAAGGCTGTAAACTTCGGAATCGTGTATGGAATTAGTGATTATGGATTATCACAAAGCTTAAATATCACCCGTAAGGAAGCGGCTGAATTTATTGAACGTTACTTGGAGAGTTATCCAAATGTGAAGGCGTATATGTCAAATGTTGTTGAAGATGCACGTGAAAAAGGATATGTATCGACCTTAATGCAGCGTAGACGTTATTTGCCGGAGCTCGTCAGCCGTAACTTTAATTTACGAAGCTTTGCAGAACGAACAGCAATGAATACACCAATTCAAGGGACAGCAGCAGACATTATTAAGAAAGCAATGATCGACATGGCTGAACGTCTTGAATCTGTTGGGTTAAAGAGTCGAATGCTCTTGCAGGTACACGATGAATTAATCTTTGAAGTACCAGAAGATGAACTAGAGCAAATGAAACAAATCGTACCTGAGGTGATGGAAGCTGCTTTGGAATTAAATGTCCCTCTTAAAGCAGATGTTTCGGTTGGCGATACGTGGTACGAAGCAAAATAAAGTGAGTAAAGTAAAGGATGCGTATGATACATGCCAGAATTACCTGAAGTAGAAACGGTCAAACGAACGCTTGAAGAATTGGTTGTCGGAAAAACCATTCAATCGGTTGATATTGCATGGCCAAATATTATTAAACGACCAGCTGATCCAGCGGAGTTTACAACAGAAATAAAGGGACAAACGATCCATTCTATGAGAAGACGAGGCAAGTTCTTGCTTTTTGAACTTGATGATCTAGTCATGGTCTCTCACCTACGCATGGAAGGAAGATACGGGGTATACAAGCAAGAGGACTCGCCAGTTCCTCATACCCACGTTACATTTAGCTTTTCCGATGGAACAGAGCTTAGGTATCAAGATGTACGTAAGTTTGGAACCATGCACCTTTTTGAAAAAGGAAAAGAAGAAGAAACGATGCCATTGCTTCAGCTTGGGGTAGAGCCATTTGACGAAGCATTTACGGTTGAATTGCTCACACATGCAAGCAAGAAAACCACACGCAAGATAAAGCCGTTTCTTTTAGATCAAAAAACTGTTGTTGGTCTAGGGAATATCTACGTAGATGAAGCGTTGTTCAGGGCGCGTATTCATCCAGAGCGGCTTGCCCAATCATTAACTGATGATGAATTTCAAAAGCTCCACCACAGTATTATTGAAACGTTGTCAGAAGCCGTTCAGCTTGGTGGCAGCTCCATTAAATCCTATGTAAATGGTCAAGGAGAGATGGGGATGTTTCAACAGACGCTGGATGTCTATGGTCGAAAAAACGAACCGTGCAAACACTGTGACGATACCATTATTCGAATTGTTGTTGGCGGACGTGGAACTCACTTTTGCCCAACGTGTCAAGCGAACTAAAGGTACATTGAATAAGCTCCTTTCATATGCTAAAACATGATCGCCTAAAGAAAGGAGCTTCTATTCATGTCTGGTTTTGTTGCATTAGTTGTGCTTGCATTCGCCCTAAGTCTTGATAGCTACGGAGTAGGAATGACGTACGGACTTCGAAAAATGAAAATTCCCTTTGTTTCTCTTCTATTTATTGCGTGTTGTTCTGGAGCCTCCATTCTTATTGCGATGGGACTCGGAAAAACTATCGTCCTTTATCTTTCTCAGGATGTAGCGGAAGCGATTGGGGCTATCCTACTTATTTTAATTGGACTTTTTACATTATGGCAGGTGTATGCGCCTGTTAAAAAGAAACCAAAGCCGGTGCGTAAGAAAAAAGAACATCCGTTTAGTTTTCAACTGAGGATCTTTGGATTTGTAATTCATGTACTAAGAGAACCATTAAAAGCAGATATGGATCAGTCTGGCGCTATTACAGGCAGAGAAGCGCTCTTGCTCGGGGCAGCTTTATCGCTTGATGCATTTGGAGCTGGGGTAGGAGCAGCGTTACTAGGGTATGCTCCTTGGCTACTCGCAGTCTGCGTCGCTTTTATGAGTGGTTTCTTTCTTATGCTTGGCATGAAAAGTGGATTTCGGTTTGCGAGTATTTCTTGGATTAATCGACTCGCCTTTATTCCTGGAGTTCTTCTCATTATAATCGGAATTTGGAAGATATAAGGAGGAGCTTATGATTATTGGATTAACCGGCGGAATAGCGACGGGAAAATCAACTGTGGCATCGATGATGGTGCAGGAGGGTATTCCTGTTGTAGATGCCGATGTGATTGCTAGAAAAGTATTGGAAATAGACGGGGCAGCGTATCATCAAGTTGTCCAGGCGTTTGGGCATGAGATTTTAAATAAAGATGGCTCCATTAACCGCGCAATGCTTGGCGAACGAATTTTTACAAATGAGAGCATGCGCTTGAAACTAAATGCCATTGTTCATCCCGTGGTGAGGTCGGAGTTAGTTGCAAAGGCTGAGGCTTATCAGAGGGAAGGACATGAGCATGTAGTGATGGATATCCCCTTACTATATGAAAGTGAGTTATTTTACCTAGTGGATAAGGTGCTCCTTGTTTATGTCACACCAGAGCTTCAGCTTAAACGATTAATGTCCCGCGATCAAGCAGGAATGGAACAAGCCCGATCACGAATAAATGCTCAAATACCTATTGATGAAAAAATAGAACGAGCAGATGGTGTCATTCATAATCATGGTACTAGGGAAGAGACAAGAAATGAATTGCGTCACATATTAAAGGCGTGGAATGGATAGATATGACCTACTAAAGATCAGTTTTGCTGATTTTTAGTAGGTTTTTTTATTATATTCAAGAAAATCATTCGCACTTAATTATAATGTGTTATACTATATAATAAATAAATGGTTATAAAGTATAACACTATAAAGGGTGGGATCATGATGAAAACAAATGTAGCGATCAATGGGTTTGGACGTATTGGACGAATGGTCTTTCGTAAGGCTATGCTTGATAAAAAGGTTCATATGGTAGCTATTAATGCAACGTATCCAGCAGAGACGCTTGCACATCTGATCAAATATGATAGCGTGCATGGAAGATTTCCTCTGTCAGTGGATGTTCAGGATGATCAATTATATGTTGATGGTCAAGAAATTAAGTTATTCCAAGCAAGAGATCCAAGAAGCCTTCCTTGGAGTGAGCTAGAGATTGATATTGTCATTGAAGCGACAGGTGCGTTTAAAACAAAAGAAGCAGCGGGATATCATGTGCAAGCAGGGGCAAGAAAAGTATTAATTACAGCACCTGCAAAGGACGAAGATATTACGATTGTCATGGGTGTAAATGAACACGAATACGAGGCAGAGCATCACCACATTATTTCAAATGCTTCATGCACAACAAATTGTTTGGCACCGGTTGCAAAAGTACTCGACCAAAGATTTGGAATTGAGAGCGGAATGATGACAACGGTTCATTCATATACAAATGATCAGAAAAACATCGATAACCCTCATAAAGATTTGCGTAGAGCCAGATCTTGTGGCCAATCTATTATTCCTACCTCTACTGGTGCCGCTAAAGCCATATCTAAAGTTCTGCCTCAGCTTGAAGGAAAGCTTCATGGGATGGCATTACGAGTACCAACACCAAATGTGTCATTAGTAGACCTGGTTGTTCAATTAAAGAAAGATGTAACAGTAGAAATGGTGAACACAGCATTTAGACAAGCGGCAAGCTCTGAGCTTTCAGGCATCCTTGGAATAACGGATGAACCACTTGTTTCCATTGATTTTAATGGAGAGGAGCAATCCTCGGTTATTGACGGATTATCTACAAGTGTTCAAGGTACTCGTCACTTAAAGGTTCTTGCTTGGTATGACAATGAGTGGGGATACTCATGTCGAGTGGTGGATCTAATGAATTATGTTGCTGCACGCCTAAAAAAAGAATTAACTGTATGAGTGAGAGTATACGCAATTAATGACAAGTTTCTTACTTGAGTCTATTGCATTGACCTCTGAAAAACAGTATACTTGTTGTCGTGAGCCGTGAACGGCAAACAAGGTATGATCTCTACACAGAAAGGGTTAGGACCTCATAGGACTAACTTTCCCCCGTGTGTATAGGTGGTGCTGCATGCTTGGAAAGGCATGATTATTACTGTAAAGGGGGATTCAACTTATGGACACAATGGGTCGGCATGTTATTGCAGAACTATGGGGTTGTAATGTAGAAAAGTTGAATAATATGGACTTTATTGAACAGGTTTTTGTTGATGCCGCGTTAAAAGCAGGAGCTGAAGTAAGAGAGGTAGCTTTTCATAAGTTTGCCCCTCATGGTGTGAGTGGAGTGGTGATCATCTCAGAATCACATTTAACCATTCACAGTTTTCCTGAACATGGCTATGCGAGTATAGATGTATATACCTGTGGAGATTTAGATCCGCACCTGGCTTCCAATTATATAGCTCAGGAACTTCATTCAACGTCTAGCGAAGTCATTGAAGTACCTCGAGGTATGGGACCAGTTCAGCCTAAAAAAGTGGCTGTTGAATCTAATTAATTACAACGTATGTAGGAAAGTGAATTTGCCTTTTGGCAGATTCACTTTTTTAGTTTATACTAATGATAACGCTTACTGATTTTTGTAGAGAAAGAGGGGTTCATATGGGATTAAAAGAAACCTGGCATTTTTTAACGAGAAGTCATGCTGAAACAGGGGAAAAACACAGTAATGAATCGCTTCAGACAAGATATTATAAAGGAAACAAGGATAAAGTCATTGAAGCGATAGAAGTTGTTGTAAAAGAATCGGGATACAACTTAAAACGAACGGAACGAGAACGCGGAGAAATCATTATTGAGCAATCATCCGGGAAAAAGTTTTTACTGGTAGCCTCTGTTATTACGGTTAGACCGTTTAAGACGGCGGTTGATTTTTCATGCTCATATAATACCGTCTTGCCTTCAGATTTTGGAAAAAGTAAACGGATGCTTGAGTTAATGTACAAGAGATTGGATAAACAACTGATATATATCGGGTCTGGCTTAGGGGAGCAACTATTATAACCGCTTGTCAGCGCCCGTCTTTTTTTATAAAATAAATGGTAGAAAGAAGACTTGACTTGTGTAAGGTTGGAGATGATTACATGCGATGTCCCACATGCCATTTTAATGGTACAAGGGTACTGGATTCTAGGCCAAGTGATGAAGCTCGCTCAATACGAAGACGAAGAGAATGTGAATCGTGTGGAAACCGGTTTACAACCTTTGAAACGGTTGAAGAGGTTCCATTAATTGTTGTAAAAAAGGACGGGACGCGCCAAGAGTTCAGTCGAGATAAAATTTTAAGAGGACTTATTCGTGCATGTGAAAAACGAGCAGTCTCCCTTGAAACATTAGAGAACGTAGTAAATAATGTTGAAAGAGATCTAAGAGGGTCTGGGAAAAATGAAATGCTTAGCCAAGACGTTGGAGAATTAGTTATGGAAAGACTGGCAGACATTGATGATGTGGCATATGTCCGGTTTGCTTCCGTTTATCGCCAATTTAAAGATATTAATGTCTTCATTAAAGAATTAACTGATTTAATGAACAAGGAATAATGGCATTTGCAATGTTCGCTGGTTAGAAGCAGGAATAACTAAAAACGGATTTAAAGAAGGCAAATGATTCTGCAAAGGAATCATTTGCCGTTCGTGTTTTATTGAACAAGCTTTTTCATAGATTGAATGTAAGCATGTAATCTTTTATAGTAAAGCCCTTGTTTCCTGCATTGCCAGATTTATGAGGCGCAGAAATAGAGGGAACGTGTTACACTATGATCACGATTGAAGAAACAAGGGGGGCACTACGTTGAGTTGGCACTGGAGGGAGCTGCTTCCTGTTGATAGATATACCGTTCGAACGGCTGATTATTTAACTGATATGGATCAAAAAGTAATGGTATTACTCTATCAACCATTAATAGGTACGGTAGCAAACGGTTTATATACAACCTTATGGGCACATTTAGAAAGAGATCAATGGATTAGCTCCGAGCAAACGCATCGGCAGCTTATGTTGATGACAGAGCTCTCACTAGCAGAGATCTTTGAGGAACGTAAAAAGCTAGAAGGAATTGGATTACTAAAAAGCTATAAACAAAAGGTTGATTCAGAGAGTCGCTATCTTTATGAACTGCAACCACCTATGACACCTAAACAATTTTTTGAAAATGATGTACTCAGTGTGTATCTTTTTAATCGATTAGGGAAAACCCAATTTAGAGAATTACGTAATCGTTTTTCAGTGGACGCAGTTCCGACATCAGAATATACGGAGTTAACGTATTCATTTGATGAGGTGTATACGTCCTTACATCATTCTGAGATGGTTTCAAATTTACGTTCAGAAACCGGGGAAGCACTGGCGAATTATACAAATAAAACAATTCTTTCTCGTCATGATAAACAAGGGTTTTCTTTCGAAGACTTTGACTTGGAGCTTATGAAAAATGCACTTTCAAGCTTTGTGGTTCCAGAACGGGCGATCACAAAAGAAGTAGAAGAAACCGTCATTCGACTGGCCTTTGTTTATCGTGTGGATCCGCTTGAAATGAGTAAAATTGTTTCACAAGCAGTGGGACCGGACGAACGAGTTGATTTAGAATTATTAAGGAAAAAAGCACAGGATTGGTATCGGTTGGAATATGGGAGTAATCCTCCTGGACTGGGTCTGAGAACACAGCCGATGAAAGAGCGTACGATGAATCAGAAGGAACCAACAACAGATGAAGAGAGAACGATCCTCTTTTACGAGGAGACTTCGCCATTAAGACTTCTTGAACTTCGCTCTGAGGGTGCTCAGGTCGCACCAGCTGATGTGAAGATTGTTGAAGGACTCATTCTTGATTATCAGTTGTTACCAGGTGTTGCAAATGTCTTGTTGGATTATGTGTTGTATCAATATGACATGAAGCTCTCTAAACCACTTGTTCATAAGATTGCTGGTCATTGGTCTAGGAAAAAAGTAAAGCTTGTTCATGAAGCGATGCAACTGGCAAAGCAAGAGAAGCAAAGCAAGGCGGAAGCTGCGGATTCATATTCCACGCAAAAACAACAAGGGAAACGAAATCGTAAGAAAGATAAGCTTCCAAAATGGCTACTTGAAGAAAAACAATCCCAAGAGCAAGCACAATCGGAAACGGCTTCAGCAAGTGAAAACAAAACTGAACGGTCGAATGATACAGAGCAACAGTCAAAACAAAGCTTTGAGAGCATGCTCGAAGAATTAAGACGATCAAAACAACAAAAGGGAGGGTAATTGTGGAACGTATAGACACAGCGCTTTCCAAATGGGATGGAAATGATGAACTTCAAAAGCGATTGGATCGTGCGAAGGAAGACTTGCTAAAAAGCCCTTATATCATTCGTTTCTTAGAAGAACATCCTATTGTAACAAGTGAGATGATCCAAACAGGACTTAACAAGCTTTATGAATACAAAAAAGAGCGTGAGAACTGTGATAACTGTCCTGGGCTTGTTCGTTGCCCTAATTTAATGCAAGGGTATCAGCCAGAGCTATATGTGGACCGTAAGCATTTAGAGCTTCAGTATCATGCCTGTAGCTTAAAAGTTCAAGCTGAGAAACAAAAGCAGGAACAAACGCTTATTCAATCTCTTTATATCCCTAAAGAAATTCTTTCTGCTAGTTTTGAACATTTAGATCACGGAACAGACCGAATGGAAGCAAGTCGTGCTGCTCTTCAATTTGCCATGAATGCAAAGCCAGGAGAAGATGGCAACGGATTATACCTATATGGCAAATTTGGCGTTGGAAAGACCTATTTGATGGGTGCGGTTGCGAACGAATTAAAGGATCGAAACATTGAAACATTCATTATCTTCGCTCCTGATTTCTTTCGGGAGATGCGACAGTCCATCTCTGATGGTTCATTTCAAGAGAAGCTTGAAGCGGTTAAGAAAGCACAAGTATTAATCTTAGATGATATTGGCGCTGAAACGATGTCAAGCTGGATAAGGGATGATGTGCTAGGTGCCATTTTGCAGCACCGGATGCTTGAAAAGTTACCTACTCTTTTTACATCGAACTATGATTATGATGAGTTGGAACGCCATCTTGCTTATTCAGATAAAGGTGGTACAGAAGAGCTAAAGGCCATGCGAATAATGGAACGAATTAAGCATTATACAGAAGCGATAATAATTAAAGGTGAGAATCGGAGAAGCTAACGTAGCCTCTCCTTTTTTTTTAGGTGTTGTCAATTGGAAGTTTCTATTTATCTATGATACGATGAAATTATCCTTTAAAAGGTGATGGGGGTTACAACATGAGCGTTGATGAAATACTTGAACGCGCCGTCAATGGGGATCGTATTTCCATGGAGGACGCTGTAAAATTATATGAAAGTGATGACCTTGAAAAGCTAGGAAAAGCCGCTGATACAATTATGAAGAAGTGGCATCCAGAGCCTGTTACAACATTTGTCATCGGACGAAATGTAAACTACACAAACTTCTGTGATACATATTGCAGCTTTTGTGCATTTTATCGCCCACCTAATTCAAAAGAAGGGTATGTTCTTGATGATGAAGTGATCTTCTCTAAAATTCAAGAAACTCTTGATGTCGGTGGAACAGAGATTCTAATGCAAGGTGGAACCAATCCTAACTTAAAGCTTGATTATTATACGAATTTGTTAAAAGGAATTAAAGAGCGCTTTCCTGATATCTGGATGCACTCGTTCTCTCCTGCTGAAATTTGGAAAATCGCTGAGGTGTCTGACTTGTCGGTGGAAGAAGTTCTTCGTGAGCTTCATGCAGCGGGTCTTGATAGTATGCCAGGTGGTGGAGCTGAAATTCTTACTGAGGAAACAAGACTGCGTGTTAGTCGCCTGAAGGTTACGTGGGAACAGTGGATGGATGCGATGAAAGCAAGTAAGAAGGTTGGTATGTTCGGATCCGCAACCATGGTTATTGGTTTTGGGGAGTCATTTGAAGAACGTGCCTTGCACTTGCAGCGGGTGAGAGATGCTCAAGATGAAACGGAATGCTTCACAGCCTTTATTTCATGGCTGCTTCAGCCTGAGAATACGGGTCTGCGTCGATTAAAGAAACTGACAAAAGAAGATTATCTTAAGAATGTAGCGATCTCTCGCATCTTCTTAGATAACATTCCAAACTTCCAGTCTTCATGGGTAACAATGGGACCTGAAGTAGGAAAGCAGTCACTTCATTTTGGTTGTAACGATTTTGGTTCAACGATGATGGAAGAAAACGTAGTGTCAGCTGCCAATACAACGCATAAGGTCAACACGAATTTAACTCTTCGTTTGATTCGTGAAGCGGGTAAAATTCCAGCGCAACGTACAACGTCTTATGATATTGTTCGTGTGTTTGACGGGGAAGAATCAGCTGAAAAAGACTTTATCATGCAAAACTAACTATCTGAGAAGCTTCTTGCCAGCGGCAGGAAGCTTTTTTGTGTGCGCCCAGCATGGGTGATAACTTGGTGGTGAAAGTCCACTACAGGCTTGGCAGTAGGAACTGTTAGCTGACGGCAAGGGTGTCCATCGCG